>NZ_WVUG01000004.1 GCF_017614965.1 Streptomyces griseorubiginosus | reverse complement strand
CCGCGGACCCCGCCCCGTCGACCCCATCATCGCCCTGCGCCCCTGGGAGGCTCCCGAACTGACCTCCTGGGGGCGTCTGCCGATGAACGCCGTCGACCGGCGCTCCGGAGCCCTCTCCCTGGACGGCGACTGGCGTTTCCAGCTGCTGCCCGCTCCGGACGCGCCGGTCGGCGGTCCCTGGTCCACGGCCCAGGTTCCCGGCGCCTGGACCCTGCAGGGCACGGACGACCTGCCGCAGTACACCAACGTCCGCATGCCGTTCCCCGACTTCCCGCCCGGCTCGCCCCACGCCAACCCGACGGGCGTGTACGAGCGTGAGGTGGACGTGCCGGGCGAGTGGGCCGGACACCGGATCGTGCTCCAGGTCGGGGCCGCCGAGAGCGTGCTGCTGGTGCACGTGGACGGGCGGCCCGTCGGTGTCTCCAAGGACTCCCACCTGGCCGCCGAGTTCGACCTGAGCGAGGTCGTGCGTCCCGGTGAGCGGTCCGTGCTGCGGCTCACCGTGGTCAAGTGGTCGGACGCCTCGCACATCGAGGACCAGGACCAGTGGTGGCACGGCGGCGTGACCCGGTCGGTGCTGCTGTACGCCACCGACCCGCTGCATCTCGCCGACGTGACCGTGCGCGCCGCCCACGACGGTGAGCTGCGCGTCGACTGCCGGGTGCGCGACGCGCGCGGCGCGCTGCCCGACGGCTGGTATGTCAGCGGTGAGCTGGAGGGCCGGGTGCTCACCCAGGACAGCGAGTTCGACCGCGTCAACACCGAGGACGACCGCGTCTCCGACTTCCTGGGCGAGGCCCGCATCCACACGGTCGTCCCGGACGTGCGCACCTGGAACGCCGAGACGCCCGAGCTGTACGACCTCACCGTCCGGCTGCACCGCCAGGACGGCACGGTCGCCGACAGCTCCCACCACCGCGTCGGCTTCCGCGACGTCGAGATCGCCGGCCGGGACCTGCTCGTCAACGGCGAGCGCGTCTTCATCCGGGGCGTCAACCGGCACGACTTCCACCCGCTGACCGGTAGGACGGTCACGCGGGAGGACATGCGCGCGGACCTCGTCCTGCTCAAACGCTTCGGCTTCAACGCCATCCGCACCTCCCACTACCCGAACGACCCCACGCTCTACGACCTCGCCGACGAGCTCGGCTTCTACGTCGTCGACGAGGCGGACATCGAGTCCCACGACCACGCCCACGAGATCGCCGACGACCCCCGCTATCTGAACGCCTTCGTGGACCGGGTCTCGCGCATGGTCCTGCGCGACAAGAACCATCCGTCGATCATCATCTGGTCGCTGGGCAACGAGTCCGACTACGGCGCCAACCACGACGCGGCGGCCGGCTGGCTGCGCCGCCACGACCCGACCCGGCCGGTCCAGTACGAGGGCGCGGCGAAGCTGGACTGGGCGGCGACCGACGACGCCTCCGACATCGCCTGCCCCATGTACGCCCCGCTGGAGGACTGTGTCGCCCACGCCCTGTCCGGCCGGCAGACCAGGCCCCTCATCCAGTGCGAGTACTCCCACGCGATGGGCAACAGCAACGGCACGCTGGCGGACCATTGGGCGGCCATCGAGTCCACCCCGGGGCTTCAGGGCGGGTTCATCTGGGAGTTCTGGGACCACGGAATCCTGCAACGCGTGAACGACGGCCAACCCGCCGGGCGCGCGGGCGCCGGGCTGTACGACAACGGTGTCACCGCGCCCGGCCACCGCTGGGCGTACGGCGGCGACTTCGGCGAGACCATCCACGACGGCGCGTTCATCGCCGACGGCGTGGTCTTCCCCGACCGCACCCCGAAGCCCTCCCTGTACGAGCACCGGGAGATCGCCGCGCCGGTGCGCATCGAGTGCTACAAGCACGAGGGCATCGTCCTCGGCAACCACCAGCACTTCCGCGCCCTTGACTGGCTGACCGGCACCTGGGAGCTGTCCCTGGCGGACGGCCGGACCCTGACCGCGCCGGCCGAACTGCCCGCGCTGCGGCCCGGCGAGACGGCGGCCGTGCCGCTGCCCTTCGAGGTGCCGCGGGACGGCGGCGAGGCCTGGCTGACGCTGCGGGTCACCGTGGCCGAGGACCAGCCGTGGGCGCCGGCCGGCACCGAGCTGTGCGTGCCGCAGGTCCGGCTGCGCGGGCCCGAGGCGCGTCAGGACACCGTCGTGGACCGGCCCGTCGAGGTCGACGACGAGGGCCTGCTGGTCCACCCCCTGCTGGCCTGTGCCCCCGCGCTGTCGCTGTGGCGGGCGCCCACCGACAACGACGAGCTGGGCGGCATGGCGCTGCGCTGGCGGACCTGGGGACTGGACTCGCTGGTCCGCAAGGTCGTGTCGGTACGGCGGGACGGCGGCCGGGTGAGCGTGGACGCCGAGTACGCCGGCACCGTCGGGGTGGTGCGGCACCGGCAGGTGTTCACGCCGGTCGAGGGCGGTGTCCGCGTCGACGAGGAGGCCGAACTGCCCGCGGAGTTCGACGACGTCGCCCGGGTCGGGTCGGTGTTCGAGACCGCGCCGGGCCTGGATCTGCTGGACTGGTTCGGACAGGGCCCCTGGGAGTCGTACCCCGACCGGACCTCCGGTGCGCCGGTCGGCCACCACTCCGCCCCCGTCGACGAGTTGTTCACCCCTTATCTGCGTCCCCAGGAGAGCGGCGGCCGGCACGGCGTACGGCACTTCACGCTGTCGGCACCGGACGCGACCGGTCTGGCGGTGGTACTGGACGAGCCGCGGCAGGTCTCCGTCACCCGGTATCGCGCCCAGGACCTGACGGCCGTCACCCACCACGACGAACTGGTGCCGCGCTCCGGCTGCGTGGTGCACATCGACGCGGCGCACCGGGGGCTGGGCACGGCCTCGTGCGGCCCCGACACCTTCCCCGAGTACCGCATCCCCGCGGGCGTCCACCGCTGGAGCTGGACCCTGCGCGTTCTGTAGAACCCCCCTTTCTTCGCCACCTTCACTTCGCCAGCTTCTCTTCGCCACCTTTACGGAGCACACGTGTGTACTTCGCATGACCACAACCAGGGCGAGGCCGCGCAGGCCGGTGCCGGAAGACGCAGCTTCCTGCGGGCCACGGCGCTGCTCGGCGCCGCCGCCACGGCCGCCGCCACGACCGGGGTCGCGCTGCCGGCCGTGGCCGAGGCCGCCGAGAAGGGCGGCCGGCGGCCGGACACGGACAGCCGCCGCTTCACGCTCGCGGTGATGCCCGACACCCAGTACCTCTTCGACGGCCCCAGCATCAACCCGGCGCCCATCGAGGCCTCCCTGCGCTATCTGCTGGAGCACGCCGAGGACGACAACATCGTCTTCCTGTCCCACCTCGGCGACCTCACCCAGAACGGCGCGGAGGCCGAGTTCGCCGCGATCAGCCAGGCGTTCGGGATCCTCGACCGGCGGGGCGTCGGCTACAGCGTGCTGGCCGGCAACCACGACATACGGTCCTCCACGGACGACCAGCGCGGTGCGAGCCCGTATCTGAACGCGTTCGGGCCGCAGCGTTTCAAGAGCAAGCCGACGTTCGGCGGCGCCTCCTCGGACGGCTACAACAGCTGTCACCTGTTCCGTGCGGCCGGTCGGGAGTGGCTGGTGCTCGCGCTGGACTGGCGGCTGTCGGCGAAGGGGTACGCCTGGGCGAAGGACGTCCTGGCCAAGCACCCGAAGACGCCGGTCATCCTGACCACGCACGAACTCGTCGTCGAGGACGACCAGTTGTCGGACTACGGCCAGCAGCTGTGGGACCAGTTGATCGCCGACCACGACCAGATCTTCCTCACCCTCAACGGCCACTACTGGCCCGCGGGTCGCGCCACGCGCAAGAACGCGGCCGGCAACGAGGTGCATCTGCACCTGACGAACTACCAGAACCGCTACTTCGGCGGCGCGGCGATGATCCGCCTCTACCACTTCGACCTGGACCGCGACGTCATCGACGTGGAGACGGTCTCGCCGTGGATCCTCGGCCGGGCGGGCAAGGGCCTGAACGAGCTGGAGCGGCAGGAGATCGAGCTCAGCGGCGACGCCGACCGCTTCTCGGTCGACATCGACTTCGCGGACCGCTTCTCCGGCTTCGACCCGGTACCCGCCCGTCCGGAGCGGCCCGCGTCGAGGATGCTGATCCCGGGGACGGTCGCCTACTGGCGGTTCGACGGGCCGGTCTCCGGGACCGTCCGTGACCTGTCCGGACGCGGCAACGACCTGGGCCTCGTCACGGTGGGCGGCGGCTCGCTCGGCTGGTCCGCCGACCACCACCCCGACCAGCCCGGCCACGGCAGCCTGGAGTTCCAGGGCTACAAGTCGCCGCTGAAGGGCGCGTACCTGAAGACGGTCGACGGTGCCCCGCTCAACTCGGCCACGTTCAAGGACGGTTACACCATCGAGGCGTTCTACCGCCTCCCCGCCGACTGGGACCCGGACCACAACGCCTGGTCCGGAATCGTCAGCCGCACCGGCACCGGAGGCGCCGCCGGCAAGACCGGCGACGACCCCGACGAACCGCTCGCCACCCTCTCCCTCTCCAACGACCGCGAGCCCCAGTGGGCCATGCGGCCGCTCAACCAGGAGGGCATCGCCACCAACTGGGGCCAGGAGACACCGCTGGAGACCTGGTGGCACCTCGCGGTCGTCAACGACGGCCGGCACACCACCCTCTACGTCGAGGGCTGCCCGGTCGTCCGCAACCCCAAGGCGGCCGCGATCGGCATCACCTCCGTCGGACTGCCCTGGCTGCTCGGCGGCTACGAGTACGCCGGCAAGATCGACCAGATCCTGCACGGCCGCCTCGGCGACGTGCGGATCGTCGCGCGGGCGCTGCCCGTCACCTCCTTCATGACCCACTGACGCCCTCGACGAGGACCTTCGAAAAGATCATGACCGAGCAGCAGCTGCCCTCCTGGGCCGATCCCTCCGTCTCCCCCGCCCACCTCGACGCCCAGGGCGTCTCCAGGCGTCAACTCCTGCGCCGTGCGGGCCTGTTCGGCGCCGCCTTCGCCCTCGGCCCGGCGGCCACCCCCGCGTTCGCCGCCCCGCGGCCCGGCTTCGGCGGCGAGGACCCGCGTCTGGCGTACCTCGTCGGGGACCACCATGTGCACTCCGTCTACAGCCACGACGCCAAGTACACGTTCTCCCAGCAGGCGCGGGCCGCCGCCAGGTACGGCCTGGACTGGATGGTGTTCAACGAGCACTCCAACTTCGGGCACGCCTACTACGGCGCGAAGATGGAGCACGCCGAGATCCTCAAGGCCCGCTCCGAGAACCCGCGCCAGCTGATCTTCCAGGGCCTGGAGTGGTACATCCCGGCCGCCGAGCACTGCACGGTCTTCGCGGCGCCCGGCCCCCACGAGACCGACCTGCTCACCCAGTTCGAGCTCGCCTACGACGGCAAGCTGCTCGGCTACACCGACGGCTCCGCCACGGGCACGGACACCGCCCGCAACGAGGCACACGCCGTCGCGGCCATCAAGTGGCTGGCGGAGCAGCGCCGTTCGGGATACGTCGACGACGTCCTTGTCCTCGCCAACCACCCGCTGCGGCTGGGCATCGACTCCCCGCACGAGATGCGCAACTGGCGGGACGCGGCCCCCGAGATCATGATCGGCATGGAGGGCGCGCCCGGCGCCCAGGGCGCCGCCATCCCGTCCCTGCGCGGCGCCACCTCCATCCGCGGCGAGTACGAGAACAAGCCGTCCGCGCAGTCCTGGGCGGGCTACCCGGCGGACGCCTATCTCACGTACGGCGGCTTCGACTGGGCCACCGCGACGGTCGGCGGCCTGTGGGACGCGATGCTCTCCGAGGGCCGCCTCTTCACGATCACCACCAACTCCGACAACCACCGCACGGTCTTCGACACCTGGAAGAACGGCGACTGGCCGGCCGGGCAGAACTTCGACAACACCGGCAAGCTGCCCGACCCGGTGAACACCGACACCCCGCAGCCGGGCAGCGACTTCTGGCCGGGCGAGTTCAGCCGCACCCACGTCGGCGTGACCCGCTACGGCTACCGCGCCGTGATGGCGGGCCTGCGCGCGGGCCGGGTCTGGCTGGACCACGGGCATCTGCTCGACGGGCTGGACGTCCGGGTGAAGCGGGACTGCGACGCCGGCCGGGGCGTGACGCTGGGCGGCCGGCTGCGCGTCCGCAGGGGCGAGCGGATCACCCTGTACGTCACCGTCACGACCGCCTCCCGGGCCAACCCGCAGGGCATCCTGCCGCAGTTGGCGCACGTGGACGTGATCCGGGGCGCGGTGCGCGGACCGGTGACCGACCGGGACACCTGGAAGGCCCCGGACACCAGGGTCGTCCAGAGCAGGGACGTCTCGGGCCGCAAGGGGACGTACACGCTGCGCGTCCCCATCACCGCCGGGGACGAGTCCTTCTACGTCCGGCTGCGCGGCAGCGACGGCAACCGGCACGGCGCGGGCTACCTGGGCGCGTCCGTGGACCCGCACGGGCCGGTCCCGCACGAGCCCGGAAACGGTGACCCGTGGGCGGACACCTGGTTCTACTCGAACCCGGTCTTCGTCGACGTGGCGGGCGGCTGAGCCGCACTGATCGATGACGTCGTACCGTGGGCCGCATGAACGGTGAGGAATCGTCCTTGCGGCCCCAGTCCCTGCTGCTCACCTTCCTGGGCGACCAGGTACTGGGACGGGACGTCTGTGTGTACTCGGGCAGCGTGATCGACGTGTTCGAGCGGGCGGGCGTGGGCGAGCAGGCGACGCGGTCGACGCTGACCCGGATGGTCAAGCGGGACCTGCTGCGGCGCCAGCGCGAGGGCCGCCGTATGTACTTCGGGCTCACCGAGCACTCCACGGCGGTCCTGCGCGACGGCGAGCGGCGCATCTGGCAGACGGGTGCCGTCAACCGGGACTGGGACGGCACCTGGACCCTGCTCGGTTTCTCGCTGCCGGAGTCCTGGCAGCGTCAGCGTCACGACCTGCGCTCCAAGCTCACCTGGAGCGGTTTCGGCCCGCTGTTCAGCGGCCTGTGGCTGGCGCCGGGCGAGGTCGACGTCTCGGAGCTGGTCTCCGAGCTGGGACTGTCGGCCCATGTGAAGGTCTTCCGCGCGCACGCCGACGCCGGCACGGACATCGGCGCGATGATCGAGGAGACCTGGGACCTGTCCGAACTCGCCGCCGGTTACCAGGAGTTCGTGCGGCGCTGGCAGCCCTGGGAGACCGCGACGGCGGCCCCCGAGGACGCCCTGGCCCGGCGGCTCGTCCTCCAGGCGGAGTGGCTGCGGATCATCCGCCGCGACCCCCGTCTGCCGGTGAAGCACCTGCCCGACGACTGGCCGGCGGAGCAGGCGGAGAAGACGTTCCGGGCGGTGTACGACCAGCTCACACCGCCCGCCCGGGACGCCGCGACGCGTCTTCTCGACCTGGTGCCGGTCCGCCCCGATCAGGCGTAGAAGCGGGACAGGCTCTGCAGGACGGCGGCGGGCTTGGTGCCGCCCTCGATCTCGATGGTGCCGTCGACGGTGATCTGCACCCCGCCCGGCACCTCCTCGACCTCCGCCAGCTTGCCGACCAGGCGGATGCGCGAGCCGACCTTCACCGGCGAGGGGAAACGGACCTTGTTCAGGCCGTAGTTGACCTTCGTGGTGACGCCCTGGACGTCCAGCAGCTCGGTGAACAGGGGGATGAAGAGGGAGAGGGTGAGGTAGCCGTGGGCGATCGGGGCGCCGAAGGGGCCCTCGGCGGCCTTCTCGGGGTCCACGTGGATCCACTGGTGGTCGCCGGTGGCGTCGGCGAAGGTGTTGATCCGCTCCTGGGTGACCTCGATCCACTCACTGGTGCCGAGGTCGCTGCCCGCGAGCTTCTTCAGTTCGTCGATGCCGTTGACGGTGATGCTCATGGAGTTCCTTAACTGTTGCCGTACCGGTTGCGGACACGGGACTTGAGGAGTTTCCCGGAGGCGGTGCGCGGCAGTTCGTCCGCCAGCACCACCGACTTGGGGATCTTGTACTTGGCGAGGCGTCCGGCCAGCGAGGCCAGCACCTCGTCGGGGTCGACCGTCACGCCCTCGCGGGGGACGACGACCGCCCGCGGCACCTCGCCCCACTTCTCGTCGGGCACGCCGATGACCGCGCACTCGACGATGCCGGGGTGGGCCAGGAGCAGGTCCTCTATCTCGGCGGGGTAGATGTTCTCGCCCCCGGAGATGATCATGTCCTTGATGCGGTCGACGATGTGGACGTACCCGTCCTCGTCGACCCGGGCCGCGTCCCCGCTGCGGAACCAGCCGTCCGCGAAGGAGGCGGCCGTCTCCTCGGGCAGGCCCCAGTAGCCGGGCATGACGTGCGGTCCGCGGACCACGACCTCGCCGGTCTCGCCGACGTCGACCGGTGTGAGGTCCGGCCTGACGACCCGCACGTCGCTGAAGAAGTGCGGCACGCCCGCCGAGCCCGCCTTGCTGACGGCGTGCTCCGCGTCCAGGAACAGCGTTCCGGGGGACGCCTCCGTCATGCCGTACCCCTGCAGGAAGGTCAGCCCCCGCTCCTGGTACGCGGCGATCAGCGGTGTCGAGACCGGGGAGCCGCCGCAGGTCAGGATGCGCAGGGAGGACAGGTCCGCGTCGGGCCAGCGCGGGTGCCGGGCCACCTGCTCGAACATGGTCGGCACGCCGAACATGAAGGTGATCCGGTGCTCCTCGATCAGGTCGAAGGTCGTGTTCGGGTCGAAGGCCTCGACCAGGACGCAGGTGCCGCCCTTCAGCAGCACCGGCAGCGTCAGCATGTTCAGGCCGGCCGTGTGGAACAACGGTGCGGAGACCAGGGCGCGTTCGTCGGCGATCAGGTCGTGGTCGATGAGGACGTTGACCGCGTTCCAGGTGAGGTTGGCGTGGGTGAGCATGGCGCCCTTGGGGCGGCCGGTCGTCCCCGAGGTGTACATGATGATGCAGGTGTCGTCGGGGGCGACGGGCCCGTCGACCGGTTCGGCCGGGGCGCCGGCCAGCGCCTCCTCGTACTCCGCGCCCACCTCGACGTACGCCCGTACGTCGGTGTCGCCCGGCAGCCCGGCGACCAGCCCCGCGTGCGAGGGGCCGTAGACGAGCGCCTTCGCGCCGGAGTCGGCGAGCTGGAAGGCGATCTCCGGGCCCGCGAGGCGGGTGTTGAGCGGCACGAACACCGCGCCCAGCGTGCCCGCCGCGAACAGGGTCTCCAGGTAGGAGGGGTGGTTCGGGCCGAGGTAGGCGATGCGGTCGCCGCGCCGGATGCCGCGCGAGCGCAGGGCATGGGCGAGGCGGGTGGTGCGGTCGTACAGCTGCGCGTACGTCAGCGAGGTGCCGCCGTGGATCAGGGCGGTGCGGTGCGGGGTCTTGCGGGCCCGGCGTGCGGGCCACGACCCCAGTCCCTCGTTGCGCATCTAGGGCCCCTTACGGCTTGGTCAGCCCGAGCAGGCGGGCGGCGTTCTCCTTGAGGATCCTCGGCTTGACCTCGTCCTTGACCGGCAGCTTCTCGAAGTCGGCGAGCCAGCGGTCGGGGGTCAGGACGGGGAAGTCGGAGCCGAAGAGGACCTTGTCCTTCAGCAGCGTGTTCGCGTACTGCACGAGCTGCGGCGGGAAGTACTTCGGCGACCAGCCGGACAGGTCGATGTGCACGCCCGGCTTGTGCGTGGCGACAGCGAGGGCCTCGTCCTGCCAGGGGAAGGACGGGTGCGCCAGGATGATCCTCAGATGCGGGAAGTCGGCGGCCACGTCGTCCACGTGGAGGGGGTTGGAGTACTTGAGCCTGATGCCGCCCCCGCCGGGGACTCCGGCGCCGATGCCCGTCTGACCGGTGTGGAAGAGGGCGATGGTGCCCGTCTCCTCGATCACCTCGTACAGGTCGTACGCCACCGAGCGGTCGTTGGGGAAGAAGCCCTGGATGCTCGGGTGGAACTTGAAGCCCTTGACCCCGTACTCCTCGACCAGCCGCCGGGCCTGCTTCACGCCCGCCTTGCCGCGGAAGGGGTCGATGGAGGCGAAGGGGATGAGGACGTCCGCGTTGGCGGCGGCGGCCTCGGCGACCTCCTCGTTCGGGACGGGCGCGGTGCCGGTCGCGGACTCGGCGTCCACCGTGAAGATCACGGCGGCCATCCTCCGCTCCCGGTAGTAGGCGGCCGTCTCCTCGAGGGTCGGCTTCCGCTTGCCCTCGACCTTGAAGTACGCGGAGGAGGCGTCGTGCAGGTCGTCGTCCAGGGAGGAGTGGCCCTTGGAGGAGACCTCCGCGTGGGTGTGGACGTCGATCGCGACCAGGTCGTCGACGTTCATCGAGGGGGACATCACGCCTCCGGGAACTTGGGCGCCGGGATGCCGACGCTCTGCGGCTCCGCGCCGAGGGAGGTGGCCCAGACGTCGGCCAGGCCCTGCGGGGTCCAGCCGCCGTCGGCGTACGCCGCCCTGATCTCCTGCGGATGCGACCAGAGTGCCACCTTGTCGCCGCCGATGCCGATGGCCTGGCCGGTGATCTGGCGAGCGGCCTCGGAGGCGAGGAAGGGCACGAGGGCCGCGCAGTCCTCGGGGGTGCCGAAGCCCTCGCCCTTGCGCAGGAAGTCCGGGAAGGGCTCGCCGTTCCTCAGGGCCTCGATGTACGGGGCGAAGGCGGGGATGGTCTCGGTCATCGCGGTGGCGGCCACCGGCACGATCGCGTTGACGGTGATGTTCGCCCGGCCCAGCTCCATCGACCAGGTGCGGGCCATGGCGGCGATGCCGGCCTTGGCGGCGGCGTAGTTCGTCTGCCCGAAGTTGCCGCGCTGGCCGGCCGGGGAGCCGACCAGGATCAGGGTGCCGCCCTCGCCCTGCTCGCGCATGCGCACGGCGGCGGCGCGGGCGCAGGTGAAGGTGCCCTTGAGGTGGGTGGTGATCACCGCGTCGAAGTCGTCGTCGGTCATCTTCCACAGCACCTTGTCGCGCAGGATGCCGGCGTTGGTGACCAGGACGTCCAGCCGCCCGAACTCCTCGACGGCCCGGTTCACCAGGCGGTCCGCGGCCTCGGAGGTGCCGACCGGGACGACCTCGGCGACGGCCCTGCCGCCCGCCTCGGTGATGGACTTCACGGCCGCCTCGGCCACGGCCTCGTCCACGTCGTTGACGACGACGGACGCGCCGTGGGCGGCCAGGGCGTGCGCGTAGGCCAGGCCGAGGCCCCGGCCGCTGCCGGTGACGACGGCGACCTTGCCGGTGAGATCGATGCTGGGCACGGGTTGAGTCCCTTCAACATGGGCTGCGGCTTCGAGATCGAAGCTAAGAGCAATAATTGTTGCCGTCAATAGTTGTTGGCGACCTCAGGGTGCGACATGCTGGAATCTGCACCGAGAGGCGCCCCGCCGCGGGGCCGAGACCAGGGAGCCCGCCATCAGCCGACAGCACGCCAAGAACGCAGCCTCGATCGACGCCGACGAGCCCTGGATGCGCGGCCTGCACGCGGACACGGGCTATCTGCTCTACCGGCTCGGTCTGCGCTCGGGGCAGTTGTTCAACACGTTCCTGCAGGAGTCGGGGCTGCGCCTGCGGCACTACGCCGTACTCCGCTTCCTCGCCGGCTCCGAGGGGGCCCTGCAGCGCGAGCTGAGCGCCCGGCTCGGGTACGACCCGAGCGCGATCGTCGGCCTGGTCGACGACCTGGAGAAGCTGGGCTTCGCCGAGCGCCGCCCCTCCCCCGACGACCGCCGCAGCCGCATCGTGGTCCTGACCGGGGACGGCCGCGCCTTCCTGCGCGACACGGACGAGGCGGGCCTGCGCGTGACCAACGACCTGCTGGGCCCCCTCGGTCCGGCCGAGCGGGAGACGCTGCACACACTGCTGCTGCGGATCGCCGAGGACGGACTGGGCTGATGTCGTGCGCGCACTCCGCCGAGGTTAATGTTGTGCAAGTTATTGACTGCCGAATCGTGAGTGCCTAACTTCACCGGGGTTTCGTCCCGCACGCCCCACCGGAAGGGACCTCATGTGAAGACCCGCATCCGCCTCGCCGCGCTGACCCTCACCCTCGGCGCGGCCGCCGCCGTACCCGCCCAGGCGGCCACGGACGCCCATGTCGAAGGCCGGCTCCCCTCGGGTGCCACGTACTCGATGGACGTGCCCGCCCACTGGAACGGCACCGTGCTGCTCTACAGCCACGGCTACCGCCCCGCCGGTGTGCCCAACCCGGCGCAGGACTCACCCGACGCGACCACCGCCGGCAAGCTGCTCGCCGAGGGCTACGCGCTCATCGGCTCCTCGTACGCCACGACCGGCTGGGCGGTGACCCAGGCGGTACCGGACCAGCTCGCCACCCTCGATGTGTTCACCACGGAGTTCGGCACCGCCCGGCGGACGATCGCCTGGGGCACCTCGTACGGCGGACTGGTCACCACGACCCTCGCCGAGCGGCACCCGGACCGCTTCGACGGCTCGCTGTCGATGTGCGGGCTGGTCCAGGGCGGGGTCGCCAACTGGAACAGCACCCTCGACCCCGTCTTCGCCCTGCGGACCCTGCTCGCGCCCGGCGAGAACATCCCGCTCACCGGCTTCGCCGACCAGGCGGCGGCCGTGAGCGCGGCCCAAGCCCTCACCTCGAAGGTCTCCGAGGCCCAGCAGAGCGCCGCCGGCCGCGCCCGCATCGCGCTCGCCGCCGCTCTGCACAACATCCCCGGCTACAACGACCCCTCGCAGACCCGGCCGGGCCCGACGGACTGGGACGGCCAGGAGCGCAACCAGTACACGGCCGTCTCCGGTCTGCTGCAGTTTCCCGCCTTCAGCTGGCGTCAGGAGGCGGAGAGCCGGGCCGGGGGCACCATGTCCTGGAACACCGGCGTCGACTACACCGCGATGCTGGGCCGGTCCCCGCTGTACAAAGAGGTGACGGAGCTCTACAAGGAGGCGGGACTGTCCTTGCGCACCGACCTCGCGGCCCTGAACCGCGCCCCCCGGATATCCGCCGACCCCGCGGCCGTCCGGTGGATGCGGCGCACCAGTGTGTTCGGCGGCCGGCTGAGCGACCCGCAGCTCGACATCCACACCACCGGCGACGGACTGATCCCGGTCCAGGCCGAGAGCGCCTACAGGCGGGCCGCCGTCGCGGCCGGATCCGGCCGACTGCTCAGCCAGGCGTACGTCGACGGCCCCGGACACTGCGCCTTCACCTCCGGCGAGATGCTCGGGGCGCTGCACACCCTGGAGCACCGCCTCGACACGGGCCGCTGGGACACCTCACCGGCGGTCCTCAACTCCCGTGCCGCGCGCGAGGATTCGACGTCCGCGGCACGGTACGTGAACTACCGTCCGGCCCCCTACCCCCGTCCCTACGACCTCGCGCACCCCGGAGACGCCCGGCCATGACCCTCCGCTCCGCGCCCGACCGGCTGCTGTCCGTGCTCGCAGCGTTCGACCACGAGCACCCGGCGCTGTCCCTGACGGACATCAGCCGACGGGCCGGGCTGACCCTCACCACCGCGCACCGCCTGGTCGGCGCGCTCACCGACTGGGGCGCGCTGGAGCGGGACGCGTCCGGCGTCTACCACGTCGGGCTCCGGCTCTGGGAGGTCGCGGCACTCGCCCCGCGCGGACTGGCACTGCGGCAGATCGCGCTGCCGTACCTGGAGGACCTGTACGAGGCCACCCACGAGAACGTGCAGATGGCGGTGCGGGACGGGCGGGAGGTCGTCTACATCGAGTGGCTGTCGGGGCGGTCGGCGGTCGGCGTGCACATCCGGGTCGGCGCGCGCTGGCCGCTGCACGCCACGGGGGTCGGGCTCGCGCTGCTGGCGCACGCGGACCCGGACTCCCAGGACGAGTACTGCGCGGGCCCGCTCGCGGCCTTCACGCCGTACACCATCACCGACCCGGCACGACTGCGCCGGGTGCTGGCCGAGGTACGGCGCACGGGGGTCGCGGTGAGCAGCCGGCAGGTCACCGACGACGCCCTGTCGGTGGCCGCACCGGTACGCGGACCGGGCGGCACGGTGACGGCCGCGGTGTCGGTGGTGGTGCCGCAGTCCGACGCCCAGATCCCGGTCCTCATACCGGCGGTACGGCTCGCGGCACGAGGAATCTCCCGAGCCCTGGGCTGGCGGCCGCCGAAGGAGCCCTGAGCGGCATCGCGAGGGCTGTCGGTCCCTGTTCCTCGGGGTTCCTCGGGGTTTCTCGGGTCGCATATCCCTCTCACCGGCGAGGCGCGGGCCTCCGCTCGTCGGGATACTGGAACGGCCCTTGTCCGAGGAGCCGCTCATGTCCCCGTCCTCCTGGATCCCGCGGATCGCCGCGCGGGTGCGTGCCGCCAATCCGTACGTCGTCGACACCGCCCTCGCCGCGCTCGTGCTGTTCGCCGTGTCCCTGCAGTGGCTGTTTCCCGACGAGGGCGACGACCGCCTCAGCCTGCTGGGCTGGCTGCTCGGCGCGGCGACCGCGGTGCCGCTGGTGTGGCGGCGGCGCGCGCCCTTCGCCACCGCGTGGGTGATCTCCGCGGCGACGCCCGCGATGGCCGTCTACCACGCGCCGCCGCCGGACGTGGTGTGGGGCGGCCTCGTCGTGCTGTACACGCTGGCCGCCCGCTCGCCCGCCTGGCAGCGCCGCCTGATGCTGGCGGGCTGGCTGCTCGGCACGACGCTGACCATGCAGCACAAGGAGAACGCGCGGCCCTTCGAGTACGCCTTCCATCTGCTGACGATCGTGTGCGCGTACGGGCTCGGCACGCTCGCCCGGGTGCAGCGCGCGTACACCGCCGCGGTCGAGGACCGGGCCCGGCGTCTGGAGGGCGAGCGGGCGGCGGACACCGCACGGGCCATCGCGCAGGAACGGGCCAGGATCGCCCGGGACATGCACGACGTCCTCGCCCACGCGGTGAGCCTGATGGTGGTGCAGGCGGAGGCGGGACCGGTCGTGGTGCGCAGCGATCCGCAGCGCGCGGAGGCCGCCTTCGACGCGATCGCGACGGCCGGCCGGGACGCGATGGCGCAGCTGCGGCGGATCCTCGGCGTGCTCAAGGAGGAGCCCCGCGACCGCACTTCACCCCAGCCGGGGACGGCGGCCCTGCCCGGGCTGGTGCGCCGGGTCGGTGAATCCACCGGGCTGCGCGTGGAGTTGCGCACGACGGGCGAGCCGAGGGCGCTGCCGCCGGACGCAGAGGTCGCCGCCTACCGGGTGGCGCAGGAGGCCCTGACGAACACCGTGAAGCATGCGTACGCTGCCTCGGCGACGGTCGAACTGGACTGGACGGAGGACGCGTTGACCCTGACGGTGACCGACGACGGACGGGGCCCGGCGGAGCCGGGCGGCGGACACGGGCTCATCGGCATCCAGGAGCGGGCCGCCGCCTGCGGAGGGAGCGCGGACACCGGACGGGGACCGGAGGGCGGCTTCCGGGTCGCCGTACGGCTGCCCGTCGCGGCGGACCGGCAGGCGGCGCTGGGGTGAGCATCCGCGTGGTCGTGGCCGACGACCAGGAACTCGTGCGCAGCGGGTTCAGCATGATCCTCGAAGCCCAGCAGGACATCGAGGTGGTCGCGGAGGCCGGGGACGGCGCCGAGGCGGTCGCGGCGGTGCACCGGCACGCGCCGGACGTGCTGCTCCTCGACATCCGCATGCCGGAGATGGACGGCCTGGAGGCGGCCCGGCGGGTGTGCGCCCGGTCCGCGTGCAAGGTCGTCATGCTGACGACGTTCGACCTCGACGAGTACGTGTACGAGGCGCTGTACGCGGGCGCCAGCGGCTTCCTCCTCAAGGACGTGCGCCGCGACGACCTGGTGCACGCCGTGCGGGTGGTCGCGGCCGGCGACTCCCTGCTCGCGCCCACGGTGACCCGGCGCCTGGTCGCGGACGTCGTCCGGCGCCGCCGGGAGGAGGCCGCCGCCTCGGCCACCCCGCAGCGTCTGGAGGTGTTGACCGCCCGCGAGACGGAGACCCTGCGGCTGCTGGCCCGCGGTCTGTCCAACGCCGAGATCGCCACGGCCTTCTTCGTCAGCGAGCACACCGTCAAGACCCACGTCAGCAACGTCCTGAGCAAGCTCGGCCTGCGGGACCGGGTGCAGGCGGTGATCTGCGCGTACGAGACGGGTCTGGTCGCACCCGGAGCTCCCTAGCCGAGTTCCTCGAAGAGGGTCAGCTGGAGCGCGCCCGGGGCCTCGAGCCGCGAGTTCAGGGAGTTCCAGGGCGTGCGGGTCGGCTCGGCGAGGACGCCGGCTCCGGCGGCGGCGAGCCGTGCCGTGACGGCGGTGGAGTCGTCCACCTGGAAGGCGACCCGGATCCGCCCGGCCACGCGCCGCCCCACCTCCACCTCGTCGATGAATGCGGCGTGCCCCGGATCGGTCAGCTCCAGGGCGGCCCGGCCCGCCTCCAGGATGGCGACCCGGCCGTCGGGAGACAAGAAGGCGGCACGCTCGGGCAGGCCGAGGACGTCCCGGTAGAAGCGCAGCGCCTCGTCGTAGTCGGACGCCGTGACGACGAGACGGAGTTCGCGGACGGGGGATTCCTCGGACACGGGGCGCTCCTCGACGGGCGGGTGTGGTGATTGCGTCAACCTCCGCCGCGACCGGAACGATTCCCGCCTCCCCCTGGAGGGTGAGCCGCAGCCCCGTCTCCCCCGCGCGGCCGAGGACTCGAAACCGCTCGCTCCGGCGATCCGGGGGCGCACCCGCCCGCACCAGCCTGGGGGCATGTCCACCGACGCCCCGCAGGGAGGGACCGTGCTCTCCGTCCTCGCCCGGACGGCCACCCGCCGTCCGCTCACCGTGATCCTGCTCTGGCTGCTCTTCCTGCTGCTCGGCTTCGGGCTCGGGACGGGCGTCTTCGGGCGGCTCTCCGACAACGTGCCCGACGTCCCCGGCACCGAGTCCGAGCACGCGGCCCAGTACCTCGACCGGACCGATCCGACCGGTGAGTCGATCACCGGGGTCGTGGCGGGCGTCGCGGTGACCGACGCCGGCCTGCGCACCCAGGTCGAACGGGCCGTCGCCGACGTGCGTCGCGTCCCCGGGGTCGCCGCCGTACCGGATCCGTACACCACCCGCGGGCTCACGGCGCGCGACGGGCGCGCCCTGATCGTCCCGGTCACCCTCGAGGGCGGTCTCGGCGACGACGCCGAGGAGAAGGCCGTCGACGCGGCCGCCGCGCGCATCAAGCGGATCGAGGCGCCCGACGTGCACGTCAGCGGCGGCCCGTTGCTGGGCAAGCAACTCGGCGAACGGGCCCAGGAGGACGTGCGCAACGCCGAGTTGATCTCCCTGCCCGTCGTACTCGCCCTGCTGCTCGTGGTGTTCGGCGGTCTGCGCGCGGCCGGGCTGCCGCTCGTGATCGCGGTCAGCGGGATCGCGGGCGCGTTCCTGGCGCTGTCCGGCTTCAGCCAGGTCACCGACATCTCGGTGTACGCGATCCAGGTCACCACCATGCTGGGGCTCGGACTCGCCGTGGACTACGCCCTGTTGATGCTGGTCCGCTTCCGCGAGGAACGCCGGCACACCGAGGACGTGGTCGAGGCCGTGCACCGTACGGTCGCGGCGGCCGGGCGGACCGTGCTGTTCTCCGGACTCACCGTCGCCGTCAGCCTCACCGGACTGCTGGTCTTCCCGAGCGTGTTCCTGCGCAGCATGGGCCTCGCGGTGGCGGCGGTCGTGGTCGTCGACATGCTGGCCGCGGTGACGCTGCTGCCCGCGCTGCTGACGCGGTTCGGCGCGCGGATCGCCCCCGCGAAGGCCCGGCCGGAGGGCGAGGAGGGCCGCTTCTTCGCCCGCCTCGCGCGCTTCGCCGCCCGCCGCCGGATCGCCGTGCTCGCAGCCGTCGTACCGGCCCTGCTGGTCCTCGCCCTGCCCGTCACCGGCATGCGGATCGAGATCGGGGACGCCACCCAGCTCCCGTCGAGCACCGAGGCACGGCAGTTGTACGACACCGTCGGCGCCCACTTCGCGCCCGGTACGGGCGTCTCGCCGGTCACGGTCGTCCTGAAGCCCGGCACCGACGCGGTGACCGCCGACCGGATCCGCGCCCTCTCCCAGGCCGCCGAGGTCCGTGCGCTGCCCGGCGGGGTGAGGGTCGTGCAGTTGCAGCCCTCCGGCCGGGTCGACGGCGCGGCGGCGACCGGTCTGGTGCATCGTGTGCGGGAGCTGCGCGGCTCGCAGCCCGTGCAGGTCACCGGGCAGGCCGCCCGGCTCGTGGACTTCCGCGCGATGCTCGCCGACCGGGCGCCCTGGGCCGCCCTGACCGTGCTCGTGGGCATCTTCGCGCTGCTGTTCGCCTTCACGGGCTCGGTGCTGATCCCGCTGCGCACGATCCTGACCACGCTGCTCAGCCTGGGCGCCGCGCTCGGTGTGGTGGTGTGGGTCTTCCAGGACGGTCATCTGGCCGGCGCGCTGGGCGCCGAGGGCCTGGGTGCCCTGAGTCTGACCGCGCCACCGCTGATCGTGGCCATCGCCTTCGGACTGGCCATGGACTACGAGCTGTTCATCCTGGCCCGGATGCGCGAGGCGCGCCGGCTGACCGGGGACGACCAGGAGGCCGTGGTGACCGGTCTGCGCCGCTCCGGGCGCGTGGTGACCTGCGCCGCGCTGCTGCTGGCCGTCGTCTTCGGCGCCTTCATGACCGGCGGCTTCTCCCCGATCCTGCAGATCGGCCTCGGACTGACCCTCGCGGTGCTGATCGACGCGACGGTCGTACGGATGCTGCTGGTCCCGGCGACGATGGCGCTGCTGGGGCGGCGGGCGTGGTGGGCGCCGAGGCCGCTGCGGCGGGCGCACGAGCGGTTCGGGGTGAGCGAGGAGGCAGCGGAGCCGGTCGAGCTGGCGAGCCGCTGAACCGAAAGGCACTGAACCGAAAGGCACTGAAGCGGAACGGCCGGGCCCCCGGGGAGTCCTCACCGGAATCTCAGGAAGCGGCCCGGCCTTTCAAAGGATCAGCACATACGCGCCGCGCAGGATCCATCCGGACAAGGTGGAAATCCCAGGAAGGCCTGCCGTGGGCGTCTCGCACATATCGAACCGGTCCTCGCAGCGGTCGGGGAGGTGGTCCCGGCGCGGTGTGCTCGGCGCGCTCGGCGTCGTACCGGCCGCCGCCGTACTGAGCGGGTGCAGCGGTTCGGCGGGCGCCTCCGAGGACACGGCCACGCCCGCCGCGTCCGCGAAGGCGGCGGCGAGGAGGCCGGTGGTCTCGGTCACCCCCGCCGACGGCACCAGGAAGGCCGACTTCGCGAACCCGGTCGAGGTCACCGTGACCGGCGGCACGCTCGCGTCGGTCAAGGTCACCGGCAACGACGGCTCGACGCTGGCCGGTTCGTTCAACGCGGCCAGGACCCGGTGGACGTCGGCGAGAAACCCTTACTCGGGCACGAAGTACACGGTGACCGCCACCCCGGAGGGCAGCTCGGCGCGGACCGCGACCTTCACCACCAAGTCGCCCGGCGAGACCTTCGTCGGCTACTTCACGCCCGAGGCGGACTCGACCTCCGGCGTCGGCATGCCCGTGTCGATCAACTTCACGCACGCCGTGAAGGACAGGGCGGCCGTGCAGAAGGCCATCACCGTCACCGCCGAGCCCGCCGTCGAGGTCGTCGGCCACTGGTTCAGCGACACCCGGCTGGACTTCCGGCCCGAGACGTACTGGGCGTCCGGCACGAAGATCACCCTCAGCCTGCGTCTGAAGGACGTCCAGGGCACCGAGGGCGTCTACGGCGTCCAGCACAAGGACGTCACCTTCCACATCGGCCGCGCCCAGATCAGCACCGTCGACCTGGCGGGCAAGGAGATGGTGGTCGAGCGGGACGGGGAGACCATCGCCACCTACCCGGTCTCCGGCGGCGACGCCCGGCACACCACCTGGTCCGGGATCATGGTGATCAGCGAGCGGTTCCAGCAGACCCGGATGGAGTCCTCCACGGTCGGCCTCGGCGACGAGTACGACATCCCGGACGTGCCGCACGCCCAGCGCCTGACCACCTCGGGCACCTTCGTGCACGGCAACTACTGGGCGTCCACCTCGGTGTTCGGCCACGAGAACACCAGTCACGGCTGCGTCGGTCTGCACGACGCGAAGGGCGCGAACGACCCCGACGTGGACGGCTACAAGTTCTACAAGAGCTCAATGCTCGGGGACGTCGTCATCGTCAGGAACTCCGGCGAGCGGACGGTGGATCCGGCCAACGGTCTCAACGGCTGGAACCTGTCGTGGGACCGGTGGAAGGCGGGGAGCGCCGTCTAGGGGCCTTCGCAACAGGTCCTGGCACAAACGGCATTCATGGGGTGAACTCACCCGCGCCGGAAGGACTTTCCTTGTTTTAAGTCTTGACGACCGGTGTGAGCGGGAGCACATTGGGGCCACTTTGAGAGCGCTCTCAATCGGCACCCCGCAGCCATCCCCGTACCCGAGAGGCACCCCCATGAGTGCAAGCTCCGGCACACCGAGACGGCGACGCGCGCTCGTCGCCGTCCTCAGCACGCTCGGCCTGGCGGCCGCGCTCGCCACGGCCGCCACCCAGTCCGCCGACGCCTCCGCCCCCACACCCCCGTCGGGCTGGACCCAGGTCTTCCTCGACGACTTCAACGGCTCGGCCGGCACCGGCGTCTCCACCTCCAACTGGCAGTACGACACCGGCACTTCCTATCCGGGCGGCCCCGCCAACTGGGGCACCTCCGAGGTCGAGACGATGACCAGCAGCACCAGCAACGTCGCCCTCGACGGCAGCGGCAACCTGAAGATCACCCCGATCCGGGACGCGGCCGGCAACTGGACCTCGGGCCGTATCGAGACCAACCGCACCGACTTCCAGCCCCCGGCGGGCGGCAAGCTGCGCGTCGAGGCACGGATCCAGATGCCGAACGTCACCGGGAACGCGGCGGCCGGCTACTGGCCGGCGTTCTGGATGCTGGGCGCGCCATACCGCGGCAACTACCAGAACTGGCCGAGCGTCGGCGAGCTCGACATCATGGAGAACGTCAACGGCATCAACAAGACCTGGGCCACCATGCACTGCGGCACGGCCTCGGGCGGCCCCTGCAACGAGACGACGGGCCTGGGCAATTCGACGGCCTGCCCCAACACGACCTGCCAGTCCGGCTTCCACACCTACACCATGGAGTGGGACCGCTCGGTCAGCCCCGAGGCGATCCGCTTCTCCGTCGACGGCGTCACCTACCAGACGGTGACGGCCGGTCAGGTGGACGCGACGACCTGGGCCAACGCCACCAACCACGGTTTCTTCGTCATCCTGAACGTGGCGATGGGCGGCGCCTTCCCGGCCGCGTTCGGCGGCGGACCGACCAGCGCCACCGAGTCCGGACATCCGATGCTGGTGGACTACGTCCAGGTGCTGTCGTCCGGTGGGAGCGGTACCACCCCTCCACCGTCCGGCAACCGTGACGCCTACAGCGCCATCCAGGCGGAGTCGTACGACAGCCAGTCCGGCGTCAGCACCGAGACCACCTCGGACACCGGTGGCGGACAGGACGTCGGCTACATAGCCAACGGCGACTGGGCTCTCTACAAGGGCGTCAACTTCGGCTCCACGGCGGCCAGGCAGTTCTACGCCCGGGTGGCGAGCGGCGCGGCGAGCGGGGTGAGCGGCCTAGTCCAGGTGCGCCTCGACAGCGCCACCGGCACACCCGTCGGCAGCTTCGCCGTCGCCAACACCGGCGGCTGGCAGTCCTGGACGACGATCCCGGCCAACATCAGTGACGTCACCGGCACCCACGACGTCTATCTGACCTTCTCCAGCGGCCAGCCGGCGGACTTCGTGAACGTCAACTGGTTCGACTTCGGTCACTGACGGCACGGTTCACGGAGAGAGGGGCCCCACGCCCAGGGCGTGGGGCCCCTCTTCAGTGCATCTCGGCCCGGAATGCCGCCGGTGTCATGTCCGTGTGCTGCTGGAAGAACTTGGAGAAGTTCGCGGCGTCCGGGAAACCGACGGCCGCGCCGACGCGGCCGATCGGGAGGTCGGTGTGGGCCAGGAGGCGCTTGGCCTCCAGCACGACCCGTTTGTCGATGAAGCCCTTGGGGGTCTCGCCGGTGGCGGCGCGGACCGCGCGGACGAGGGTGCGGCGGGAGTAGCCGAGGGAGTCGGCGTAGGCGCTGACGCTGTGGTTGGTGGCGAAGTGCTTCTCCACGGCGTCCCGGAAGAGGGTGAAGGTGGTGTCCGACTGACCCTGGGCCGCCTGGGCCGAACTCGCCGCCAGATGGGCGAGGCGGAGCAGGAACGCCGTCAGCGAGTGGCGCAGGACCGCCGTGTGAAGACTCAGCGGAAGAGTCGTGGTGTCCTCGTACTCGTATCGCAACTGCGTCAGGGCCGAGCGCAGGGCGGCCAGTTGGGCGTCGTCCGGGCGGAGCAGGGGGGGTAGGTCGTAGCGGTACAGGCCCGTCGCCTCCACCGTGGCACGGGGCAGGAAGCCCGGCTGCATGGTCAGCACGGTTCCGCGGTACTCGCTGGCATTCGGGAAACGGTGGACCTGGCCCGGACGGATCCACAGCACGTCCCCCGCGCTCGCCTCGTACTCGGCGAAGTCGATCATGTGGCGGACGGGGCCGTCGTCGAAGAGCATCACGACATGGAAGTCGATGCGGTGGACGCGGTGCAGCGGGGCGTCCGCGTGCCAGGTGCGGCCGGCTCCCATCGGGCCGACCTGCATGCCGACCCCGCACACACTCAGCTCGACCGGGAAGGGGAACGTTCTGATCACGTCCACGCCCCCGTCACCGTCGCCGCCTTGGATGGTTCTGTCCGCCATGTCCCTCTCACGCCGCCCGGCCGGTGTTCTCGGTGTCCCACTTTCACCACAGGCTGGCACACGAGGACCTACCCCCGTAAAAGTCAGACTTTTAGTTTTGAACGCGTCAGGCCAGAACCATCGCCGCGATCGAGGACTTCTTGAAGATGAGTACGCAGACACCGGACAGCTTCGAATGGACCGAACTCGACCGACGCGCCGTCGACACCGCTCGACTGCTGGCCGCCGACGCCGTGCAGAAGGTCGGCAACGGCCACCCGGGCACCGCGATGGCCCTCGCCCCGGCCGCCTACACGATCTTTCAGAAGGTGATGCGCCACGATCCCGCAGACCCCGAGTGGACCGGCCGGGACCGTTTCGTCCTCTCCCCCGGCCACACCTCGCTGACCCTCTACACCCAGCTGTTCCTCTCCGGCTACGAGCTGGAGCTCGATGACCTCAACGCCTTCAGGACCCACGGGTCCAAGACGCCCGGTCACCCCGAGTACGGCCACACCGCGGGCGTGGAGACCACCACCGGTCCGCTCGGCCAGGGCGTCGCCAACGCCGTCGGCATGGCGATGGCCGCCCGCTACGAGCGCGGTCTGTTCGACCCGGAGGCCCCCGAGGGGACCTCCCCCTTCGACCACACCATCTGGGCGATCGTCTCCGACGGCGACCTGGAGGAGGGCGTCTCCGCCGAGGCCTCCTCCCTCGCCGGGCACCAGAAGCTCGGCAACCTGGTCTTCCTCTACGACGACAACCACATCTCCATCGAGGGCGACACCGCGACCGCCTTCTCCGAGGACGTCCTGAAGCGGTACGAGGCCTACGGCTGGCACACCCAGCGCGTCGAGCCCGCCGAGGACGGCGACATCGACGTAGCGGCCCTCTACGCGGCGCTCAGGGCCGCGCAGGCCGAGACCGGCCGGCCGTCCATCATCGCGATGCGCACGATCATCGCCTGGCCCGCGCCGAACGCGCGCAACACCGAGGCCGCCCACGGCTCCGCGCTCGGCGCCGACGAGGTAGCCGCCACCAAGCGCGTCCTCGGCTTCGACCCCGAGCGGTCCTTCCAGGTGGACGACGACGTCCTCGCCCACACCCGCGAGGCCCTGGACCGCGGCGCCGAGGCGCACGCGGCCTGGGACAAGCAGCTCGACAAGTGGCGCGGCGCGAACCCCGAGCGCGCCGCACTGTTCGACCGGGTGGTGGCCGGCCGGCTGCCCGAGGGCTGGGAGGACGCGCTGCCGGTCTTCGAGGAGGGCAAGTCGGTCGCCACCCGCGCCGCCTCCGGCAAGGTGCTGCAGTCGCTGGGTGCCGTGCTGCCCGAGCTGTGGGGCGGCTCCGCCGACCTGGCCGGCTCGAACAACACCACCATCGACAAGACCAGCTCCTTCCTGCCGAAGGGCAACCCGCTGCCGGAGGCCGACCCGTACGGCCGTACCGTCCACTTCGGCATCCGCGAGTTCTCCATGGCCGCGGAGATGAACGGGATCGCCCTGCACGGCAACACCCGCGTCTACGGCGGCACCTTCCTGGTGTTCTCCGACTACATGCGCAACGCGGTGCGGATGTCGGCGCTGATGCAGCTGCCGGTGACCTACATCTGGACGCACGACTCCATCGGTCTCGGCGAGGACGGCCCGACGCACCAGCCGGTCGAGCACCTGGCCGCGCTGCGCGCCATCCCCGGTCTGAACGTGGTCCGCCCGGCCGACGCCAACGAGACCGCCGTCGCCTGGGCCGAGATCCTGAGGCGGCACGCCACCGCCCCGGCCCCGCACGGACTCGCGCTCACCCGCCAGGGCGTGCCGACCTACGCCCCCAACCCCGATGCGGCGAAGGGCGGTTACGTCCTGAAGGAGTCCTCGAAGTCGACCCCGGACGTGATCCTCATCGCCACCGGCTCCGAGGTGCAGCTCGCCGTCGCCGCGCGGGAGCGGCTGGAGGCCGAGGGGATCGGCACCCGCGTGGTGTCGATGCCGTCGGTGGAGTGGTTCGAGGAGCAGCCCCGCGAGTACCGCGAGAGCGTGCTTCCACCGTCGGTGAGGGCCCGCGTCGCGGTCGAGGCGGGCATCGCCCTGACGTGGTACCGCTTCACGGGTGACGCGGGACGCATCGTCTCCCTGGAGCACTTCGGCGCCTCCGCCGACGCCAAAACCCTGTTCGCCGAGTTCGGCTTCACCCCCGAGAACGTCGCCGCCGCGGCCCGGGCTGTGTTCAATTCAACGACAGGCCTCGCCGCCGCCCGCGGTTGATCCGATCGCCAGAAAGAAGATGATCAGTACCATGACCGAAGCAACCGCCACCGCGGGAGCACTGAAGCGCCTCAGCGACGAAGGCGTCTCCATCTGGCTGGACGACCTCTCGCGCGGGCGCATCGAGACCGGCAACCTCGCCGGACTCGTCCGCGACAGGCACGTCGTCGGCGTCACCACCAACCCGTCCATCTTCCAGGCCGCCATCGGCTCCGGCGAGGGCTACGAGGAGCAGCTCGCCGACCTGGCCGTGCGCGGAGTGACGGTCGAAGAGGCCGTACGGATGATGACCACGGCCGACGTCCGCGCCGCCGCCGACGTCCTGCGGCCCGTGTACGACGCGACCGGCGGCCGGGACGGCCGGGTCTCCATCGAGGTCGACCCGCGTCTGGCCCACGACACCAGGGCCACCGTCGCCGAGGCCAAGCAGCTCTCCTGGCTCGTCGACCGGCCCAACGTCATGATCAAGATCCCGGCGACCCGGGCCGGACTCCCGGCGATCACCGAGGTCATCGGCCTCGGCATCAGCGTCAACGTCACGCTGATCTTCTCCCTGGAGCGCTACCGCGAGGTCATGGACGCCTACCTCGCCGGCCTGGAGAAGGCGCAGGCCAGGGGCCTCGACCTCGCGGCCGTCCACTCGGTCGCCTCCTTCTTCGTCTCCCGCGTGGACTCCGAGATCGACAAGCGGCTGACCGGCCTGAGCTCCCCCGAGGCGACCACCCTCAAGGGCCGGGCCGCGCTGGCGAACGCGCGGCTGGCGTACCAGGCTTATGAAGAGGTGTTCGGCTCCGCCGGCGACCCGTCCCGGTCGTCGGACCGCTGGACCGCGCTCGCCGGTGCCGGCGCCAACCGGCAGCGCCCGCTGTGGGCCTCGACCGGCGTGAAGGACCCCGCGTACAAGGACACCCTGTACGTGGACGAGCTGGTCGCCCCGGGCACCGTGAACACGATGCCGGAGGCCACCCTCGACGCCACCGCCGACCACGGCGGGATCACCGGTGACACGGTGACCGGCGGCTACGCGCAGGCGCGCGCCGACCTGGCCGCCGTGGAGGCCCTCGGGATCTCGTACGAGGAGGTCGTGCAGCAGCTCGAGGACGAGGGTGTCGCCAAGTTCGAGACGGCCTGGCAGGACCTGCTGGAGGCCGTCGCCAAGTCCCTGGACAGCAAGTCCCCGGACAGCGAGGGAGTGGACGCGGAATGACCGAGATCCCTGCCACCGTCGACTGGGAGAACCCGCTGCGCGACCCGCGCGACCGGCGCCTCCCCCGTATCGCCGGACCCTCCGGCCTGGTCATCTTCGGCGTCACCGGTGACCTCTCCCGCAAGAAGCTGATGCCGGCCGTCTACGACCTGGCCAACCGCGGTCTGCTGCCGCCGGGCTTCTCCCTCGTCGGGTTCGCCCGCCGGGACTGGGAGGACGAGGACTTCGCGCAGATCGTGCACGACTCCGTGCGCGAGCACGCGCGCACCGAGTTCCGTGAGGAGGTCTGGCAGCAGCTCGCCGAGGGCATGCGGTTCATCCCCGGCGACTTCGACGACGACACCGCCTTCAAGCAGCTGAAGTCGGCCGTCGAGGAGCTGGACGCCTCCCGCGGCACCGGGGGCAACTTCGCCTTCTACCTCTCCGTGCCGCCGAAGTTCTTCCCGAAGGTCGTCCAGCAGCTGAAGAAGCACGGCCTGGCGAACGCGCCCGAGGGCGCCTGGCGGCGCGCGGTCATCGAGAAGCCGTTCGGCCGCGACCTCGCCAGCGCCCGTGAGCTCAACGCGGTCGTGCACGACGTCTTCGAGCCGGACCAGGTCTTCCGCATCGACCACTACCTCGGCAAGGAGACCGTCCAGAACATCCTGGCGCTCCGTTTCGCCAACGAGATGTACGAGCCGATCTGGAACCGGTCCTTCGTCGACCACGTCCAGATCACGATGGCCGAGGACATCGGCATCGGCGGCCGCGCGGGCTACTACGACGGCATCGGCTCGGCCCGTGACGTCATCCAGAACCACCTGCTGCAGCTGATGGCGCTGACCGCCATGGAGGAGCCGGCCGCCTTCGACGCCGAGTCGCTGCTCACCGAGAAGCTGAAGGTCCTCAAGGCCGTGAAGCTGCCGGACAACCTCGGCGCCCACACCGTGCGCGGACAGTACGCGGGGGCCTGGCAGGGCGGCGAGAAGGTCCGCGGCTACCTGGAGGAGGACGGCATCGACGCGTCCTCCACGACCGACACCTACGCGGCCGTCAAGCTGAACATCGACAACCGGCGCTGGGCGGGCGTGCCGTTCTACCTGCGCACCGGCAAGCGGCTGGGCCGCCGGGTCACCGAGATCGCGGTCGTCTTCCAGCGCGCCCCGCACTCGCCCTTCGACTCCACCGCCACCGAGGAGCTCGGCGAGAACGCGATCGTCATCCGCGTCCAGCCCGACGAGGGCATGACGGTCCGGTTCGGCTCCAAGGTCCCGGGCACCTCGATGGAGATCAGGGACGTGTCGATGGACTTCGCCTACGGCGAGTCCTTCACCGAGTCCAGCCCGGAGGCGTACGAGCGGCTCATCCTGGACGTACTGCTCGGCGACGCCAACCTTTTCCCCCGCCACCAGGAAGTGGAAGAGTCCTGGAAGATCCTCGACCCGATCGAGGAGTACTGGGCGAAGAACGGCAAGCCCGCGCAGTACGCCTCGGGCACCTGGGGACCCGAGGAAGCCGACGAGATGCTCGCACGAGACGGACGGAGCTGGCGCAGGCCATGAAGATCGACCTGACCGACACCACGGCAAGCAAGATCAACAAGGCGCTGGTGCAGGGTCGCCGCGCCATCGGTACGCCTGCCGTGGGCATGGTCCTGACGATGGTGATCGTCACGGACGAGGAGAACGCCTACGACGCGATCAAGGCGGCCGAGGAGGCCTCGCACGAGCACCCCTCGCGCACCCTGGTCGTCATCCGGCGCCAGGCCCGCACCCCGCGCGACCGCGTCGCCTCCAAGCTCGACGCCGAGGTGCGCGTGGGCTCCGACGCCGGCACCGGTGAGACGGTCGTGCTGCGCACCTACGGCGAGGTGTCCGACCACGCCGACTCGGTCGTGCTGCCGCTGCTGCTGCCCGACGCGCCCGTCGTGGTGTGGTGGCCGGTGGACGCGCCCGAGATCCCCTCGAAGGACCCGCTGGGTGCGCTGGCCCAGCGCAGGATCACCGACCTGTACGCCGTGGAGAACCCCCTCGAGGCCCTGGAGACCCGGGTCCGCTCCTACGCGCCCGGCGACACCGACCTCGCCTGGACCAGGCTGACGCCCTGGCGCTCGATGCTGGCCGCCGCCCTGGACCAGGCACGGGCGCAGATCATCTCGGGCGCGGTGGAGGCCGAGGCCGAGAACCCCGCCGCCGAGCTGCTGGCGCGCTGGCTGGAGGCGCGGCTGAACGTGCGGATCGACCGGGTCGTCACGGCCGGCCCGGTCGTCACCGCCGTGCGCCTGGGCACCACCGACGGCGAGATCGTCATCGACCGCCCCGAGGGCCCGCTGGCCACGCTGTCCCTGCCGGGCCAGCCCTCCCGCACCCTCGCCCTGAAGGTCCGCACCACCTCCGAGCTCATCGCCGAGGAGCTGCGCCGCCTCGACGCCGACGAGATGTACGCCATCGCCCTGCGCGGCGAGAGCGTGAAGGAGACCGTCTGACATGTCCGACACCCCAAGCCTCACCCGGCGTCCCGAGTGGACCGCCCTGGAGGACCACCGCGCCCAGGGCGAACCCCGGCTGCGGGAGCTGTTCGACACCGACCCCGGGCGCGCGGAGCGGTACGTCGTACACGTGGGCGATCTGCGCATCGACTACTCCAAGCACCTGATCACCGACGAGACCCTGGCCCTGCTCCGGGAACTGGCCACCGCCACCGACGTGTTCGGGCTGCGCGACGCCATGTTCCGCGGCGAGAGGATCAACCTCACCGAGGACCGTGCCGTCCTGCACACCGCGCTCAGGGCGCCGCGGGACGCCGTCGTCGAGGTCGACGGCGAGAACGTCGTGCCGAAGGTGCACGCCGTGCTGGACAAGATGAGCGGCTTCGCCGAGCGGGTCCGCTCCGGCGAGTGGACCGGCCACACCGGCAAGCGGATCCGCAACGTCGTCAACATCGGCATCGGCGGCTCGGACCTCGGCCCCGCGATGGCGTACGAGGCCCTGCGGGCCTTCACGGCACGGGAACTGACCTTCCGCTTCGTGTCCAACGTGGACGGCGCCGACCTGCACGAGGCGGTGCGCGACCTGGACCCGGCGGAGACGCTGTTCATCGTCGCCTCCAAGACGTTCACCACGATCGAGACGATCACCAACGCCACCTCGGCCCGCTCCTGGCTGCTGGAGGGCCCGGACGGTCTGCACGACGACAAGGCGGTCGCGAAGCACTTCGTCGCCCTGTCGACCAACGCCGGGAAGGTCACCGAGTTCGGCATCGACCCGGACAACATGTTCGAGTTCTGGGACTGGGTCGGCGGCCGCTACTCCTACGACTCGGCGATCGGCCTGTCCCTGATGATCGCCATCGGCCCGGACCGCTTCCGCGAGATGCTGGACGGCTTCCGGATCGTCGACGAGCACTTCCGCAGCGCCCCTGCCGAGGCCAACGCCCCGCTGATCCTGGGCCTGTTGGGCGTCTGGTACGGCAACTTCCACGACGCCCAGTCGCACGCCGTGCTGCCGTACTCGCACTACCTCTCCAAGTTCACGGCGTATCTGCAGCAGCTGGACATGGAGTCCAACGGCAAGTCGGTGCAGCGTGACGGGCGTCCGGTGGAGTGGCAGACCGGACCGGTGGTGTGGGGCACGCCCGGCACCAACGGGCAGCACGCCTACTACCAGTTGATCCACCAGGGCACCAAGCTGATCCCGGCCGACCTGATCGGCTTCGCCCGCCCGGTGGACGAACTGAGCGCCGAACTCAAGGCGCAGCACGACCTGTTGATGGCCAACCTGTTCGCACAGGGTCAGGCGCTCGCCTTCGGCAAGACCGCCGACGAGGTGCGCGCGGAGGGTGTCCCCGAGGAGCAGGTCGCGCACCGCACCTTCCGGGGCAACCACCCCACCACGACCATCCTGGCCCGCGAGCTGACCCCGTCGGTCCTCGGCCAGCTGATCGCCCTCTACGAGCACAAGGTGTTCGTCCAGGGCGCGATCTGGAACATCGACTCCTTCGACCAGTGGGGCGTCGAACTCGGCAAGGTGCTCGCCAAGCGCGTCGAACCCGCCCTGACCGAGGGCGCAGAGGTCCCCGGCCTCGACCCCTCCACCACCGCACTCGTGGCCGCCTACCGCGACCTGAAGGAAGGCAACTGACATGCAGCTCGGACTGATCGGTCTCGGCAAGATGGGCGGCAACATGCGCGAGCGGATCCGCCGCGCCGGCCACACCGTCATCGGCTACGACCGCAACCCCGACCTCTCCGACGCGACGAGCCTCGCCGAGCTGGTCGACAAGCTGGAAGCGCCGCGCGTGGTCTGGGTGATGGTCCCGGCCGGCGCCGCCACCCAGTCCGTCGTCGACGAACTCGGCACCCTCCTCTCCCCCGGCGACACGGTCGTCGACGGCGGCAACTCCCGCTGGACGGACGACGAGAAGCACGCCGAGGAGCTGGGCGCCAAGGGCATCGGCTTCGTCGACGCGGGTGTCTCCGGCGGTGTGTGGGGTCTGCAGAACGGCTACGCGCTGATGGTCGGCGGCGACAAGGAGCACGTCGAGCGGCTCCAGCCGATCTTCGAGGCGCTGAAGCCGGAGGGCCCGTACGGCTATGTCCACGCGGGCAAGGTCGGCGCCGGGCACTTCTCGAAGATGGTCCACAACGGCATCGAGTACGCGATGATGCAGGCGTACGCGGAGGGCTGGGAGCTGCTGGAGAAGGTCAACTCCGTGGACAACGTCCGCGAGGTCTTCCGCTCCTGGGAGCAGGGCACCGTCATCCGTTCCTGGTTGCTGGACCTCGCCGTCAACGCCCTGGACGAGGACGAGCACCTCGACAAGCTCAAGGGCTTCGCGCAGGACTCCGGCGAGGGCCGGTGGACGGTCGAGGCGGCCATCGACAACGCGGTGCCGCTGCCGGCGATCACGGCCTCCCTCTTCGCGCGGTTCTCCTCCCGCCAGGACGACTCCCCGCAGATGAAGATGGTCGCGGCGCTGCGCAACCAGTTCGGCGGCCACGCCGTCGAGTCGAAGGAGTAGTCCGGCCGTGGGGGACCTTCTCCTGGTCCGCCACGGCGAGACGGAGTGGAGCCTTTCGGGACAGCACACCAGCTTCACCGACCTGCCCCTCACCCAGCACGGTGAGGAGCAGGCCAAGTCCCTCGCTCCACTCCTCTCGCAGCGGACCTACGCACTCGCCCTGACCAGCCCGCTCGGCCGCGCGATACGCACCGCCGAACTCGCGGGCATCCCCTCGCCCGAGGTCGAACCCGACCTGCACGAGTGGGACTACGGCGCCTACGAGGGCGTCACCACCGTCGAGATCCACCGCACCCGCCCGCACTGGGACCTGTGGCTGCACGGTGTCCCGCCCGGCCCCGAGGACCACCCGGGCGAGTCCCCGGCCGAGGTGGGTGACCGCGCCGACCGGGTGCTGGCCCGGGTGGACGCCGCCCTCGCCCACCGCTCGGGGGACGTGATCCTCGTCGCGCACGCCCACTTCCTGCGCGTCCTGACCGCCCGCCGACTGGGCCTGCCGCCCGCCGAGGGACGGCTGTTCCAGCTCTCCACGGGCACGGTCAGCCGCCTGTCGACCGAGCACGGCCGCCCGGTCGTCGCCGAGTGGAACACCCGGCCGTAACCCTCCCGGCCCGGACCACGCCCGCCCCCGCGCCCGCTCGACACCGCAGACGAGCAGACGCGTTGGTGGCGTGGCCCGGGCCTCTGTCGTGTGCGGGCGTTAGAGTCCCGCCCTGTGGAGATCAACGAACTGACGCCGGCCGAGCGGCGGGTGTGGCGGGCGTTCGCCACGGGGGAAGCGGTCGACTTCGGTACGGGGAACGACGAGGACCCGGCCGATGGCGTGCGGTGGGGACCCGAACGGACGCTGCGCGCGGCCGTGTTGCGGGCCCTGCTGCTCAACGGGCCCGAGGAGCCGGGTGAGATCGCCGCGCTGAAGGTGGACGGCGCCCGGATCACCGGCGTCCTCGACCTGCGGTACGGCACGACCGACCACGCGGTCCGGCTGAGCCACTGCCACTTCGAGGAGGTCCCGCAGCTGTACGGCGCGCGGCTGCGCCAGCTCAACCTGAGCGACTCGGTGCTGCCCGGGCTGTCCGCGGCGACGGTCCGGGTCGAGGGGGTGCTACGGCTCACGGACTGCCGGTTCCTGGGGCCGGTACGGCTGGGCGGGGCGCACATAGCGGGGGCGCTGTTCGCCGACCGGGGCGCGTTCGAGGCGGCCGGCGCCGAGGAGCCGGCGCTGCAGCTGAACCAGGTGACGATCGGGGACGACCTGTGGGCACCGGGTCTGCGCGCACACGGTCAGGTCCGGCTCACCGGAGCATCCGTGTCCGGCGCGGTGAACTTCCGCGACGCCGAGTTCGACCACCCCTCGGGCAACGCCCTCGACGCGCAGAACCTCACGGTGGGCAGCGACGTCCGGGCCACGTGCCTGACCGCGCGCGGGCGGGTGGACTTCCGGGGCTCCCGCATACCCGGCTGCCTCGATCTGCTGCACGCCCGTCTCTCCGGTCCGGGCGGGACGGCCCTGCGGGCCAGCAGCAGCGTGATCGGCGAACTCTGGCTGCGCGGCGGTGACCGTGTCGACGGCGCGCTGAACCTGCGCCGGTCCCACATCGAACTCCTCACCCTCGAACCGACGATGCTGCCCGGCGAGGTGTACGTCAGCGAGCTGACCTACACGGCCCTCACCCCGCACGTTCCCGCCGAGCGCCGCCTGCCCATGCTGGAGCGCGACGGCGACGGCTATGTCCCCTACGCCTACGAGCAGTTGTCGGCCGCCTACCGCCGGGTCGGCGACGACCACGCCGCCCGGCTCGTCCTGCTCGCCAAGCAGCGCCGTCTGCGCTCGACCCGCGCCTGGTACGGCCGCGTCTGGGGCTACGTCCAGGACGCCACCGTCGGCTACGGCTTCCACCCGCTGCGCGCCGCCGTCTGGCTGCTGTCGCTGCTGGCCGTCGGCTCGCTCGCGTACGCCCTGCACCACCCGCGCCCGCTCAAGGCGTCGGAGGCCCCGCACTTCAACCCGGTGTTCTACACCCTCGACCTGCTCCTGCCGGTGATCTCCTTCGGCCAGGAGGACGCCTTCGCGCCGAGCGGCTGGTACCAGTACCTCGCCTACGCCCTGATCATCACCGGGTGGATCCTGGCCACCACGGTCGTCACCGGCGTCACCCGGACCGTCAGCCGCCAGTGAGGCGGCGGGCGGTGTGCTGGGCGGCGAGGCGGACCGGGGCGTTCGAGGCGCCGTACCCGCGATACCCGCCGTCCCGCCGGACGAGTTCGAAGAAGACGCGGCTGACGGTCCTGGTGTAGCAGTGCCGGAACTCGCCGTGCGCGTCACGGTCGTAGAGGATGCCGAGCTCCCCGGTAGGTCGCCAACTCGCCGTCGGTGAGGTCGAATCGGGCGGCCAGGTCGTCGTAGTGGTTCGCCCGTATCGGCAGCAGCGCGCGGCCGCCACCACGTCGTCGCTGGCCAGGGCGATGTGCTGGGCGTGGACGGTGTCGTCGGCGGGCCCCGGGCCGACGGTCAGGGCGATACGGACGCTTCCGTCGCGCCGGGACCGTTCCCGGCGCGTGCGGCGAACTCCTGTCCGGTCCCGGTCACGCGTTGGACCAGCCCCGCTCGCACAGAACCAGCCGGTACCCGTCCGGATCCTCGACGGTCACTCCCCACCGGTTCCAGTAGGGATTGGGCGAGGCCACCCGCTTGCCGCCGTGCGCCTCCAACCGGTCCACCAGCTTCTCCGGCACCGGCCCGTCGACGTAGACGACCAGCAGGTCCTCCTCGGTGGGCCGGGGTTCCACCGGCCGGGCGGGCTCGTGCACCAGCTCCAGGTGCCATCCCGCATCCGGCCACCCGACCATCAGCAGATCGTGCTCGCCGGGTTCCGGGCCGCCCTCGGTCCGCCACACCACGCTCAGGCCGAGCCCCTCGACCCAGAACCGCTCGGCGGCCGCGAGATCCCGCGAGGGCCGGGCGACTCGAATGTGGCTGCGTCCGTCGACGGGCATCATGACCTCTTCCTGAGCTGCGCTGTCTTCTCCGGTGAGCCTAGGCAGCCGGTGCGCCCCGGACCATCGGTCGTCCGCCCTGCGCCCGGAGCCCTAGGACCGCGTGACCGTCTTAAGCCCTGGTCGGCGCGCATCGGGATGCCGTAACCCTCTCAGCCCTCGTTGGCGCGTTTCGGGATGCCGTACGCGCGGTCCACCTTCAGGCGCACCACCAGCCGGCCGTCGCGGACCATCGCGGCGCGGTAGTCGTCCCAGTCGGGGTGCTCGCCCATCACGTCCCGGTAGAGCCGGATCAGCTCCTCGACCGTGTCGTCCTGGGGGTCCTTCGCGACGGGCGAGAGCTCCGCGGTGCCCTCGACGACCGTGTAGGCCCAGCGGTCCGGGCTGGAGACGTGGTACGAGGCGCGGGGGTCCCGGCGCAGGTTGCGGGTCTTGGCGCGGTCGTCCGTGACCGAGATCCGGACGATGCCCTCCTCCGGGTAGTAGTGGTGGCTGACGTTCGACAACTGGGGACGGCCGTCGCGCTTGAGAGTGACCAGCACTCCGCCACGGTGTTCGGAGAGCAGCTCGAGCAGTGTGTCCTGAGTCATACCGGACTCAACCCGTCCGGCGGACGCCCGCATTCCCAAAACGCTCCCTTACGGAGATCAATCCCGGTCAACAGGGGGACCCGGCTCGTGTTCCTGCGCGACGATGAGTTCTGGGGCCCGTGTGACGCGGCACGCGCACCGGGCCTCGACGAGCGCATTCGGAGGAGAGCGATGGCACAGCTGCGACAAGAGGTGGACCCGGAAGAGGCCGGGCTGGACGTGAAGGCACTGGACCGCCTTGACCAGCATCTCGCCCACTTCGTCGACGAGGGACGCCTGCCCGGCTACCTGGTGGCCGTGGCCCGCTCCGGACGTGTCGCCCACCTCACCACCCACGGCCGGCGCGACGTCGCGGCCGCACTGCCGGTCGAACCGGACACGCTGTGGCGGATCTACTCCATGACCAAGCCGGTCACCACCGTCGCCGCCCTGATCCTCGTCGAGGAGGGCCGGCTCTCACTGGACGACCCGCTCGCCCGCTACCTGCCGGCCTTCGCCGAGCCGCGGGTGTACGAGAGCGGCTCCGGGGCCGATGTCCGCACCCGCCCGGCGTCCGGGCCGATCCTGATCCGCCACCTGCTGACCCACACCGCGGGCCTGACCTTCGGCTTCTACCACTCCCACCCCGTCGACGCCCTGTACCGCGCGGCCGGCCTGGAGTCGTCGGTGGTGCCGGGCACGAACCTCGCCGAGACGGTCGACGTGTACGCGGGTCTGCCGCTGCAGTTCGAACCGGGCACGGAGTGGAACTACTCGGTGGCCACCAATGTGCTCGGCAGGGTCGTCGAGGTGGTCTCGGGGCAGCCGCTCGACGCGTTCTTCGCGGAGCGCGTCCTCGGCCCGCTCGGCATGACCGACGCCGGATTCCACGTCACCGACGAACAGGCGCCCCGGCTGGCCGAGTTGTACGGCGAGACCGAGGGTGGCGGCATCGAGCCGGTCCCGGGGCTGCCGTTGCGCGGACGCCCCCGTCTGCTGTCCGGCAGCGGCGGCATGGTGGCCTCGGCGCACGACATGCACCGCTTCATGGAGTTCCTGCGCCGTCGCGGCGAACTCGACGGCGTCCGTCTGCTGAAGTCCGGAACGGTCGACCTGATGACCGAGAACCATCTGCCCGGCGGCGCCGACCTGCGCGCCTTCGGCAGCCGTCCGGCCCACGACGAGCCGAACAACGAGGGCGTCGGCTTCGGGCTCGGGGTCTCCGTCGTCATCGACCCGGACCGCACCCCGACCCCGTCGAGCCTCGGCACCTACGGCTGGAGCGGCGCGGCGTCGACGACCTTCTGGGTCGATCCGCGCCGCGAACTGACCGTGCAGTTCATGACCCAGGTCCGGCCGAAGACCCCGCTCGGGGTCATCCCGGACCTCAGGCGCCTGGTGCACGAGGCTGTCACCGGCTGAGCCCGCCTACTGGTCGGCGCGCAGGCTGAACTCCAGCCCCTCCTCGGCCAGTTCACCGAGCCACCGCTCCGACCGGGCGGCCGTCTCCGCCGCCCGGTTCAGGCCCGCGGGCAGGGTGTGGTCGAGGATGTGGCGGACGCCCAGGGCCAGGGGACGGGAGACGCAGCGGGCCATCGCGCTCTCCTTCGCGTCACCGACCAGGTCGAGGAGGTAACTCCCCGACCAGCTCCGCCCCTGCCCCGCCCGCACGTCCAGTGAGACGGCGAGCACGACCCGGTCCCGGTCGGCGTCCGTGGTCGGATAGCGGTCGGCCAACTCCCGTGCCAGCGCGGCGATCCGGGCGTCGTCCCCGCCCTTCAGCTCATCGAAGACCGTCTCCCAGGCCCGCAGCCAGCCCGCCGGCCGCAGCGTGCCGCGCACGAAGGAACGCGCCTGCCATGCGGCCGGCAGCCCGTACTGCTCGACGAAGGGGACGCTGTCCCGGTTCGGGTACACCTCGAAGGTCTCACCGTCCAGGACGTGCGGCCGGGTGACCTCCCAGGGCCGGTCGGCGGTGACGGCCACTCCGTCCTCGAGGTAACGCGCGGGCGAGCGCAACGCGTTGAGGACGCCCGCGGGTGCCCAGCTGAAGCGGTACCTGAAGTCGTTCGGGACGGCGGGGATGCCGCCGCAGTAGGAGGTGAAGGCGTACGAGGCCGCCGTGGCCTCGCCGACGGCCGCACGGGCCCGGTCGACGAGGCTGTGGGCGAAGAGGTGGTCGATGCCGGGGTCGAGCCCGGCCTCCGTGAGGACGACCAGGCCCGCCTTCGCGGCCTCGGGGACCTGCTCCAGGACGGCGTCGGAGACATAGCTGGAGCAGGCGAAGTGCGCGCCGCCGGCCACGCAGGCCGCCAGGACGCCGGTGTGCTCGGGTGCGGGCAGCATCGACACGACGACGTCGCCGGGCGCCAGTTCGGCGGCGAGCGCGGGGAGCGTGTAGGCACGGGGTTCGGCGCGTCCGGTGAGGCCCAGCCGGCCGAGGGCCTCGGCGGCGCGTTCCTCGGTGCGGTGCCACAGCCGTACGCGCGGGGCGCTGTCGCAGAGGCGGGCCAGACCGCTGCCCGTGGACAGGCCGGCGCCGATCCAGTGGACGGTGCCGCTCGCGGCGACGCGGTCAGCCACGGAACTACCCTTCCTCGATGCCGAGTTCACGGCAGGCCTGGTGGAACCGGTCCAGACAGCGGCCCCACGGCCCGCCGACCCCGAACTCCAGCAGCTGCGGCACCAGCGCCGCGGAGAAGTCGGTGCTGGACTCGCGCGGCAGCAGGGAGGGCAGGTTGTCGATGGCGATGAGGTCGAGCGGGGGTTCCTTGCGCAGCCGGCGGGCCGGCTCCGTCCAGTCGGTGGTGCGGTCGTAGACCGGCAGGACGTTCAGGGGTGAGCCGACGTCGCAGGTGACGTCGCACAGGGTGCGCAGGCGGCGGGCGGGGTCGTCGAGGTCCTGCTCGCGCACGAAGGGCGGGACGGGGCTGGTGGCGAGGACGCAGTTCACCATGACGTCGTGGGTGAGCAGCGCCGGGCGGTCCAGGTCGCGGGTCTCGGCCAGGTCCCAGCAGGTCGGCTCGATCCCGGCCGTGTGGAGGGCGACGCGCGCTCCCCGGCCGCTGCGGCCCAGCGCGCCGATCACCAGGGCCGTGAACTCCTCGTCCCCTTCGGCGCGTTGGAGCGTCTCGTCCAGCTCCTCCTTCGAGGTGGGCGTGAGGGGGGCGACCAGCCTGCCCCGGTGCTGGAGCACGGCGAGGGCGGCACCGAGGTAGCCGGCCCAGAATCCGAAGGCGGCCAGCCGACGGCCGTCGTCGTCCACCAGGTACTCGAGGTCGAGGAGCCGGCCTCCCCCGGCGGCGAACCGCCGCAGCAGGGTCTCCGCTCCGGGCTGCCGCTTATAGGCGTGGCCGAAGAAGATGTGACGGTGAGTCAGTTCCACTGGCCGGTCCGGGAGTTCCTTGAGGCCCAGGATCACGGCGTCTCGGGGCGCCGACACCCACGTCCCCGAGGCCGCGACCGCGCAGCCCGCCGCCTCGTACTCCTCGATCGGGAAGATCCGCTGCGGGGACTCCTCCACCGTCAGCGTCACTCCGGCCTCGACGAGCCGACGGGCGTCGGACGGCACGATCGGTGTGCGTCGTTCGGTCGTGCGGTCCTCGTGGCGCAGCCACAGGTGGAGCTCTGTCATACGAGGTTGGCCTCCGGGCGCGGGGCGTCGGCCGCGAAACGGTCGGCGCTCAAGGGGCTGACGTCCACGAAGGGTACGCGGCCCAGGTACAGGTCGCGGATCACCTCGCCGACGGCGGGCCCCTGCAGGAAGCCGTGCCCGGAGAAGCCGGTGGCGTACAGGAAGCGGGAGACGGAAGTGGCCTCGCCGATCAGCGCGTTGTGGTCCGGGGTGATCTCGTACAGGCCCGCCCAGGTGCCGGTGCGGCGCAGGTCGAGCAGGGCCGGGGCGCGCTGTTGCATCGCGGCGGCCAGGCGGGGGATCCAGCGGTCGTGGGGGTCGGTGGCGAAGCCGGGCTGCTCGTCGGGGTCGGACATGCCCAGCAGGAGACCCGGGCCCTCGGCGTGGAAGTAGAGGCTGGTGGTGAAGTCGATCGTCATGGGCAGGTCGGGCCCAAGGCCCGCGACGGGTTCCGTGACGGCGATCTGGCGGCGCAGCGGCTCCACCGGCAGCTCCACACCGGCCATCGCGCCGACCGCCCGGGACCAGGGGCCGGCCGCGCAGATCACCGTGTCGGTGGCGATGCGGCCGAGGGTGGTGGAGACGGCGGTGACGGTGCTGCCCTGGGTTTCGATGCCGGTGGCCTCGGTGTGCCGCAGGATGCGCACGCCCAGGGCGCGGGCGGCGGAGGCGTAGCCGTGGACGACGGCCTCGGGGGTGCAGTGGCCGTCGTCCGGGGAGAAGGCTGCGGCGAGCAGGCCGTCGGTGCTGATCAGCGGCGACAGCTTGCGGGCCTCCTTCGGGGTGATCAGGCGGCTGGGCACGCCGAGGGAGTTCTGCAGCCCTACGCCCGCCTCGAAGGAGGCGACCTCCTCCGGAGTCGACAGCAGGAACAGATAGCCGACCCGGTGCAGCCCGATGTCGTACCCGATCTCCTCCGGGAACCGGCCGAAGGCCTCCAGACTGCGCGCGCCGAGCTGGATGTTGAGCTCGTCGGAGAACTGCGCCCGTACCCCGCCCGCGGCCTTCGAGGTGGAGCCGGAGGCGAGTTCGTCCCGTTCGACGAGGACGAGGTCACGGACACCGGCGGCGGCGAGGTGGTAGGCGATGCTCACGCCCATCACCCCACCGCCGATGATCACGGCGCCGGCCCGCATCCGCACCGCGCTCAGGAGAGGTGGGCCACGGCGTCCAGGTGCGGCAGCACATGATCGAGCCGTTCCCGCTTGGTGCGCAGGTAGGTGATGTTGCTCTCGCACGGCTGGATCAGCAGCGGGACCGTTTCGGCGACCTTGATGCCGTGCTGCAGCAACGCCTCGCGCTTGCGCGGGTTGTTGGACATCAGACGGACCGAGTTCACGCCCAGGTCGTGCAGGATCTCCGCGGCGACGCCGTAGTCCCGGGCGTCCACCGGCAGTCCGAGCGCCAGGTTCGCCTCGACCGTGTCCAGGCCCTCCGCCTGCAGCGCCATCGCCCTCAGCTTGGCCAGCAGACCGATGCCGCGGCCTTCGTGGCCCCTCAAGTACACGACGATGCCGCTGCCTTCGGCGACGACGGCCTTCAGCGCGGAGGCCAGCTGGTCGCCGCACTCGCAGTGCTGGGAGCCGAACGCGTCACCGGTCAGGCACTCGGAATGCAGCCGCGTGAGAACGTCGTCCGTGCCGATCTCGCCGTACACCAGGGCGACTTGTTCGTCACCGCGGTCGTGATCCATGTAGCCCACCGCCCGGAATTGCCCGTACACCGTGGGCAGCGGTGCATTCACGATCCGTTCCACACCCGTGCGCTGCGGGGACTTCTTGCCGAGGACGCCGATTTTATCTGTCATGATCTGATTCCTAAACAGAGACGAAAGGCCGTGAAGAAATGAGTGGTTCGGGCGCGCGTACGGCGGCGGACGGGCTGGTGCCGGCGGACACTACGGAAGAGGTACGGACCAGAGCGGCGGGTGTCTCAACGCAGGTCGCCGTCCTTCCGGTGGGCAGCTTCGAACAGCACGGTCCGTTCCTTCCGCTGGCGACCGACACGCTGGTCGCGTGTGCCGTGGCCCGGGAGATCGCCGCGGCGTACCCGGTGCACCTCCTGCCTCCGGTGACGATCTCCTGCTCGCACGAGCACGCGGCCTGGCCCGGTACCGTCAGCATCTCCTCGGTGACCCTCCACGCGGTGGTTCGGGACATTGCGGACTCGCTGCGCCGCTCCGGCGTCGACGTCCTGGTGGTCGTCAACGGGCACGGCGGCAACTACGTGCTGGGAAACGTCGTCCAGGAAGCCTCCGCGCGCGGCGAGCGCATGGCGCTGTTCCCGGCCGCCGAGGACTGGGAAGCGGCTCGGCAGCGGGCGGGGGTCACCACCTCGCTGCTGACCGACATGCACGCGGGAGAAATCGAGACCTCCGTCCTTCTGCACGCTCACCCGGAATTCCTCCGGCCCGGTTATGAGACCTCCGATTTCGTCGCGGACGACCGTCGCCATCTGCTCACCCTCGGTATGTCCGGCTATACCGATTCGGGCGTCATCGGACGCCCGTCGCTCGGTTCCGCGGAAAAGGGGAAGGAACTGCTGGCGAGCCTCGCGGATTCCTTCGGCGCGTATTTCTCGCTGCTCACGTCGGCGGACGACCGCGGGTAGCCGGCACCGGCGTCGGTCCCGGCGCGCAGGCCCTCGTACCAGCGGGCGACGAGGACGGCCGCGCCGGGCAGTGCGGCGACGAAGCTGAGCACGCCGTAGACCACGGCGACGGCCACGCCGCTGCTCGCGCCGAGTCCGGCCGCGCCGAACGCCCAGGCGGTGGCGCCCTCGCGGGGCCCGAAACCGCCGACGTTCAGCGGGATGCCCATGGCGAGCAGCGCCAGCACGGCCAGCGGCAGCAGGACGGCGACGGAGGCGCCGGAGCCGGCGACGCGGGCGGCGAGCACGAACATGGCGAGGTGTCCGGCGATGACGATCAGCGAGGAGAGGGCGACTCCGGGCCCGTTACGGCGGGAGAACAATCCCTCGCGGGCCTCGGCGAGCGTCGCGCGCAGGGCGCGGCCGCGGCGGGAGGGCGCCCGGTTCATCCGCAGCGCCAGGACGACGGCGAGCGCTCCCACCACGGCGAGCGCGACCAGCGGGGCGAAGCTGCGCACCTCGGCCCGCACCGGGGACGGCAGGGTCAGCAGCACCGCGCCACCGACGACGGCCAGCGCGATCTGTCCGGCGACCCGTTCGAGCACCACCGTGCGCACACCGCGGCCGAGGTCACCGGCGTCCTTCCCGTGCCGCACCGCCCGGTGCACGTCCCCGAGGACACCGCCGGGCAGGGCTGCGTTCAGGAACAGGGCGCGGTAGTAGTCGGCGACGGCCGCGCCGAGCGGCAGTTCGATCCTGAGCCCGCGGGCCACCAGCGCCCAACGCCAGGCGCTGAGCACGGTGGTGACGGCGCCGATCACGAGGGACAGCACCAGCGTCGTGGCGTCGATCCGCCGCAGCCCGTCCAGCAGCACCCCGGTGCCGAGATGCCACAGCAGGGCGCCGAGGATGACGGCCCCGGCGACCGAGCCGAAGTGGGTACGCAGAACACGGGAGTTGAGGCGGTTCAGGAGGCTCCGCCACCAGGGCGCGGCGGACGGGGTTCCGGTCCGCGCGGAGGAGACGATCACGCCGATGCGGTCCGCGGAGACGGCGAGTTCACCGGCCCGCGCCCGCAGGGCCGCGTCGCGCGCCGCGAGACAGTCCTCGCCGTCCTCCCACACCTCGACCACGACGGACGGCACGCCCGCCGGTGCCCGAAGGGCGGGACCTTCGGCGCCCACACTTGTCCGGCCCCCGGACACGACGTCCACGTCCCGCCCGGTCTTCGTCGCGCCGCGCACCACGAACGCCCGCACCGTCTCGACGCTCATGACGCCCCGCCCACCGGCCGGGACAGCGCCAGCAGGTCGCTGTGGTGGACGGTGACGCGGAGCTCGCCGGCCTCGCAGGCGGCCAGCCGGTCGTGCAGATACCGTTCTGCGCGCGCTGCCAGCTCCGGGCGCTCCTCGACGGCCGCGCCGACCCAGCCGCGCAGCCACTGGGCGGTCAGCGCCGCCTCGCCGGGGCCGAGCCGCCAGGGGCTCGGGTTGACCCGTACCGTGGCGCCCCGCTCCGAGAAGGCCTCGCAGGCCACCGTGACCGCGTCCGGGCCGAGCAGCCCGTCGCGGCGCTGGTGGGCGTTGAAGGCCTCCATGATCTCCTCGTCCATCGGATCGGGCGGGGAGAGTTCGACGCGGCCCGCGACCGAGAGGGTCAGCAGGGCCGGGGAGCCCGCGCCGGTGCAGGCGGCGGCGAGGGTGTCGATCTCCTCGCGGGTGAGGACGTCGAGCAGGGCCGAGGCGGTCACCAGGGAGGCGCCGGCGAGGGCGTCCGGGGTGAGCCGGGCGACGTCGCCGCGCCGGGTCTCGACGGTGACCCGGCTGCCGTCGGCGGCCGAGCGGGGGGAGGCGACGGCGGCGAAGTGCAGCAGGTAGGGGTCGCGGTCGTGCAGGATCCAGTGCTGGGCGCCGTCGAGGCGGGGCGCGAGCCAGCGGCCCATCGAGCCGGTGCCGCAGCCAAGGTCGTGGATGACGTACCCGGCCTTGCCGGGCAGGTTGGCGAGCCGGATCCGCAGCGGGTCCAGCAGATCGTGCGCCCGGGCCCCGGCGTCGGCGGGCTCCCGCAGTTCCAGCCACTCGGGCGCGTAGCGCGGCGGCTCGTCCGGCCCGGTCTCCCGCAACCGCACGGTGGCCCGCTCCCCGGCCCCCGGGACGGGCCCGGCACCGGGGATCACGCCCTGCGCGGCGGCGTCCGCCACCAGGCTGCCACCGGGCGCGTCCGGCTGTCGCCCGGTGTCCGTCGCGGCCGTCCGGTCCTGTGCGTTCGTGCGGGTGTCCGCCGCCTGCGTTGCCATCTGCTGCCCCCGAACCATTTGCCTCGGACCCGGCTGTGCCGGGATCTTTCCGCCGGTCTGCGCCGGTGCGGTCCTGCTCATGCCGCCCTCCTGGGTTCGCTCGGCAGCCGGCCCAGTACTCCGGCGAGGCTGCGGGCCGTGGTCGCCCAGCCGTCCAGGGCGGCCCGCCGGCCCCGGGCGGCGGCCTTCAGCCGGCGTCGTACATCGGCCTCGCCGAACCAGCCGCGCAGTTCGGCGGCGAGGGCGGCGGGGTCCTCCGGCGGCACGAGGATGCCGGGCACCCCGCCGTCGGGGGCGCGGCCGACCGCCTCGGGCAGGCCCCCGACGTCCGTCGCGAGCACCGGGATGCCGCGTGCCAGGGCCTCGGTGACCGCCATGCCGTACGTCTCCGCGTAGGAGGTCAGCACCATCAGGTCGGCGGCGTGGTAGCTGGCGTCCAGCTCGGCACCGGCCCGCGGCCCCGCCAGCTCGATACGGCCCTCCAGACCGTTCTCCCTGATCAGCTGCCGCAGATGGGCGACGTACTCCGGGTCCTGCCCGAGTCCGCCGACGCACACGCAGCTCCACGGCAGGTCGGCCGCCGCGGCCAGCGCCTGCACCAGCCGGTGCTGCCCCTTGCGCGGGGTCACCGCGGCCACGCACAGCAGCCGCGAGACACCGTCGGTGCCGGAGGCGAGGGGCGCGATGTCGGCGCCGGGGGCGGCGACATGGACCCGCTCGGGGGCGAGCCCGTGGTGCGAGACGAGCCGGCGGACCGCCCAGTCGCTGGTGGCGACGACCGCGGGCACGGCCCGCAGCACGTCCCGCTCCTTGGCGTCCAGCTCGGCGGCCACCGCGGGCTCGAGGCCCGTCTCGTCACCGAGCGGCAGATGCACCAGCACGGCGAGATTCAGCCGCTCCGTTTCCGGTACGACGATCTCGGGCACCCCGCAGGCGACGATCCCGTCCAGCAGGACGACCGCCCCGTCGGGGAACTGGCGCAGCGTCCGTGCCAGTTCCTCGCGGGCCGCCGCCCCGGGCCGGGGCCACTCGCCGGCCACCGCGTGCTTGTGGACCTGCCAGCCGAAACCGGGCAGATCCAGGCTCACCCGCCGGTCGTAGGCGTTGCCGCCGCTCGGCGCGGCCGGATCGTCGACACCGCCCGGCATGACGAAGTGCACGGAACGCAGGGACATGGTGAGGATCTCGGCCTTCTTGACGGCGGCGTGCTGCACGGGCACATAGCCCAGCGCCGGGTTCCCCACCTTCTCCAGGGTCACGTCGGTCACAGGGCACGCTCGTAACTCGCCCAGGCGATGTGCGACTCGTGCAGGGTGACGGCGATCCGGGCGATGCCCTTGGCGCCCTCACCGAGCGCGCCCTTCTCGATGCGCTCGGCCAGCCGGTCGGCGATGACCTTGGCGAGGAACTCCGTGGAGGTGTTGGTCCCGGCGAAGGCGGGTTCGTCGTCGAGGTTTCTGTAGTTCAGCTCGCTGACGACGGCGCCGAGTTCCTGGGTGGCCAGTCCGATGTCGACGACGATGTTGTCGTCGTCCAGCTGCTCGCGCCGGAAGGTGGCGTCCACCAGGAACGTCGCTCCGTGCAGGCGCTGCGCGGGTCCGAAGACCTCGCCGCGGAAGCTGTGGGCGATCATGATGTGATCGCGGACGGTGACACTGAACAACGGACGACCCTCCAGGTGCGGCGCGTCTGGTCCCCCGGCCGTTGGCCGCCGGGGGATGCCGTGTAGTACGGCTCTTCGGTTCCCCGTGTTCAGCCCCGGCTCACCCTTTTCTCAGGTCAGGCGGTCTTGCGTGGCCGAAAGTCGTCCCGGATTGAACGACTCCGTCAGGCTGTGTCCGCGTACCTGACCCGGTGGCACAGCGCCGGGACCTCCCCGGAGGCCAGCATCGGCAGGACGTCCGGCAGTTCCTCGAAGGCGGACTCCCCGGTGACGAGGGCGTCCAGCGCCGGGTCGGCGAGCAGATCGAGGGCGAGCGCGAGCCGGTCGGCGTAGCTGCGGCTGGAGCGGCGGGCCGGGGAGACGGTGCCGACCTGGCTGCTGCGGATGACCAGACGCCGGGAGTGGAAGGCCTCACCGAGCGGGAGGGCCACCTGCCGGTCGCCGTACCAGCTCAGTTCCAGCACGGTGCCCTCTGAGGTGAGCAACTCCAGGGCCCGGGCGAGCCCCTGCTCGGTGGCACTGGCGTGCACGACCAGATCGCACTCGCCGAGGGCGTCGGCGGGCAGCGCGAAGCCGACCCCGAGCGCCTCGGCGATCTTGGCCCGGCCGGGATCGGCGTCCACCAGCTCGACGCGGACGCCCGGGAAGCGGGCGAGCAGCGCGGCCACCGAGCAGCCGACCATGCCCCCACCCACCACGGCGATCCGGTCCCCGACCAGCGGCGCGGCGTCCCACAGCGCGTTCACGGCGGTCTCCACCGTCCCGGCGAGGACGGCCCGCTCGGCGGGCACGGTGTCCGGTACGACGGTCACGGCGGACGCGGGGACGACGTACCGCGTCTGGTGCGGATACAGACAGAAGACCGTCCGCCCGACCAGGTCCGCCGCGCCCGCCTCCACGACGCCGACGCTGAGGTAGCCGTACTTCACGGGGGCGGGGAAGTCGCCCTCCTGGAACGGCGCCCGCATGGCCGCGTGCTGGCTTCGGGGAACGCCTCCGCGGAAGACGAGCGTCTCCGTCCCCCGGCTGACCCCGGAGTAGAGCGAACGCACCAGCACCTCGCCCTCGCCGGGTTCGGGCAGGTGGACGTCTCGTATCTCGCCCTCTCCCGGACGGCTGAGCCAGAACGCGCGGGCGATCAGGTTCATCTGACGTCCTCCTGAACGATCGGGAAGTGGTTCACGTACCGAGGTGTGCACAGGCCGCGCACAGTACGCGGCGTTGATCGACTCTGTCATACGGCCGGAGGGTGTGCGGTGGCCCTGAACAACACTTACGACGCGAGGCTGGTCCAGCAGGAGACCGCTGTGGGAGCGGGCGTTCAGATCCTGTTGCTGGCCCTGCTCGGCACGGCGATCGGCATGGGGCCGGCGGGTTGGCTGACCGGCCTCGCCTTCGCCGTCGCCACCTGGGCGGTGCTCTCCCGGGCACTGCACCGCACCCGGCCGCGTTCCTTCGGCCCGGCCAACCGGGTGACGCTCGGCCGCGCGACCCTGGTGGGCGGAGTCACCGCCCTGGTCGCGGACTCCTTCGAGAGCTCCCCGCCGGTCACCGCCCTCGTCGGTCTCACGGCGGTCGCGCTGATCCTCGACGGCGTCGACGGCAAGGTCGCCCGCGCCACGAACACGTCCACGCCGCTGGGCGCGCGCTTCGACATGGAGGTGGACGCGTTCCTGATCCTCGTCCTCAGCGTGTACGTCTCCATGGAGTTCGGCCCGTGGGTCCTGCTGATCGGCGGCATGCGGTACGGCTTCGTGGCCGCGGCCCGTGTCTGGCCGTGGCTGAACGCCGAACTCCCGCCGAGCATGGCCCGCAAGACGGTGGCCGCGATGCAGGGCATCTGCCTGCTGCTGTCCGCCTCGGGCTACCTGCCGAGCACGGCGTCCCTGACGGTCGTCCTGATCGCCCTCGCCTCCCTGACCTGGTCCTTCGGCCGGGATGTCCGGTGGCTCCACCGCAACTCCCGCGTCCAGGACGCGGAGGTCGCGGAGATCCTGGAACTGGCGGCGGAGAAGCGAGAGCCGGTGGCGTCCTGACCACCGGGGTCCCGTCCTGACCACCGGGGTCCCGTCCTGACCACCGGGATCGCGCCCTGACCGCCGAGGTCGCGCCCTGGCCTCCGGGCTTGTGGCCTGACCGCCGGGATCGCATGCTCACCTCCGGGGGTCGCGGCCTGACCGCCGGAATCGAGGCCTCACCGCGGGATCGCGTCCTGACCGCTGGGCGTCGCGCCCCTCACCGCCGGAATCGCGTCCTGATCGCTGGGCGTCGCGCCCTCACCTCCGGGATTGCGCCCCGATCGCCGGGGTCCCGTCCTGACCGCCGGGGGTCGCATCCTCACCGCCGGGATCGCATCCTCACCGCTGGGCGTCGCGCCCTCACCGCCGGAATCGCGTCCTGATCGCTGGGCGTCGCGCCCTCGCCTCCGGGATTGCGCCCTGATCGCGGGGGGCCCGTCCTGACCGCCGGGGGTCGCGCCCTTACCGCCGGGGGTCGCATCCTCACCGCCGGGGGTCGCATCCTCACCGCCGGGATCGCGCCCTGTCGTCGGACGCCGTGCCGTCGTTGTCCCTCACGCCCCCGTGGCCAAGCCGCGTGTCGCCCGGCCGCGACCGGTCACCGCGGCATCGCGGCTGGCGACGAGCACTCGCTCATCGGCCTCTGGCAACAACCCGGCCGCCGCGACCGGCACCACGGCCGGCGGCATTCACGGCGCCGCGCCCGGCAGTCCCGTCACCTGGCTCCCCGCCAGCACGATGAGCCCGGACACCGAGGACAACGCCCCGGTGCAGAGCCCGAGCCGCCCCTCCTCCGCCAGGTCCGTCACCCGGGCGCGAGCCGCCGGTGCGACCAGCATCTGGCCGACCAGTCGGCCGGCGGGCGGCCCCCTGCCGCTTCCCCAGCCGGACCGGAAGCAAGGTCATTCAGCCGCCACCAACCCCCGCCCGCGCAGCCGAGGTTGTGCGGTCACGGCGCGACGCCACGGCCACCGCACTCCCCCACCGGCGCTCACGGCCAACGCCCCGAGCAGCCCGAGGACGGCGGCCGGCGCCAGCACCGCCCACGGCGCGCGCTCGGCATAGGGCTGGTTCTCGGCGAGCAGCAGGCCCCACTCCGGCGAGGGCGGTTGCGCTCCCAGCCCGAGAAAGGCCAGCGACGCGAGCGCGAGGGCGATGCCGGGCAGCCGGAGCAGGGCGTGCCGGGTGACGGGCGGGAGGACGGCGGGCAGCAGTTCGTACCGGAGCAGATGCCAGCGTCCCGCGCCCAACCCGCGTGTGGCGGTGACGTGCAGCGCCGCACGCTCCTGCCGCAGCAGGGCGGACGTGTGCGTCGCGAGGGGCGCCCAGGCGACGGCGCTCACGGCGATGGCGGGCGTGGCGGACCCGCTGCCGACGACAGCGGTGACGAGCAGCGCCCCGAGGACGGGTGGCACCGCGTTGACCGTGTCGACCAGGGGCCCGGACAGCCGGGGCAGCAGCCCGAGCAGCACACCGGCCACCAGGGCGACCGCACCGATACCGATGGCCGACAGGAGCGTGTCGAGGGCGCCGTGCGCGACCCTGGCCAGCATGTCCCGGCCGAGCGCGTCGGTACCGAACGGGTGTTTCCAGGACGGCGGCCGAAGCCGCTCGACGGTGTTCAGGGCGAGCGGGTCGCGCGGCAGGCCGAGCGCCACGAGACCGAGCAGCACACCGCCGTACCCGAGGAACCGCACGCCGTCCCGGTCGGGCGGTGACGGCCGGTGCAGGGACGGCAGGGCTCCGTCGCGCAGGGCCGGCCCGATCAGCCACCGGGCCGTGAGCCGGGCGGTGCCCGCGCAGCCGGCGGCGAGCAGGACGAGGGCGAGCGTGCCGGCCTGCAGGACGGGGAGGTCCTGGGCGATGGCGGCCTGCAGCGTGGTCCGTCCCAGCCCGGGAATGTCGAAGATCTGCTCGACGGCGACGGATCCGCCGGTCAGCCCGACGACGAACAGCCCGAGATTGGGCAGCAGTGCGGGGACACAACGGCGTACGGCCTGGCGGGCGATGCTCCCGCGGGGCAGTCCTCGCGCGGCGGCCGAGAGCGCCCAGGGTTCGGCGAGGGCGCCGGGCAGCAGGTCGTCGAGCAGCCGGCCCAGCACGGCCCCGGCGGGCAGACCGAGGGCGAGCGCGGGCAGCACGGTCCACCGGGGCCCGTACCAGCCGAGCGCCGGCAGCCAGCCGAGCTGCACCCCGACGACCGTGGCGAGCACGGACGCGGTGAGGAACTCGGGCAGCGCGGCGAGGACGGCGGAGCCGGAGCCGCCCCGCCGCCACCGCCCGCACAGGGTCCGGGCGCAGACGAGTCCCGCCGTCACGACCGCCACCGCGAGGGCCACCGCCATCAGCAGCAGCGACACGCTCAGCGCCCGCGTCACGGCGGGCATGACCTCGGCGCCCGAGATCCACGACCGTCCGGCGTCCCCGCGCCACAGCCCACCGAACCACTGCCCGAGCAGCCGCAAGGGGCCTTCGTCCAGGCCGAGTTGGTCACGGATGGCGGCCAGCACCTCGGGCGCGGGATCCCGCTCGGCCGACCGCGCCCTGAGGACGGTGAGGGCCGGGTCGGTGCGCGTGAGCCAGGGCAGCAGGCCGATGCCGCACACCAGGACGAGGGCGAGCCCGGCGCGCCACAGCAGCGCGGTCGTTCGACTCCCCATGGGTCAGCGCCGGGTGCCGGTGCCGACCAGCGTGCGCTCGTACGGGTCGAGCAGCGCGCCCCGGACCGAGTCGCCGACGCCGGTGATCACGCGCTGGTGCACCAGCGGTACGACGGCGTCGGTGCCCAGGATCTCCGCCTCGGCCGCCATGACCGCCTGCTGGCGTTGCGTGAGGTCGGCGACGCCTTCGGCCCTCGCCACCGCCCGGTCGACGTCCTTGTCGCACAGCAGGGCCAGGTTGAAGCCGCCGTCGCAGGTGAAGTCGCTCGCCAGGACGGCGACCGGGTCACCGGTGTCGACGAGGGTGTTGCGGGCGAGCACCACCGCGTCGAACCCGCCGCCCAGCGCGTCGCTCTCCAGCCGTGAGTACTCCCGCACCTCCAGCTCGACCCGGAACCCGGCCTTCTCCAACTGCTGCTTCAACACCTGGGCGACTTCCGGGAGTTCGGGCCGGTTGTCGTACGTGGCGAGCCTGATCCCGGCCCCTTCCGGGTTCCCGGCCCGCGCTCGCCCGGTCGGGGGCTTCCTCTTCCCCTCGGCCCAGGTGACGGCGGGGCCGTAGATGCCGGTACCGGCGTCGGCGTGCCCCTCGTAGACGTCGTCGGCGAGGACGGAGGTGTCGACGGCCCGGCGGGCGGCGGCCCGCAGCGCCGGGTCCTTGAACGGCCCCGACCGCGTGTTGAGCAGCAGTCCCGTGGTGCGGGTGGTGGCGGTGTCCTTGCGGGTGGCCTCGTCGAGGGTCGCCGCCTGCGCCACGGGTATCGCCTCGGCGATGTCGACCTGCCCGGTGCGCAACGCCGCGGCACGCGCGGAGCCGTCGGCGATGAACTTCACGTCGACACCCGGGGACTGGGCGAGACCGCCCCAGTGGCCGGGGTAACGGTCGAGGGTCACCGCGGTGGCCCCGGTGACCCGGGTCAGCTCGAAGGGACCGGTCGCGGTACCGACCGGATCGACCCGGCCGCCGGCGCCGTACGCCTTCTTCGCGAAGACGGCGAGACTCGGGCTGGACAGCCTCAGCGGCAGCACGGGGTCGGGTTCACGGGTGGTGATCCGTACCGTCTCGGGGCCTTCGGGCTCGGCGGTGAGGCGGACGCCGGAGAGCGCGGCGGGAACCGGCTCGGCCTCGGCGGCATGGGTGAGAGAGGCGGCTACGGCGGACGCGGTGACGTCCGTGCCGTCGTGGAAGGTGGCCTCGCGCAGGGTGAACAGCCAGATGCGGTCGCCCTCGCGGCGCCAGGAGGCCGCGAGTCCGGAGGTCGCGGTGCCGTTGGCGTCCATCGAGGTCAGACCTTCGGTGACCCCGAGCCGGCTGAGGATCGTGGCGTCGGCGCCGTAGGGCGAGAGACCTTCGGCGGGCGGGAAGGCGAGGGCGACCCGCAGCCGGGACGCGCCCTTCGCGTCACCGGTCGAGCCGCCCGCGCCCTCGGAGGCGAAACAGCCGGTGAGGAGCGGTGCCAGCAGCAGGGTGAGAAGAAGTCGCATACGGTGCACGGCGCCTACCGCCCCATCGGTATCTCGAAGTGGACGATCCCCTGACCGCCGCCGGGTTCCTGCCGCTCGTCGAGCACGACCCTGCCGAGCGACCGCCAGAAGGCCTCCGCCCCCGGCACCGACGGGTCCGTGTGCAGGTACACGTCGCGATAGCCACCGTCCGCGACCGCGAACGCGAGCAGTTCCTCGACCAGGCGCCGGGCCAGACCCCGTCTGCGGTGCTCGGGGCGGACGTAGATCCGGCGCAGCTGCGCGGTTTCACCCGAGGGGAAGCGTTCCGCGACGTGCCGCGGGTTCGGCGGGTGGGCGGGGCCGCGGGAGTCCAGGGCACCGGTGGCCACGACGGCCCTGTCCTCCGGGTCGACCGCGACCAGGAGAGTGTGGCGGGCGGGGACGAGATACGCGGCGGCCGGGTCGAGGATGTCGCCGTGCCAGCGCGGCACATAACCGGTGCCGAAGTCCCGGTGGACGGTGTCGAGCATCACGGCTCGCGCACCGTCGAGGTCGCCTGGGTTCGCCGTCCTGATGCAGTAGTCACGCACTTGCAGATCATATGCATTAACTGTCCTCCTTGATCGTTCCGATTTGACAGGGCCCCGGAAGCTGTCTACAACCTAGCCACATGACATTCATTTTCAAAACCAGGTCGGCCCGGTAATGCGGGTCGCGTTCGTGGGCAAGGGCGGCAGCGGCAAGACCACCCTGTCCGCGCTCTTCTCCCGTCATCTGGCCCGCTCCGGCGCGCCGGTACTGGCCGTCGACGGCGACATCAACCAGCACTTGGCCGAGGCACTGGGACACGCCGGTCCCCTGGACGCCCCGGCCCTGGCAGCCCATCTGACCGAGATCAAGGACTACTTGCGGGGCGACAACCCGCGCATCGCCTCCGCGCAGGCGATGGTGAAGACCACCCCGCCCGGCCGCGGTTCCCGTCTCCTGCGCCTCCTCGGCGACGACGAACTGCACGCGCGTCACGCCCGGCGCGTCGGTGACGTGTCGCTGATGGTGACGGGCGAGTTCGAGGAGAGCGATCTGGGCGTGGCCTGCTACCACTCCAAGCTCGGCGGGGTGGAGCTGTACCTCGGCCATCTGGTGGACGGTCCCGGCGAGTACGTCGTCGTCGACATGACGGCCGGCGCGGACGCGTTCGCCTCCGGGCTGTTCACACGCTTCGACATCACGTTCCTGGTGGCGGAACCCACCCGCAAGGGCGTCTCCGTCTACCGCCAGTACCGGGACCACGCGCGGGAGTTCGGGATCCGGATCGCGGTGGTCGGCAACAAGGTGACGGGCGAGGACGACGTGATGTTCCTCAAGGACCAGGTGGGCGACGACCTGCTGACGTACCTGGTCCACTCGCCGTGGGTGCGGTCGGCCGAGCAGGGCGGCGGTCAGGGCGAGTTGGAGGCGCTGGAGCCCCACAACCGGCACGCTCTGGACGTACTGCGCGAGGCGGTCGACGCCCGCCCGAAGGACTGGGCGACACTGCACCGCCATGCCGTGGAGTTCCACCTGCGCAACGCGCGCGCCTGGGCGGACAAGGCCACGGGCCAGGACCTCGCCACCCAGGTGGACCCGGACTTCGTACCGGGCCCGACGTCACTGACCTGACACAACTCCCCCGTGAGCAACCTCGACCATCGATCAGAACGGACACCCCCCTTCCATGTCTCTCGACGTCTCCCCGAAGCTCCTCGCCGAAGCCGAGTCCGGTGACATCCGCGAGGAGGACTTCGTGGACACGGTCCGCACGTCACTGCCGTACGCCTACGACCTGATCGCCTCCCTCGCCGCCGAACTCAAGTCCGGCACGGCACACTTCGCCGACAACCAGACCCCTCCCCCCTCCGAGCGCGAACGCGGCCAGCTCCTGCGCGCGCTCGCCAGCGACGCGATCCGCGGCAGCCTGGAACGCCACTTCGGCGTCGAACTCGCCTTCCAGAACTGCCACCGGGTGGCGGCCTTCCACCCGGGAGCCCGCGCCGGCGAGACCTACGGCCGCTTCACGTCCCTCCGCTCCCAGATCCTGAACCAGTCCCCGGAGTTCAGGGACTGCTGACCCGCCCCGGCGCCTGGTCCGTCTGCTCGATGCCCGCCGCGTCGAGCAGCCGGGCCAGGTCCCGTTGGCGTCGTCGCGGTGTCGAAGTGCTGCTCACCCGGTCGAACGGCCCACAGTCCCGCGCCGTGCCCCACCACCCGGAACCTCACCCGATCGCGTGACTCGACCGCACGGCATTGACGCTTCAGGCCGCCTCCCGGGCCCGCCCCCGATGCGCCCGGATGATGTCCGCGTACCGGTACCCGGTGCCCTTGATGGTCCGTTTCTGGGTCCGGTAGTCCACGTGCACCAGACCGAACCGCTTGTCGTAGCCGTACGCCCACTCGAAGTTGTCCAGCAGCGACCACGCGAAGTACCCGGCCAGCGGGGCCCCCTTGCGGACGGCGGACGCGCAGGCGGCGAGGTGGCGCACCAGGTAGTCCTGGCGTTCGGGGTCGTCGACGGTGCCGTCCGGGCGTACGACGTCCGGGTATGCGGAGCCGTTCTCGGTGACGTAGATCTTCCGTGCCCCGTACTCCTCCGTCAGGCGGAGCAGCAGCGTCTCCATGCCGTCCGGGTCGATCTCCCAGTCCATGCCGGTGCGCGGAACGCCGAGGCGGCGGACCGAGCGGACGTGCGGCGCGGGGGCGGAGGGGTCGTCGGCGACGGTGGCCGGCATGTAGTAGTTCAGGCCGTGCCAGTCGAGCGGGGCGGCGATCCTGGCCAGGTCACCCGCCCGCTCGGGGAGGTCGACGCCGTACACCTCGCGCATGTCGGCCGGGAAGCCCCGGCCGTACACCGGGTCCAGCCACCAGCGGTTGACATGGCCGTCCTGCCGGCGCGCGGCCCGTACGTCCTCGTCGCGGTCGGTGGCGGCGTGCACCGTGGACAGGTTGGTGACGAGGCCTACCTGGGCGGACGGGGCTGCGGCGCGGATCGCCTCGACGGCGAGGCCATGGCCCAGCAGCAGGTGGTAGGAGGCCCGGACGGCGGCCGTGAGGTCGGTCAGGCCGGGCGCCATCCTGCCCTCCAGGTGGCCGATCCAGGCCGAGCACAGCGGTTCGTTGAGGGTGGCCCAGTGGGTGACCCGGTCGCCGAGGCGGGCGGCGACGACGGAGGCGTACTCGGCGAACGCCACGGCCGTCTCCCGCTCCGGCCAGCCGCCCCGGTCCTGGAGGACCTGGGGCAGGTCCCAGTGGTAGAGGGTGACCGACGGGGTGATGCCCGCCTGAAGCAGGGCGTCGGTCAACTCGTCGTAGAAGGCGAGGCCCTTGGGGTTCGCCGGGCCGGACCCTCCCGGCACCACCCTCGGCCAGGCGATCGACAACCGGTAGGCGTTCGTGCCCAGTTGGCGCATCAGACCGATGTCCTCGCGCCAGCGGTGGTAGTGGTCGCAGGCCACGTCTCCGTGGTCGTCGCCGTCGACCTTGCCGGGTGTGTGCGAGAAGGTGTCCCAGATCGACGGGGAGCGGCCGTCCTCGGCGACGGCTCCCTCGATCTGGTACGCCGATGTGGCCGTTCCCCACAGGAAGCCGTGCGGGAAGGCGGCGAGGTCGATGCGGTCGGACACGTAAGTCCCTTCGGACGCAGGAGAATCGGTCACTTGACGGCCCCGGCCGTCAGCCCGGCGACGAGATAGCGCTGCAGCAGCAGGAAGCCGGCGACCACGGGCACGCTGACGACCAGCGAGGCGGCCATGATCTGGTTCCAGTACACGTTGTTGAGCGTGGAGTAGCCCTGGAGGCCGACGGCGAGGGTGCGGGTGGTGTCGTTGGTCATGACGGAGGCGAAGAGGACCTCGCCCCAGGCGGTCATGAAGGCGTAGACGGCGACCGCGACGATGCCGGGGATCGCGGCCGGGACCACCACCCTCAGCAGCGCGCCGAGTGGGCCGCACCCGTCCACCAGGGCGGCCTCGTCCAGGTCCTTCGGCACGGAGTCGAAGTACCCGATCAGCATCCAGATCGAGAACGGGAGGGAGAAGGTGAGGTAGGTGAGGATCAGGCCGCCGCGGGAGCCGAACAGGGCGATGCCGGTGGCGTTGCCGATGTTGACGTACAGCAGGAACAGCGGGAGCAGGAAGAGGATGCCCGGAAACATCTGTGTGGACAGCACGGTGACCGTGAAGACGCGCTTGCCGCGGAAGCTGTAGCGGCTGACGGCGTACGCGGCGAACACCGCGATCACCACCGAGCAGACGGTCGCCGCACCGGCCACGATCAGCGAGTTCACGAAGTAGCGGGCCAGCGGGACCGTCGACCAGATGTCGATGTACGGGCGGATCGTCAGACCGCTGGGCAGCCAGCGGAACTTGCCCGTGACGTCCGCGAGCGGCTTCAGCGAGCTGGAGACCATGACGTAGACCGGCACCAGCACGAACCCGGTGAGCAGGGTGAGGAAGACCCGGCGCGACCAGAGGAACGAACTCGGGGGCGCCATGGGGGACCTAGACATCGCCTGTCCTCCGTCCGCGCGAGGTGAGCGCCAGGTAGACGCCCGTGACGACCAGCAGGAACAGCAGCAGGAGCACGGACATGGCGGACCCGGTGCCGAAGTTCCAGGTGACGAAGGACGCCTGGTATATGTGCACGGAGATGAGGTCCGCCGCCTCCGGGGCCGACTTGCCGAACAGGACGTAGGGGGTGTTGAAGTCGTTGAACGTCCACAGGAACAGGACCAGGACCAGCACCTGGTTGACCGGGCGCAGGGACGGCAGCGTGATGCGGCGGATCTGCTGCCACATGCCGGCGCCGTCGAGGGCGGCGGCCTCGTACAACTCGCGTGGGATGTTCTGCAGTCCGGCCATGACGATGAGGAAGGCGAACGGCCAGCCCTTCCACACCGACACGGTCAGCAGCGCGTAGAAGCTGTTGTCGCCGATGAGCCAGAACGACGGCTTGCCGGTGAGGTGCAGCTGGTCGTGCAGGACGTGGTTCACCAGGCCGTTGTCGTGCTGGAACATGAACACCCAGGTGATGACGGCCGCGTAGACCGGCAGGGCGTACGGCACCAGGAACAGCGCCCGCAGCAGGCCGCGGCCGGCGAAGGTGTCCTGCATGTAGACCGCCGCCGCCGTGCCGATCAGCCAGCACAGGCCGACCGAGAGCAGGGTGAAGGCGACGGTGACGAAGAAGGAGTGCAGCAGGGCCTGGCCGACCGGGGCGTCGAAGTCCACGGAGACCCGGTAGTTGGACAGGCCCGACCAGGGCGCGGTGCCCCAGTCGCGGATGTAGAACTGGGTGAGTTCCTTGAAGCTCATCACGATGCCGATGACCATCGGCACCAGGTGGACGAGGAGTTCGAGGACCAGGGCGGGCAGCAGGAGCAGGTACGGGAGCCCGGCGCGGCGGAACTCCCCCTCAGCGGTTCCTTGAGGGCGGTGGTGGTCATCGGGCTCACTTCGCCGGCATCTGCTGCTGGGCCTTCTCCAGCGCGGACTTCACCGAGTCGGTGGTGATCGCGCGTCCGGCCGCCGCGTCGGCGAACAGGTCCTTGACCGCCGTACCGACCGCGGTCTCGAACTGCGACTCGTCGGCCACCTGCGGCAGCGCCGCGGCGCTCTTGGCGAGGGTGTCCTTCAGCACCGCGTTCGACGGGGAGTTGAAGGTGGCGTCCTCCTGCGCGGCCTTCACCGGCGGGATGGAGCTGTAGGCGGTGTTGAGGATCTTCTGTTCCTCGTCGCTGGTCATGAACTTCACGAACTTCGTGGCGCCGTCGAGGTTGTGGCTGTTCTTGAAGACGGCCAGGTTGATGCCCGCCACCATCGAGTTGACCTGGGTCCCGGTGCCCGGGGTGCCGGACTGCACGGGGACGGGTGCGATGCCGTACGCGCTCGCGTCCATGCCCTGGGACTTGAGGTTGGCGGCGGCGGACTGCCACAGCAGCATGGCCTGCTTGCCCTTGGCGAAGTCGCTGACGGACTGGTTCTGCGCGTACTCGGCGTCGCCGGTCGGGATGACCTTGTCCTTGGCCATCAGGTCGACGTACTGCTTGACCGCCGTGACCACGCCGTCGTTCGTGAAGTCGGCCTTGCCGTCGGCGGTGAAGAAGTCCGCGCCGTGCTGCTTGGCGAAGACGAAGACGTGGTGGATGTTCTCCGACAGGTTCGAACCCTCCGCGCCCAGCGCGGACTTGCCCTTGGCCTGGATCTTCTTGCCGTCCGCGACCAGTTCCGCCCAGGTGGCCGGGGGCTTGGATATGCCGGCGTCGGCGAAGATCTGCTTGTTGTAGTAGAGGGCGTAGGCCATCGAGTACAGCGGTACGGCGGCCGGGTCCTTGCCCTCGGCGCCCGTGGAGCCGAGGGCCGAGTCGACGAAGCGGTCCCTGCCGCCGATCTTCGCGAAGTTCTTGGCGTCCCAGGGCAGCAGCGCGCCGGTGGCCTGCAGGGAGGCGCTCCAGGTGTTGCCGATGTTCAGGACGTCGGGGCCCTGGCCGGAGGTGGTCGCGGTGAGGATCCGGTTCAGCAGGTCGGACCAGGGCACGACCTCCAGCTTCACCTTGATCCCGGTCTGCTTCTGGAACTTGTCGAGTTCGGGCTGCAGGACCTTCTTGTCGACGGCGATGCTCGCGCCCTGGTTGGAGGCCCAGTACGTGAGCGTCTTCGGGGAGTCGTTCGACCCTCCGCCGCTGGACGAACCGCCTCCGCAGGCCGAGGCGGCAAGGGCGAGTGACATGGTGACGGCGCCTACGGCCGCGGCTCGGATGCTGCGCATGGTTCCCGGTGTCCCTTCAGGGAATGCACTCATGGCTTAATTTAGGACGTGAGTTAAACCTCAAGGGATGTCCGCGTCAAGGGGTACGGCACGGCTTGCGGAACTCTGGTCACGCCTCTTGACGCGGTCGTTCGGCTAGTTGAAGCATTCACCGGCGAGAGAGCGCTCCCAGACCCCACCAGGTTCACTTCCTGAACAGGAGAGCCGCCCCATGCCCCTGCCCGCCATCGGCCGCAGAACCGTCCTCGGCGCCACTGCCGCCGCCGCCCCCGCCGTGCTCGGCCTGTCATCACCCGCCTCGGCCGCCCCCAAGCCGCCCAGGAAGCCGCGCCTCCTCCCCGGCGGCGGCGACCTGGGCCCGAACGTCCTGGTCTTCGACCCGTCCACCCCCGGCATCCAGTCCAGGCTGGACGAGGTGTTCCGGCAGCAGGAGTCGGCGCAGTTCGGCACCGGCCGCTACGCCCTGCTGTTCAAGCCCGGCACCTACCACGGCCTCAACGCCCAGCTCGGCTTCTACACCTCGATCGCCGGCCTCGGCCTGTCCCCCGACGACACCACCATCAACGGGGACGTCACGGTCGACGCCGGCTGGTTCAACGGCAACGCCACGCAGAACTTCTGGCGTTCGGCGGAGAACCTGGCGCTCGTCCCCGCGAACGGCACGAACCGGTGGGCCGTGGCTCAGGCGGCCCCCTTCCGCCGTATGCACGTCCGCGGCGGCCTCAACCTCTCGCCCACGGGCTACGGTTGGGCCAGTGGCGGCTACATCGCCGACAGTCGCGTCGACGGCCAGGTCGGGCCGTACTCCCAGCAGCAGTGGTACACCCGGGACAGCGCGATCGGCAGCTGGCTCAACGGCGTCTGGAACATGGTCTTCTCGGGCGTCGAGGGCGCCCCCGCGCAGAGCTTCCCGAACCCGCCGTACACGACCCTCGACACGACCCCGGTCTCCCGGGAGAAGCCCTTCCTGTACGTCGACGGCTCGCAGTTCCGGGTCTTCCTGCCGGCCAAACGCACCAACGCCCGCGGTGTCACCTGGGGCAGCGGCACTCCGCGCGGCACCTCGCTGCCGTTGTCGCAGTTCTACGTCGCGAAGCCCGGCGTCTCCGCGGCGACCCTCAACCAGGCGCTCGCACAAGGACTGCACCTGCTGCTGACGCCGGGCATCTACCACCTCGACCGGGCCGTCGAGGTGAACCGCGCCAACACCGTGGTCCTGGGCCTGGGTTACGCGACTCTCGTGCCGGACAACGGAGTCACGGCCCTGCGGGTCGCCGACGTCGACGGCGTGCGCCTGGCGGGCTTCCTGATCGACGCGGGCCCGGTCAACTCCGCGACGCTGCTGGAAGTCGGCCCCCGAGGCGCGTCCAGGGACCACTCCGCCAACCCGACCACCGTCCAGGACGTGTTCGTCCGCATCGGCGGCGCGGGCGCCGGCAAGGCCACCACCAGCATGGTCGTCAACAGCCGCCACACCATCGTCGACCACACCTGGGTCTGGCGCGCCGACCACGGCGACGGCGTCGGCTGGGACACCAACCGTGCGGATTACGGCATCGTCGTCAACGGCGACGACGTGCTGTGCACCGGCCTGTTCGTCGAGCACTTCAACAAGTACGACGTCCAGTGGTACGGCCAGCGCGGCCGCACCATCTTCTTCCAGAACGAGAAGGCGTACGACGCCCCGAACCAGGCCGCGATCCAGAACGGCCCGGTGAAGGGCTACGCCGCCTACAAGGTCGGCGACGACGTCACCGCGCACGAGGGCTGGGGCCTGGGCAGTTACTGCTACTACAACGTCGACCCGACGATCGTCCAGCACAGCGGCTTCGCCGCGCCGAACCGTCCCGGGGTGCGCTTCCACGACCTGCTGGTGGTGTCGCTGGGCGGCAACGGCCAGTACGAGCACGTCATCAACGACACGGGCGCGCCGACGTCCGGTACCTCGACGACGCCGTCGACGGTGGTGTCGTACCCGTGAGCGAGGGGCGGCCCCGCCCGCGTACGGGAGGGGCCGCCGTGTCGGTCACCGGGCCGGCGTCGCGGCCGGGGCCGGGGCGTAGCCCGTGGGGCGTGCCGTGAAGGTGCCCCGGCCCTGCGTCCGGCTGCGCAACCGCGTCGCGTAGCCGAAGAGTTCGGCCAGCGGCACGGTCGCCGTCACGACCGCCGAGCCACCGCGCGCGGCCGAGCCCGACACGCGTCCGCGACGTGCGGCGAGGTCACCGAGGACACCGCCGACGGCGTCCTCGGGCACGGTCACCGTTACCTCGACGACCGGCTCCAGCAGGAGCATCGCGCAGGCGCGGAGGGCCTCGCGCAGGCCCAGCCTGCCCGCCGTGCGGAAGGCGGTCTCCGAGGAGTCCTTCACATGGGTCGCCCCGTCGGTCAGGGTGACCCGCAGCCCGGTCACCGGATGCCCGCCGAGCGGACCTTCCGCGAGGGCGTCCCGGCAGCCGGCCTCGACCGCCCGGACGTACTCCTGCGGCACCCGTCCGCCGACGACCGCCGACCGGAACTCGAACCCGTCCTGGAGCGGCTCGACATCGAGGACGACATGGGCGAACTGCCCCGCCCCGCCGTCCTGTTTGACGTGCCGGAGGACGAAGCCGGACACCCCGCGCCCGACCGTCTCACGGTGACTGACCCTCGGACGACCGACGTTGACCTCCAGACGCTGCACCAGCCGGAGCTTCTCCACCGCGACCTCCAGGTGCAGTTCGCCCATGCCGGACAGGACGGTCTGACCGGTCTCGGGATCCGTCCGTACGACCAGTGACGGGTCCTCCTCGGCCAGCCGTGCCAACGCCGACGCCAGCCGGTCGGCATCCGTAAACCTGCGTGCCTCGACGGCCACCGAGACCACCGGCTCGGTGACGCCCGGGGGTTCGAGGACGAGCGGGGTGCCCGGGGCGCACAGCGTCGAACCGGCGCGGGCCGACTTCAGCCCGACCACGGCGACGATGTCCCCGGCCACCGCGTGGTCCACGCGCGCGTGGCGGTCGGCCTGGACGCGCAGGATGCGCCCGACGCGCTCGGTGCGGCGCGTGCCCGCGTCCAACACGGTGTCTCCCTTCTCGATCGTTCCCGAGTAGACGCGCAGATAGGTGAGCCGCCCCGTGGGGGTGGCGTTCACCTTGAACACCAGGGCCGCGAACGGCGCCCGCGGATCGGCCGCGCGCTCCTGCGCCGTACCGTCGTGCGTGCCCCGTACGGCGGGCACGTCCAGCGGCGAGGGCAGGTACGCCACGACGGCGTCGAGCAGCGGTTCGATGCCTCGGTTGCGGTAGGCGGAGCCGCAGAGCACCACCACGGCGTCACCGCTGCGGGTGAGGTCCCGGAGGGCTCCGGCCAGCGTCCCGGCCGACAGCGTCTCCCGCTCGACGAACTCCTCCAGAGCCCCGGGGTGCAGCTCGGCCACGGCCTCCTCCAGCAGTCGGCGCCGCCGCAGCGCCTCCTCGCGCAGGTCCTCGGGCACCGGCACGACCTCCGCCGTGGCGCCGCCGTCGGACCAGACGAGCGCGCGCAGGCGCAGCAGGTCGACGACGCCGGTGAAGCCGTCCTCGGTGCCGACGGGCAACTGGACGACCAACGGCGCCGGATGGAGCCGTTCCCGGATGGAGGCGACGGCGGTGTCGAGGTCGGCGCCCGCGCGGTCCATCTTGTTGACGAACGCGATCCTCGGCACACCGTGCCGGTCGGCCTGCCGCCACACCGACTCGCTCTGGGGCTCCACGCCGGCCACGGCGTCGAACACAGCGATCGCCCCGTCGAGCACCCGTAGGGAACGCTCGACCTCGTCGGCGAAGTCCACGTGCCCCGGCGTGTCGATCAGGTTGATCCGGTGGCCGTCCCACCCGCAGCTGACGGCCGCGGCGAAGATGGTGATGCCACGGTCGCGCTCCTGCGGGTCGAAATCGGTGACGGTGGTGCCGTCATGGACCTCTCCCCGCCGGTGGATGGTGCCGGTGGCGTAGAGGATCCGCTCGGTCACGGTGGTCTTGCCCGCGTCGACGTGGGCGAGGATGCCGAGGTTGCGGACGGCGGTGAGAGGGTTGACGTCGGTGCGCACGGCCCGTTGGCCTTTCTGGTGTCCGGAAAAAGGGCGGCGCGATTCCCGGACGGAACGTCAGACGTTCGTCACGGGCATCCGGTACCGGCCGCGCAGCGGGCACCGGACGGACGAGGACACCAGGATCACCTCGAACCGCGAGCGGGGAACGACGACAGCGGTGCGGTACTGCACGGCCGGTCTCCCCTCGTCGCTGGTCCATGCGCGTCCCTGCGACGCGCGGTGCGTGGCGAGTGTAGGGAACCGGGACGCGGCCGGGCACCGGGTTTTTTCGCGTGGCCGAGCACGGCGATCACTCGTCCGGGTGACTTGGGAACTTCTTTACCGTGCGGGCGAGTTCATCTGTCGAACGGTTGGAACGGTTCGGCCGGTGAGCGAAGGAGAGACGTCCGGATGGTGTTCAAACGGCTGCTGGGGGCCCTCGGGGTGGGCGGCCCCTCGGTGGACACGGTGCTGGACGGCGGAGCCCTGGTGCCCGGCGGGGTGCTGTCCGGGCAGGTGCACTTCCAGGGCGGTGACTCGGCCGTGGAGATCGAGCACATCGCCGTCGAACTGGTCGCCCGGGTGGAGGCCGAGCACGAGGAGGGCGAGAGCGAGGGCTTCGTCGCCTTCGAGCGGTTCACGGTGGGCGGCGGGTTCCGGCTCGGCGAGCAGGAACGGCGCGGTGTGCCGTTCGCGGTCACGCTGCCGTGGGAGACACCGATCAGCGAGCTGTACGGCCAGCCGCTGGGCATCGTCCTCGGCGTGCGCACCGAGCTGGCGGTGGCCGGGGGTAGGGACAAGGGGGACCTCGACCCGCTGACCGTCCGCCCGCTGCCCGTGCAGGAGGCGGTCCTGGAGGCGTTGGGACAGCTGGGATTCGGGTTCCGGTCGGCCGATCTGGAGTACGGCCGCATCGGCGGTACGGGACAGCTGCTGCCCTTCTACCAGGAGATCGAGCTGACTCCCGCGCCGCAGTACGCGCACGCGGTGAACGAGATCGAGGTGACCTTCCTGGCCGGTCCCTCGGGTGTGGAGGTCGTCCTGGAGGCGGACAAGCGCGGTGGGTTCCTCTCCGCCGGACATGACGCCCTGACCCGCTTCAGCGTCGGTCACGAGGTGCCGGGGCGGGACTGGAACGCCGAGGTCGACGGCTGGATCCGCCAACTGCTCGACCACCGCTCCGCGTTCGGCACGGACTCGGCGTACGGGCACGCGGACGCGTATGACGGCGGCCACGAACACAGACACGGACACGGACACGGACACGGACACGGTCATGGCGACGGGTACGGGCACGGTCATGGCGACGGGTACGGGCACGGCTCCGGGCCGGGCGTCGGCACGGCGGTGGCCGCGGGCGCGGCGGGACTGGCGGTCGGGGTCGTCGGCGGCATGGTGGCGGGCGAAGTCGTCGACGAGATCGGGGACTTCTTCGAGGGAGACGACGAGGAGGAGGACTGAACGCGCTGGTCCGGGGGGCGCGTGAACATTCCGAGAACGGTCGGAACTTATCCCCCCGGCCGTAAGTTTCTACGTTGCTGTAGTAGCCGAAGAGGCACCGGGCGGACCGGGCCTCACCGAACGTCTGGAGTTCTCATGGCCCTGTGGGACCGCATCAAGGAATCCGCGTCGACGATGCAGACCCAGCTCGTGGCGAAGAAGAACGACCTGAAGAGCGGCGCCTTCCGCGACGCCAGCATGGCGATGTGCGCCCTGGTCGCCGCCGCCGACGGCACCATCGACCCGGCCGAGCGGCAGCGCGTGGCCCAGCTGATCGCCACCAACGAGGTCCTGCAGAACTTCCCCGCCGACGACCTGCGCCGCCGCTTCGAGGAGAACCTCGACAAGCTCACCGCGGACTTCGCCTTCGGCAAGGTCAGCGTGCTGCAGGAGATCGCCAAGGCGAAGAAGAAGCCCGCCGAGGCACGCGCCGTCATCCAGATCGGCATCGTCATCGGTGGCGCCGACGGCGACTTCGACAAGACCGAGCAGGCCGTCGTGCGGGAAGCCTGCTTCACCCTGGACCTGCCCCCGCACGAGTTCGACCTCTGATCCGGCCACGCGAGGGGCCCGGTCGGCGGCATCCCGCCGGGCCGGGCCCCGCCGGTTTGCAGTCGCCCTCTTTGCAGTAGTCCTCTTTACAGCCGCCCTCTTTACAGCCGCCTGACAGCCTGCTGGGAACTCGTGTCGGGTCATGCGCGTTGTCCTGATACCGACCGATCCATGAGGAGCCATCCCTTGTCCGCCACACCGACGGACTCCCCGGGGCTCAGTCCCGGACCATCCCGCCATACCGAGCCTGATCGCGGCACCCGGCGGGGTGGTGTTCGATGAGTGCCGCCAACGCCGTCCTGGGCCTGCTGGCCGTGTTCGTTCTGACCGCCGGGACCGGCTACTTCGTCGCCCAGGAGTTCGCCTACGTCTCGGCCGACCGCCTCGCCCTCGCCCGTGAGGCGGAGGCCGGTGACCGCGGTGCCGCCCGGGCGCTGAAGGTGCTGGAGCGGCTGTCGTTCATGCTCTCCGGTGCCCAGCTGGGCATCACCGTGACCGGTCTGGTCGTCGGTTTCATCGCCGAGCCGTCCGTGTCCGCGCTGATCAGGCCGGCCCTGTCCAGCGTCGGCGTACCGGACGCGGTGGTCACGGGCAGCTCCGTGGTGCTCGCCTTCGTGGGTGCCACGGTCGTACAGATGGTGCTCGGCGAGCTGGCCCCGAAGAACCTCGCGATCGCCGTGCCCGAGCGGCTGGCGAAGGCGCTGGCCTCCTCGACGCTGGCGTACCTGAAGGTCGTCGGTCCCGTGGTGCGCGTCTTCGACGAGGCGGCGAACCGACTGCTGCGCAAGGCCCACATCGAACCGGTCGAGGAGTTGCATCACGGCGCCACCCTTGAGGAGCTCGGCCATCTGATCGGCGAGTCGCACGAGCAGGGGCAGCTGCCCAAGGACACCGCCGCGCTGCTGGACCACGCCCTGGAGTTCTCCGAGCGCACCCTGGACGAGGTGATGGTGCCGCGCGCGGACGCCGTCTTCGTCCGCAGGGACGCGAGCGCCGCCGAGGCGGTGAGCCTGATCGCCCGGCACGGCCACTCCAACTACCCCGTACTCGGTGATCACCCCGACGACGTCGCCGGTGTCCTCGGCGTGCGCGAACTGATGCGGCTGCCCGCCGATCGGCCGGCCGGTACCACTGCGGACGCGCCCACCGCGGGCGCGCTCGCCCGGCGCCCACTGCTGCTGCCCGACACCCTTCCGCTGCCGGAGGCCGTGGAGCAGATGCGCCGGGCGGACGACGAGTTCGCCGTCGTCCTGGACGAGCACGGCGGGGTGGCGGGCATCGTGACCTACGAGGACATCGCCGAGGAACTGGTCGGCGACATCGCGGACGAGTCCGACACGGTCACCGCGCTCGCGGTGGCGGACGGCGACGGCTGGCTGGTCGACGCCGGACGGCGGCTCGACGAGGTGGCCGAGGCGACCGGCGTCGCGTTGCCCGAGGGGGACGACTTCGGCACCGTGGCCGGGCTGATCGTGGACCGGCTGGGCCGCTTCCCGGCGATCGGCGACCGGCTCACCGTGGAGCTGCCCGACTGCGGACGGGCCGTCCTCGAGGTACGGAGCCTGGACCGACACGTGCCGGAGCGGGTGCGGTTGGAACGGGGCCGTGAGGAGCCGGGCCGTGTGAAGCAGGGCCATGGGGAGCCGGGCCGTACAGAGCAGATCCGTGCGGAGCGGCAGGCTCCGGCCGATGTCGTCGGCGGACATGAGGAGGGGCAGGCATGAGTTTCCCGATGGCACTCTTCGTCACGGTCCTGCTGCTGCTCGGCAGCGGTTTCTTCGTCGCCGCCGAGTTCGCGCTGGTCGCCGCCAAGCGGCACCGTATGGAAAGGGCGGCGGCCGCGGGACAGCGCGGTGCGCAGGCGGCCCTGTCCGGCATGCGGGAGCTGTCGCTGATGCTGGCGGGCGCCCAGCTCGGCATCACCGTCTGCACCCTGGGTCTGGGCTCCGTCTCCAAGCCCGCGATCTCGCACGCCCTCGACCCGCTGCTGCACGGCCTGGGAATCCCCGGCGCGGTCAGCTACGGCATCGCGTTCGCCGTCGCCATGATCGTGGTGGTGTTCCTGCACATGGTGGTCGGCGAGATGGCTCCCAAGTCCTGGGCCATCGTCCACCCGGAGGACTCCGCGATGCTCCTGGCGCCGCCCTTCCGGGCGATGGTCAAGGCCGTACGTCCGCTGATCGTGCTGCTCAACACCGTCAGCAACGCGCTGGTACGGCTGTGCCGGGTCACTCCGCGTGAGGAGCTGGCCTCGGTTCACAACCGGGAGCAGCTCACCCATCTCGTGGTGGAGTCAGAGCGGCTGGGCCTGATCGGCAGGGCGGACTCCGAGCTGATCACGCGCTCGCTGACCGAGTCCGAGACACCGGTCGGCGACCTCCAGGTCCCCGCCGCGCGGATCACCTCGGTGGCCGGCACGGCCGATGTCGAGGAGGTGCTCCGGGTGGCGGCCGGCAGTGACCGCACCCGGCTGCTGGTCCTCGACGGCGACACGGTCCTCGGCTCCGTCCACGCCCGCGACGCCCTGGTGGCCCGCGCGCGGGGCCGGGCCGCGGACGCCCGTCACCTGGCCCGTCCGGTGCCCGAGCTGATCGTGGACACCACGGTCGCCGACGCGATCGACGTCCTGCGTGACCGTCGTGCCTCCCTGGCTGCGGTCCGCGACGAGAAGGGCGACCTGACCGGCATGGTCACCCTGGACGACCTGCTGTCCCGCTTCCTGCGGCAGCCGGCGCCCGCGGGGCCGGCCGACGCTCACGTCCGCGGCTGACCGGCGGGCCGTGAAACAGCTCGTGCGGGCCGAGACTGGGCTCGACCCGCACGAGGGAAACACGGTGAGTGTCCGAGGGGGGACTTGAACCCCCACGCCCGATAAAGGGCACTAGCACCTCAAGCTAGCGCGTCTGCCATTCCGCCACCCGGACCAGGTGTCTGCCGCTTGACCGGAGGTGTTCCCCGGGGCGACACGCACAACAATACCAAGGTTTCGGAGTGGCCTTCACCTGCATATCCGTCCCGTGGGCCGGGTGCCGTCCCCGGACGGGGACGCCCCCGGCCGCCGGTCACGGCATGAGGTGGTAGTCCGGGAAGTTCCCGGGCAGCCGCTCCCCCGCCGGCCCCTGTGTCACGGCGCGCACCAGAAGCTCACCGCCGACGAACGCCCCGCGCCAGGACGCCCCGAAGCCGCCGAAGAGCTCGTCCCGGTCGCCTCGGGAGCGCGGTTTTCCGTGGCCGACCTTGAACGCCCGGATCTGCGGCGCCAGCCGGTCGAACGTGGCCCGGTCGTCGGTGGAGAGGGTGGCCACCAGCGCCCCGTTGGAGGCGTTCATCGCGGCCAGCAGCTCCGCCTCCGTGTCGACCAGGACGATGGTGTCGACCGGACCGAACGGCTCCGCGTGGTGCAGCGGCGACGAGGGGGGCGGGTTCAGGAGGGTGACCGGCTGGACGTACGCCGAGGTGTCCTGGCCGGGCAGGAAGCGGGCGTCGGCCTCGCTGCCGCGGTGCAGCGGGACGGCGCCGCGGTCGATGGCCTCGGTGACCTGGTCACGCAGTTCCTTGGCCTTGGCGGCGTTGACGAGCGGGCCGAAGTCCAGCTCCGGGAAGGGGTCCTCGGGCCGCTCGACGGCGAGCGGGTGGCCGACCCTGAGCGTACGGACCGCGGGCAGGTACGCCGCCAGGAAGTCGTCGAACAGCTGCCGCTGGACGACGAAGCGCGGGTACGCCGTGCAGCGCTGCTTGCCGTAGTCGAAGAGCTTCGGGATCACGGCCGCGAGCGCGTCCCAGTCCGAGTGGTTCCAGATGCCCCAAGTGTTGAGTCCTTCCTGTTCGAGTACGTGCCGCTTGCCGAGGTCGGCGACGGCCGTGGCCACCGCCGCGCCGGTGTCGCGGCCGCCGACGAAGGAGACGCAGCCGATCTCGGGCGCCCGTACGAGCGCTTGGGACAGCTCGCCCCCGCTGCCGCTGACGAGGGTGACGGGAATCCCCTCGCGGGCGGCGAGCGCGCAGGCCAGCGTGAGACAGGCGAGGCCGCCGTCGGTCGGGGTCTTGGCGATCACCGCGTTGCCCGCCAGTGCCTGGACCAGCATGGCGTGAACGAGCACGCTCATCGGATAGTTCCAGCTCGCGATGTTGGACACCGGGCCGTCCAGTGGGGCCCGGCCGGCCAGCATCGGCTCGATGCCGTCGACGTACCAGCGCACGCCGTCGATCGCGCGGTCGACGTCGGCCTGCGCGAGCCGCCAGGGCTTGCCGATCTCCCAGACGAGCAGCAGGGCGAGCAGTTCGCGGTGTTCGGTGAGGGCGTCGAGGGTGGCCGCGACGCGGGCGCGGCGTTCGTCGAGGGGGACGTGGCGCCAGGCCCGGTGTTCGTCGAGCGCCGCGCGCACGGCCCGGTGGGCGGTGTCGCCGTCCAGGCGTGGCGGGCCGGCGATGGGGCTGCCGTCGACGGGGCTGGTGGCGGGCAGCGTCCGGCCGTCGGCCTGCCAGGTGGCGTTCCAGAGGTTGAGGACGCGGTCGTCCCGGAAGGCCTCGGGGGCCACGGCCAGGCAGCGTTGCCAGGCGTCGGTCCAGGACGTGCCTGCTTTGAGGGTGAGGGTGGTTGCCATCGGGTTGCTCCGCTCTCGGTGCACAGTCGGGGGCGGGGATACGTGGCTCAGCTCAACTATGAGGGACCGGGGGCCGGACTTCGAGGCGGGCGAGGACGAGTTTCGCCGTCTCGCTCGGTGTGCTTCCCACACCGACCCCGACCGCCTCCAGCGCCTCCTTCTTCGCCCGCGCGGTGCCGGAGGAGCCGGACACGATGGCTCCCGCGTGCCCCATCGTCCTGCCCTCGGGGGCGGTGAACCCGGCGATGTAGCCGACGACGGGCTTGGTGACGTGTTCACGGATGTACGCGGCCGCGCGTTCCTCCGCATCGCCGCCGATCTCGCCGATGAGCACGATGAGGTCGGTGTCGGGGTCGTCCTGGAAGGCGGCGAGGCAGTCGATGTGTGTCGTGCCCACCACCGGGTCGCCGCCGATGCCGACGCAGGTCGAGAAGCCGATGTCCCGCAGTTCGTACATGAGTTGGTAGGTCAGCGTGCCGGACTTGGAGACCAGGCCGATGCGGCCGGGTTTGGTGATGTCGGACGGGATGATGCCCGCGTTGGACTGGCCCGGCGTGATCAGGCCGGGGCAGTTGGGGCCGATGATCCGCGTGCCCTTCGACTTCGCGTACGCGGTGAAGGCGACGGAGTCGTGGACCGGGATGCCCTCCGTGATGACGACCGCGAGGCCGATGCCCGCGTCGGCGGCCTCGACGACGGCCGCTTTGGCGAAGGCCGGTGGGACGAACACGACGGTGACGTCGGCGCCGGTGGCGCGGATGCCCTCGGCGACGGAGCCGAAGACGGGGACGGCCCGCTCGTCGAAGTCGACGGTGCGGCCCGCCTTGCGGGGGTTGACGCCGCCGACGACGTTCGTGCCGGCGGCGAGCATGCGCCGGGTGTGCTTCATGCCCTCGCCGCCGGTCATGCCCTGGACGAGGACCTTGCTCTCCTTGGTGAGGTAGATGGCCATGTCGGGCTCCTTCAGCCGGCGGTGGCGAGTCGGGCGGCGCGACGCGCGGCGCCGTCCATGGTGGTTGCCTGCTGCACCAGAGGATGCGCGCGTTCGTCGAGGACGGCTCGGCCCCGGGTCGCGTTGTTGCCGTCGAGCCGCACGACCAGCGGCTTGGTCAACCGCACGCTGTCCAGGGCCTGTACGATCCCGTCGGCCACCGCGTCGCAGGCTGTGATGCCGCCGAAGACGTTGACGAGGACCGACCTCACGTCCGGGTCCGAGAGGATCACGGACAGGCCGTCGGCCATGATCCTCGCGGACGCGCCGCCGCCGATGTCGAGGAAGTTGGCGGGCCGGGCACCGCACCCGGCGACCACGTCGAGGGTCGACATGACGAGTCCCGCGCCGTTGCCGATGATGCCGACCTCGCCGTCGAGCTTGACGTAGTTGAGGCCCTTCCGGGCGGCTGCCGCCTCCAGCGCGTCGCCGGGCTCCATGTCCCCGGCGCCCCAACGGGTCTGCCGGAAGCGGGCGTTGTCGTCGAGGGTGACCTTGCCGTCGAGGGCGAGGATCTGCCCCCGCGTGGTGCGCACGAGCGGGTTCACCTCGACGAGGAGCGCGTCCTCGCGGACGAGCACCTCCCACAGCCGTACGAGGACGTCGACCGTCTGCGGCGGCAGCCCCGCCGCCTCGGCGATCTCGCTCGCCTTCGCCGAGGTGACACCCTCGGCCGGATCGACGGGAATGCGGGCGACGGCATCCGGGCGACTGGCCGCGACCTCCTCGATCTCCATGCCGCCCTCGGCGGAGGCGATGGCGAGGAAGCCGCCCGCCGCGCGGTCGAGGACGTACGAGACGTAGAACTCGCTGTCGATGTCCACGGGTTGGGCCAGCATCACCGTGCCGACGGTGTGGCCCTTGATGTCCATCCCGAGGATCTGACGTGCGGTCAGCTCGGCGGCGGCCGGGTCCGCGGCGAACTTCACCCCGCCCGCCTTGCCGCGCCCACCGGTCTTCACCTGCGCTTTGACCACCACTCGGCCACCGAGCCTGCGGGCGATCCCGCGTGCCTGTTTGGGCGAGTCGGTGACCTCGGCCCTCGGCACCACGATGCCGTGTTCCTCGAAGAGTTCCCTTGCCTGGTGCTCGAACAGGTCCATTCCGGCTCCTGACTCAAAAGTGCCGCACGCCCCCTGGACACCACCCACCGGATGCGGGATAACAAGGTTCATACAGTATTCGTCGACTGTATGCAATATACCGCGAGAGCGTTCCAACCCCCTACGAAGGGACAGGACTTCGCCATGCCCGACGACACCCAGGACGTGATTTCCGGCGGTCACCTCGTCGCCAAGGCGCTCAAGGCCGAGGGGGTCGACCGCATCTACACGTTGTGCGGCGGCCACATCATCGACATCTACGACGGTTGCGTCGACGAGGGCATCGAGGTCGTCGACGTCCGCCACGAGCAGGTCGCCGCCCACGCCGCCGACGGTTACGCCCGCATCACCGGCAGGCCCGGCTGCGCCGTCGTCACCGCCGGTCCGGGCACGACCGACGCCGTCACCGGTGTCGCCAACGCCTTCCGCGCGGAGTCCCCCATGCTGCTGATCGGCGGTCAGGGGGCCCTCACCCAGCACAAGATGGGGTCACTGCAGGACCTGCCGCACGTCGACATGATGACGCCGATCACCAAGTTCGCGGCGGCGGTGCCGGACACGGCCCGCGCGGCGGACATGGTGTCGATGGCGTTCCGCGAGTGCTACCACGGCGCACCCGGCCCCTCCTTCCTGGAGATCCCGCGCGACGTCCTCGACGCCAAGGTGCCGGTGTCGAAGGCACGGGTGCCGAAGGCCGGTGCCTACCGGGCCTCGACGCGCTCGGCCGGAGATCCCGAGGCGATCGAGAAGCTCGCGGACCTGCTGGTGCACGCCGAGAAGCCGGCCATCCTGCTGGGCAGCCAGGTGTGGACGACCCGCGGCACCGAGGCCGCCGTCGAGCTGGTACGGACCCTCAACATCCCGGCGTACATGAACGGCGCCGGCCGCGGCACCCTCCCGCCGGGCGACCCGCACCACTTCCAGCTCTCACGCCGCTACGCGTTCTCGGGCGCCGATGTCATCGTCATCGTGGGCACGCCCTTCGACTTCCGCATGGGCTACGGCAAGCGGCTCTCGCCGGACGCGACCGTCGTACAGATCGACCTCGACTACCGCACGGTCGGCAAGAACCGCGACATCGACCTCGGGATCGTCGGCGACGCAGGGCTGGTTCTGAAGTCGGTGGCCGAAGCGGCCTCGGGCCGCCTCAACGGCGGTGCCGCCAAACGCAAGGAATGGCTCGACGAGCTGCGCGCCGCCGAGCAGACCGCCCTCGAGAAGCGGCTGCCGAGCCTGAGGTCCGACGCCTCGCCGATCCACCCGTACCGCCTGGTCAGCGAGATCAACGACTTCCTCACCGAGGACTCGGTCTACATCGGCGACGGCGGCGACATCGTCACCTTCTCCGGGCAGGTCGTACAGCCCAAGTCACCGGGCCACTGGATGGATCCGGGGCCGCTGGGCACCCTCGGCGTCGGTGTCCCCTTCGTGCTCGCGGCCAAGCAGGCGCGGCCCGACAAGGAAGTGGTGGCCCTCTTCGGTGACGGCGCCTTCTCGCTCACCGGCTGGGACTTCGAGACCCTCGTCCGCTACGACCTCCCCTTCGTCGGCATCGTCGGCAACAACTCCTCGATGAACCAGATCCGTTACGGTCAGGCCCAGAAGTACGGCCTGGAGCGCGAGCGGGTCGGCAACACCCTCGGCGACGTCCACTACGACAAGTTCGCCCAGATGCTGGGCGGTCACGGCGAGGAGGTCCGCGACCCCGCCGACATCGGCCCCGCCCTGCGCCGCGCCCGCGAGTCGGGCAAGCCGTCGCTGATCAACGTCTGGGTCGACCCGGACGCGTACGCCCCCGGAACCATGAACCAGACGATGTACAAGTGAGGTGAACGCCCGTGACCACCAAGGCACTTGAGGGCATCCGCGTCCTCGACATGACCCATGTCCAGTCCGGGCCCTCCGCGACCCAGCTGCTGGCCTGGCTCGGCGCCGACGTCGTCAAGCTCGAGGCGCCGAGCGGTGACATCACCCGCAGGCAACTGCGCGATCTGCCGGACGTCGACTCCCTCTACTTCACGATGCTCAACTGCAACAAGCGGAGCATCACCCTCAACACCAAGACCGAGCGCGGCAAGGAGATCCTCACCGAGCTGATCCGGCGCTCGGACGTCATGGTCGAGAACTTCGGACCGGGCGCGGTCGACCGCATGGGCTTCACCTGGGACCGCGTCCAGGAGATCAATCCGCGGATCGTCTATGCCTCCATCAAGGGGTTCGGGGACGGCCCGTACACCAACTTCAAGGCGTACGAGGTCGTCGCGCAGGCCATGGGCGGGTCGATGTCGACCACCGGTTTCGAGGACGGGCCACCGCTGGCGACGGGGGCCCAGATCGGGGACTCGGGCACGGGCGTCCACGCCGTGGCGGGGATACTCGCGGCGCTGTTCCAGCGCGAGCACACCGGGCGCGGTCAGCGGGTGAACGTGGCCATGCAGCACGCTGTGCTCAACCTCTGCCGGGTGAAGCTGCGCGATCAGCAGCGCCTGGCCCACGGCCCGCTCGCTGAATATCCCAACGACGACTTCGGCACCGAAGTTCCCCGCTCGGGAAACGCCTCCGGCGGCGGTCAGCCCGGCTGGGCGGTCAAGTGCGCGCCGGGCGGCCCGAACGACTACGTCTACGTCATCGTGCAGCCCGTCGGGTGGCAGCCCATCAGCGAACTCATCGGCCGGCCGGAGCTGGCGGACGACCCCGAGTGGTCGACCCCTCAGGCCCGTCTGCCCAAGCTCAACAAGATGTTCCAGCTGATCGAGGAGTGGTCCTCGACGCTGCCCAAGTGGGAGGTGCTTCAGCGGCTCAACGCCCACAACATCCCGTGCGGGCCGATCCTGTCCACGAAGGAGATCATCGAGGACGACTCGCTGGTCGCCAACGAGATGGTGGTCACCGTCCCGCACCCCGAGCGCGGCGAGTTCACCACCGTGGGCAGCCCGCTGAAGCTGTCCGACTCCCCCGTCGAGGTGACCAGTTCACCGTTGCTCGGCGAGCACAACGAAGAGGTCTACGTCGGCGAGCTCGGCCTCGGCGACGAGGAACTGCGCCTGCTCAAGTCGAACGGAGTGATCTGACGTGATGGCGGAAGACCGGGAGCTGCGGGTGCGCTCGCTCCTCGACACCGTGCGCGCCGAGGGGCGGACCGCGCTGACCGCGCCCGAGGGCAAGGTGATCGCCGACGCGTACGGGATCGCCGTACCGGGCGAGGAACTGGCCACCGACGTGGACGAGGCGGTCGCCTACGCGGCGCGTTTCGGCGGGCCCGTGGTGATGAAGATCGTCTCGCCGGACATCCTCCACAAGACCGACGCCGGCGGTGTGGTCGTCGGCGTCGAGGGCGCCGCGGACGTACGGGCGGCGTTCCACGAGATCGTCGACAACGCGCGCGCGTACGACGCGAACGCGCGGATCGAGGGTGTGCAGGTCCAGGAGCTGCTGCCCGAGGGGCAGGAGGTCATCGTCGGCGCGGTGACGGATCCGACCTTCGGGAAGGTCGTCGCCTTCGGGCTCGGCGGCGTTCTCGTCGAGGTCCTGGGGGACGTCACGTTCAGGCTGGCGCCGGTGAGTGCCGACGAGGCGCTGTCCATGCTGGACTCGATCCGGTCCGCGGAGATCCTGCGCGGGGTGCGCGGTCGGGCGGGCGTGGACCGGTGGGCGGTCGCGGAGCAGATCCGGCGGGTGTCCCAACTGGTCGCGGACTTCCCGGAGATCGCGGAGGTCGACCTCAATCCCGTGATCGCGACTGAGGTGGGCGCGGTCGCCGCCGACATCCGGGTGATCCTCGCCGAGAAACAGCCGCCACCGCGCAGGAGGTACACGCGCGAGGAGATCCTCACCTCCATGCGCCGGCTGATGCAGCCGTCGTCGGTCGCCGTGATCGGCGCCTCCAACGAGCAGGGCAAGATCGGTCATTCGGTCATGCGCAACCTCGTCGACGGCGGCTTCGCCGGGGAGATCCATCCGGTGAACCCCAAGGCCGATGACATTCTGGGCCGCAAGGCGTACAAGAGTGTCACCGACGTTCCCGGTGAGGTGGATGTGGCGGTCTTCGCGATCCCCGCCAAGTTCGTGGCCTCGGCCCTGGAGGAGGTGGGACGCAAGAAGATCCCCAACGCCGTGCTGATCCCCTCCGGCTTCGCGGAGACCGGCGAGCACGAACTCCAGGCGGAGATCGTGTCGATCGCCGAGCGGCACGGCGTCCGCCTCCTCGGCCCCAACATCTACGGCTACTACTCGACCTGGCAGGACCTGTGCGCCACGTTCTGCACGCCGTACGACGTCAAGGGCGGGGTCGCGCTGACCTCCCAGTCCGGGGGCATCGGCATGGCCGTCCTGGGCTTCGCCCGCACCACGAAGACGGGTGTGTCGGCGATCGTGGGCCTCGGCAACAAGTCCGATCTGGACGAGGACGACCTGCTGACCTGGTTCGGCGAGGACCCGCACACCGAGTGCATCGCGATGCACCTGGAGGACCTCAAGGACGGCCGCGCCTTCGTGGAGGCCGCGCGGGCGACCGTACCGAGGAAGCCGGTCGTGGTCCTGAAGGCGGGCCGTACGGCGGCGGGCGCGAAGGCGGCCGGGTCGCACACCGGGGCCCTCGCGGGCGACGACGCCGTGTACGACGACATCCTGCGGCAGGCCGGCGTGATCAGGGCTCCAGGGCTGAACGACATGCTCGAATACGCGCGCGCGTTGCCGGTGCTTCCCACTCCCCGGGGCGACAACGTCGTGATCATCACCGGGGCCGGGGGCAGCGGTGTGCTGCTGTCCGACGCGGTGACCGACAACGGCCTGTCCCTGATGGAGATCCCGCCGGACCTGGACGAGGCCTTCCGGAGGTTCATCCCGCCGTTCGGCGCCGCGGGCAACCCGGTCGACATCACGGGCGGCGAACCGCCGTCGACGTACGAGGCGACGATCCGGCTCGGCCTGGAGGATCCACGCGTCCACGCGCTCGTCCTCGGCTACTGGCACACGATCGTCACTCCCCCGATGGTCTTCGCGGAGCTCACCGCGCGCGTGGTGGCCGAGTTCCGCGAGCGCGGGATCGTCAAGCCCGTGGTTGCCTCCCTCGCGGGTGACGTCGAGGTCGAGGAGGCCTGCCAGTACCTCTACGAGCGCGGGGTCGTGGCGTACCCGTACACGACCGAGAAGCCGGTGGCCGTGCTCGGGGCGAAGTACCGCTGGGCGCGGGCCGCGGGTTTGTTGGGGGGCGGTTCATGAGGTGACCCACGCGCGGGGCCGGCCGACAGTGCGGTCGGCCGGCCCCCGGGACCCGTGCGCACACGAAAGGCATTGGACAGGGGGCGCTGGCCAGAACTTTCGACGCAAGGGGCACTCAACGATGACAACGACCGACTGTACGGCGTCCGTCCCCTACAGGGAGGTGACGGACCGCAACGGTCGCGTCTACCGGATCGGCGAGACGGATGTCGATCTGATGGGGCGGACCCGCAGGTGGATGGTCGTCCTGCCCTGGGTGGGCATGATGGGCATCAGCTCCGCCGAGTACGCGTTCACCTCGGCGGAGGACACGCTCCACGAAGCGCATCTGTGGAGCAGCGGACACATCTTCTGGCTGATGGGCGTCTGGGTGTTCTTCCAGGCGGCCGTGGCCTTCCCCGCCGGACGACTGCGCGAGAGCGGCCGACTGCCCGCGCGTACGGCGATGATGATCGGCGCCGTCGGCACCATGCTCGGCTATCTGTCGCTGGCGTACGCGCCGAACGTGGCCGTCGCCTACGTCGGTTTCGGGATGTGCAGCGGCATCGGCGCCGGCCTGGTCTACGCGACCTGCGTGAACATGGTCGGCAAGTGGTATCCGGAGCGCAAGGGCGGCAAGACGGGCTTCGTCAACGGCGGTTTCGCCTACGGGTCCGTGCCCTTCGTCTTCCTGTTCACCTCCTACATGGACCTCGGCAACTACCGGACGGTGCTCGCCTGTGCGGGCATCGGACTGTGCCTGCTGGTGGCGTCGGCCGGCTGGTTCTTCAAGGACCCGCCGAAGAACTGGTGGCCGCCGCACGTGGACCCGCTGAGGCAGACCGACGACCCGAAGATCCGCCGGGCGCTGGAGAAGAACCCGCCGGCGGTCAAGCAGTACACCCCGAAGGAGGCCGCCCGTACGCCCGTCCTGTGGATGATGTGGTTCTGTCTGCTGTGCACGGCCGGCATCAATATCTTCGGCATCGCCTTCCAGGTGCCCTTCGGCAAGGACATGGGCTTCGCGGGCGGGATCGTGGCCACGGCGATGTCCCTGAAGGCCATCGTCAACGGCACCGGGCGCGGGGTCATCGGCTGGATCTCCGACCGCTGCGGCCGGCGCAACACGCTGGTCATCGTGTGCGTCGTGCTGGGCACCGCGCAGTTCGGCGTGCTGGTGTCCGGCCAGATGGGCAGTATGCCGTTCTTCCTGTTCTGCTCCATGGTCTCCGGCTTCGGCGGCGGGGCGATCTTCCCGCTGTTCGCTGCCATGACGGCCGACTACTTCGGTGAGAACAACAACGCCACCAACTATGGAATGGTCTACAGCTCGAAGCTGGTCTCCGGACTCGTGGGCTCCGGTCTGGGCGCCGTCGTCGTCGGTGAGTGGGACTACCACGGCGCGTTCGTCCTGGCCGGCTCCATCGGCCTGGCCTCCGCGGTACTGGCGCTCTTCCTCAAGGCCCCGGGCCGGCCCAGTGCCCGGCGCATCGTCCCCAACCCGCACCCGCTCGGCGAGGAGATGGCATAAGCATGACAGCAGATCCGCTCTCGGCCGACACGGCAGCCGCACACCGTCCCTACCGTGAGGTGACCGACTCCAACGGCCGCGTGTACCGCGTCGGCGAGACCGACCGGGACATCCTCGGCCACTCCCGCAAGCTCATGGTGTACCTCCCGTGGATCGCCATGATGGCCATCAGCGTCTCCGAGTACGCGTACGGCTCCGCGGAGGACACCCTGTCCCACGCGCACGGCTGGACGCAGTCCAACACCTTCTGGATCCTCAGCGTCTGGGTGTTCTTCCAGGCGGGCATCGCCTTCCCCGCGGGCTGGATGCGCGAGAAGGGCATCCTGACGGCGCGCAGGGCCATGTCCATCGGTTCCGGCATGTGCCTGGTCGGCTTCCTCGCCCTGTCGCACCTGAGCAACGTGTGGCTGGCCATCCTCGGCTTCGGCGTGGTGGGCGGCCTGGGCTCCGGCCTGGTCTACGCGACCTGCATCAACATGGTCGGCAAGTGGTTCCCCGAGCGCCGGGGTGCCCGGACCGGCTTCGTCAACGGCGGCTTCGCCTACGGGTCGCTGCCGTTCATCTTCATCTTCAACTACGCCTTCGACACCGGGAACTACCACCGTGTGCTGGACCTGATCGGCTGCTACGTCATGATCGTGGTCGCCGGATGCGCGATGTTCTTCAAGGACCCGCCGAAGAACTGGTGGCCCGCGGACATCGACCCGCTGACGTTCGCCGGAAACCGCAAGAACGCCGCGAGTCTGGCCAAGAACCCTCCGGCGGTACGGCAGTTCACGCCGAAGGAAGCCGTCAGGACGGGCATGCTGCCGCTGATGTGGGTGGCCATCGTGATGACCGCCGGTGTGTCGATCTTCGGGATCTCCTTCCAGGTCGACTACGCCAAGCAGGTCGGCTTCGGCCCGCTGGTCGCGGCGTCCTCCATGGGTGTCATGGCGGTCATCAACGGCATCGGCCGCGGTGTCGTGGGCTGGCTGTCCGACAAGTGGGGCCGCAAGTCGACCCTGGTGTTCGTGATCGTCGTACTGGGCCTCGCCCAGTTCGGGGTGATCCTGGCCGGTGAGATGAAGAGCGAGTGGCTGTTCCTGTTCTTCGCCTTCCTCTCCGGCTTCGGCGGCGGCGCCTTCTACCCGATGTTCGCGGCGCTGACCCCGGACTACTTCGGGGAGAACTACAACGCCACCAACTACGGCCTGGTCTACAGCGGCAAGCTGATCAGCGGCCTCTTCGGCGGCGGCCTCGGCTCCATGGTGGTCGCGGCCTGGGGCTACGACGGGGCGTACGCGCTGGCCGGCGGCGTCTCCATGGTGGCGGCGGCGATCGCCCTGCTGCTGCGGCAGCCGGGGCGCAGCGGCTCGGACGTGCTCACGGCCCAGGCGCAGCCGACGGGTTGACGGCACGCGCGCGTGAGGAGGCCCTCCCCGGGTGGGGAGGGCCTCCTCACGCCGGGCGTGCGGTTCAGCACTTCTCGCGCAGGGAGTGCAGGTACGCGCTGGAGCGGCGGGCGAAGGTGAAGGACTCGTCGGGCTGGTCGCGCTCGGTCTGCCAGTGGTGGGCCAGGCGCTCACCGCGGAGCCTGGTCACGGCGGAGATGAACCTCTGGTAGTCGATGTCGCCGTCGCCGACGTCCACCATGCGGTAGCCGAACTGGTTCGACGGATCGCTCACGCCGTCCTTGACGTGGAAGAGCGGGTAGCGGTGGGGCTGCCTGAGGACGTAGTCGAGGGGTTCGAACGGGGCAGGGCTGCCGTCGGGCCGCTTGGAGAACCGGAACTGGCCGGCGTAGGCCCAGAAGATGTCCATCTCCAGGAACACCAGGTCGGGGTCGGTCTCCGCGAGGAGCACGTCGTAAAGGCGGATCTTGGGGTTGTCGGTGGCGAAGGAGAACTCGTCGGAGTGGTTGTGCTGGTAGAACTTCATGCCGCGCGCCTTCGCCGCCGCGCCGTAGGTGTTGAACTCCTCCGCGGCGCGCTTCCAGGCGTCGACGGTCGAGCCGTAGCGGAACGGTCCGGAGGCGGTGCCGATGTGCTTGAGGCCGAGTGCCTCGGCGTCGTCCAGGACCTTGGTGAGGTTCTGGGCGAAGGTGTAGGCGTTCGGGTCGTCGGAGTAGTAGCCGACGTGGCTGCCGATCGGGGTCAGACCGTGGTTCCGGGCCAGCCGCCGGAGTTGGGCGAGCGTGATGGGTCCGGCCGAGCCCTGCGTGTATCCGGCGAACTCGACCTCGTCGTACCCGTACTTCTCCAGTTCGGCGAAGACGGGCGCGAAGCCGAGCGTGGAGACCTTGTCGCGCAGGCTGTACAGCTGGATGCCGAGCCGGCCGGGCGGGAGGACGGGACGGCCACGGCCCGCGGAGGCGGACTCGGCGGCCGTCGCCGTGGACGCGGCGCCGAGCAGGGCCGCCGCGGTGGCGCCGGCGGCCACGCCGAGCATGCCTCTTCTGGTCAGGCGGTGGGTGAGTTCGGGATCGGTCTGGGGGATGCGGCTCATGCCTGGAACTCCTCGGTGTCGGAGGGCGTTGTCAGTGGTGAGTGCTTCACTGGGGACCAGTCGGAACGGACGGGTCCTGCGGGGCCGGTCGGTCCAGACCGGCGAGGTGGAGCAGGAGTGACTTCACGTCGGTGGCCGCGAGGCGGTCGCCGACGGCGCGGGGGGTGGAGCAGATGAGGAGCGGACCGTCGTCGTCGCTCGTGGGAAGGCGGCCGTGGCTGCCGCGAATAGGTGACGGGTCGAGGGGCACGACCGCCATGCGGTAGCGCATGCCGAGTTTCTTGCGCGCGAGCGCGGTCGCGGCCTTGACCCTGACATAGGGGTCGAGTGGGTCCATGAACAACTCGGCCGGGTCGTAGCCGGGTTTGCGGTGGATGTCGACGAGTCGCGCGAAGTCGGGCGCGCGGGCGTCGTCGAGCCAGTAGTAGTACGTGAACCAGGCGTCCGGTTCCGCGACGGCGACGAGTTCGCCGGAGCGCGGATGGTCGAGATGATGGGTCTTCTTGCCCTGGTCGTCGAGGAGTCGGTCGATGCCGGGCAGGTCTGCGAGGGCTTGCCGGGTGGTGTCGAGGTCCTCGGGGCGGCGCACGTAGACGTGGGCGATCTGGTGGTCGGCGACCGCGAAGGCACGGGATGCCATCGGGTCCAGGTACTCCATGCCGTCCTGGGTGTGGACTTCCAGCAGGCCGGCGCGGCGCAGGACGCGGTTGATGTCCACGGGCCGGTCGGCGCGGGTGATGGCGTACTCGGACAGGGCGACGACGATGCGGCCCTCGGCGGCGGCGTCGTCCAGGAGCGGGGCCAGGGCGGTGTCCAGGTCGGTGGCCGCCTTGCGGGAGCGCGGGTCGTCGGGGCCGAAGCGTTGCAGGTCGTAGTCGAGGTGAGGGAGGTAGCACAGGGCCAGGTCGGGGTGGCGGGTGCGCAGGATGTGGCGGGTCGCGTCGATGATCCACTGGCTGGAGACCAGGTCGGCGCCGGGCCCCCAGAAGTGGAAGAGGGGGAAGGTGCCGAGTTTCTCAGTGAGTTCGTCGTGCAGGGCCGGGGGCCGGGTGTAGCAGTCGGGTTCCTTGCGGCCGTCGGCGTAGTAGACCGGACGGGGAGTGAGGGTGATGTCGGTGTCGGCGCCCATGGCGTACCACCAGCAGATATTGGCGACCGTGTAGCCGGGGTGGGCGCGGCGGGCGGCGTCCCAGAGTTTGTCCCCAGCGACCAGGCTGTTGTGCTGGCGCCACAGCAGGACGTCGCCGAGTTCGCGGAAGTACCAGCCGTTGCCGACGATGCCGTGCTCGGACGGGTGGGTGCCGGTGAGGAAGGTGGACTGGGCGGCGCAGGTCACTGCGGGCAGGACGGTGCCGAGCGGGGCGCGGGAGCCGGACTGGGCGAGCTTCTTGAGGTGGGGCATGTGGTCGAGGAGTCGGGGGGTGAGGCCCACGACGTCCAGGACGAGGAGGGGGGTGGGGCTGGTCGCTGCCCGGTGGGTGCTCATGGCAGCTCCTTGAGGCCGAGGCCGGTCAGCAGGTCGCGGGCGAGGGCGAGTTCGGCGGCGATGCCGTCGGCGAGTCGGGGGCGGCCGCGGGGCCGGAGTCCGGG
>NZ_WVUG01000049.1 GCF_017614965.1 Streptomyces griseorubiginosus | reverse complement strand
GGCGGGGGGTGCCGCGGCCGGGGTCGCTCTTGCTCGGGCGGGGCTCGCGGAGCTGGGGGCGGCCTGGCAGGAGGCCTCCGCGGCGGCGCGGGCCGCGCTCGCGGAGCCGCGGCTGGGCCCGGTCGCCGAGTGGGCGCACATCGGCCCGTACCGCCTGCTGACGTCCCTGCCGCCGGACTCGGCCCACGACCCGGCCGTGGACGCCCTGCTCTCCCCCGCCCACCACGAACTCGCCCGCACCGCCGAGGTCTACCTCGACTGTGCCGGCCAGGCGGGCCGCACCGCCGCCGAACTCGGCATCCACCGCCAGACCCTCTACTACCGCCTCTCCCGCGTCGAACAGCTGACGGGCCTCGACCTGGACGACGGCGAGGACCGCCTGCTGCTGCACATGGCGTTGAAGGGGGCACGGCTGTAGGCCGGTCGGCGGATCGGTGACCCACCTGACGTGCGGTGCGTCCGCCGGACCTGCGGCCGGTCAGCTCCGGCCCACGCCCTCGATCACCTGACGCAGACCCTCGGTGATCACGTCGGCCTCGGGCGCCGTCTTCGGGTCGAAGGTCCACTGCGAGATGAGCCCCGACATCAGGGTCATGTAGAAGCGGCCGAGGGTGTCGGCGGTCTCGTCCGAGATCTCCTCCTCCGGCACGCCCTGCATCAGCGAGACCAGCCCCCGACCGCCCTCGCGCTGCGCGCGCGACAACTGGTCGCGGACCTCGGGCAGCCGGTCGCCCATGGTCATGATCTCCATGCTGAGCGGCCACATCGAGCCGGGTTGCCGCAGGGAGTCGACGATGTTCGACCAGACCTCCCGGAACCGCTCCAGCGAACCGGGTGCGGCCGTGATCCCGGCGTCCCCCTCGAACGACATCTCCTCCACCAGCGCGATGTACGCCTGGGCGAGCAGCGCGTCCTTCGACCCGTAGTGGTAGCCGATCGAGGCGAGGTTGGTCCCCGACTCCTTGACGATGTCCCGCGCGGTCGTGCGCAGGAACCCCTTCTCCAGCAGGCAGCGCTTGGCGCCCTCGAGCAGATCCTCACGGTGTCCCATGCCCGCCACCCTACCGCCGATCCATACGGCCGTCCTATACGACCGTCCAATACGAGCGGCTTACACGAGCGACTTATACAAGCGTTCTAGACAAGCGTTTAAGACGTGCGTACAGTCACTGCCATGACGAACCCGACGGGCACCACCACAACCCCGGCCGGCACCCTCGCCGGCCGCCGCGAATGGACCGCACTGGGCGTGCTGATGCTCCCGCTGCTGCTGGTCTCGATGGACGTCTCGGTGCTGTACTTCGCCATCCCCGCGATCAGCGCGGACCTGGAGCCGAGCGGCACGCAGCAACTGTGGATCTTCGACATCTACGCCTTCGTGCTGGCCGGCCTGCTGATGACGATGGGCTCGCTCGGCGACCGCATAGGCCGCCGCAAGCTGCTCCTGATCGGCGCGGCGGCCTTCGGCACCGCCTCCGTCGTCGCGGCCTACGCCGACAGCGCCGAGACCCTCATCGCGGCCCGCGCGGTCCTCGGCGTCGGCGGCGCGACCCTGATGCCGTCGACGATGGCGCTGATCCGCACGATGTTCACCGACGCCGGCCAGCGCGCGAAGGCGATCGGCATGTGGTCCGGCGTGATGACGGCCGGCATCGCGCTCGGCTCGGTGATGAGCGGTGTCCTGGTCCAGTACTTCTGGTGGGGCTCGGTCTTCCTGGTCAACCTGCCGGCCATGGCGCTGCTGCTGGTACTGGGCCCGTTCCTGCTGCCGGAGTCGCGCGACCCCGCCCCCGGCCGCTTCGACTGGCTGAGCGTCCCCCTCTCGATGGCCGCCGTGCTCCCCGTCATCTACGGTCTGAAGGAGATCCCGTCCGAGGGCTGGCACGCGCAGTACGTCGTCTCGACCACCGTGGGCCTGCTCTTCGCCGCGGCCTTCGTCCACCGCCAGCGCACCGCGGCCTCACCGATGATCGACCCGGCCCTCTTCCGGGGCCATGGCTTCGCCCCCTCGGTCGTCCTCAACCTCGTCGGCTCGTTCGCCATGATGGGCTCGGCGTACTTCACCACGCAGTACCTGCAGTCGGTGCTCGACAAGAGCGCGATGGACGCGGCCCTGTGGGCGCTCCTGCCCTCGGTGCCGATCGGCATGACGGCCCCGATGGCGACCGCCCTGGTCCAGCGAGGTGTCGACCGTGCCCATGTCGTCACCGCCGGCTTCGCGATCGGCGCCTGCGGCTACGGGATGCTGGCCCTCGCGGACACCGACTCCCTCTGGCTGGTCCTGGTCGCGTGCGGCGTCCTCGCCTCCGGGATCGTCATGGTCATCTCCCAGATCACTGACCTGGCGCTGAGCAGCGCCCCGGTGGAACGGGCCGGCTCGGCGTCCTCCCTGATGGAGACCGGCGGGGAATTCGGCGGCGCGCTGGGCATGGCGGTGCTGGGCTCCATCGGTACGGCGATCTACCGGCACGACATCCCGGCCTCCGCTCCGGACGCGGCCCGCGAGACACTGGGCGGGGCGCTGGCGCTCGCCGACCGGGTGCCGGGACTGGCGACGGTGGCGCGGGAGGCGTTCACCAACGGCATGCAGGGCGCGGCCATCGCGGGAGCGGTACTGCTGGCGGGGGCGGCGGCACTGGCGGCGAGGGCGCTGCGGGGGATTCGGGTCTACGACAAGTGAGGAACGCGAAGGGGGTCCAGCCGACGTCGGTCGGCCGGACCCCCTTCGTGTTGTCTGCGTCAGACCAGGTTCACGGAGCGGGCGAAGGTGGCCCCGATCTCCGCTTCCACCTCGGACAGCACCCCGGCGGGCACCGTGTCGTCCACGGTCAGCACGGCCAGCGCCTCGCCGCCGGCGACCGAGCGGGACACCTGCATGCCGGCGATGTTGATGCCCGCCTCACCGAAGATGCGGCCGACGGTGCCGACGACACCGGGACGGTCCTCGTACCGCAGCACCACCATGTGGTCGGCGAGGGCCAGGTCCACGTCGTACTCGCCGACGGCGACGATCTTCTGCAGGTGCTTCGGGCCGGCCAGCGTGCCGGAGACCGACACCTCCTCGCCGCTGCCGAGCGTGCCGCGGACGGTGACGACGTTGCGGTGGTCGGTCGCCTCGGAGCTGGTCGTCAGCCGGACCTCTACGCCACGCTCCTGGGCGAACAGCGGGGCGTTGACGTACGACACGGTCTCGTCGACGACGTCCTCGAAGACACCCTTCAGGGCGGACAGCTCCAGCACCTTCACGTCGTGCTGGGTGATCTCGCCGTACACCTCGACGTCGAGGCGGACCGCGACCTCGCCCGCGAGCGCGGTGAAGATGCGGCCGAGGCGCTCCGCCAGCGGCAGACCCGGCTTGACGTCCTCGGCGATGACACCGCCCTGGACGTTCACCGCGTCGGGCACGAGCTCACCGGCGAGGGCGAGGCGCACCGAGCGGGCGACCGCGATACCGGCCTTCTCCTGGGCCTCGTCCGTCGACGCGCCGAGGTGCGGGGTGCACACGACCTGGTCGAACTCGAAGAGCGGGGAGTCGGTGCAGGGCTCCTTGGCGTACACGTCGAGGCCGGCGCCGGCGACCCGGCCCTCCTTCAGCGCCGAGTACAGCGCCTCCTCGTCGACGATCCCACCGCGCGCGGCGTTGACGATCCGCACGCTCGGCTTGACCTTGCGCAGCGCCTCGTCGCCGATCAGACCGAGGGTCTCGGGGGTCTTCGGGAGGTGGACGGTGATGAAGTCGGAGACCTCGAGCAGCTCGTCCAGCGACAGCACCTTCACACCCATCTGCGCGGCGCGGGCGGGCTGGATGTAGGGGTCGTAGGCGACGACCTTCATCCCGAAGGCCGACATGCGCTGCGCGACGAGGGCACCGATGCGCCCCAGGCCGACGACGCCCAGCGTCTTCTCCGCGAGTTCCACGCCCGTGTACTTGCTGCGCTTCCACTCGCCGTTCTTCAGCGCGGCGTTGGCCTGCGGGATGTGGCGGGCGGTGGCGACGAGCAGACCGCAGGCCAGTTCGGCGGCGGTCACGATGTTCGAGGTGGGGGCGTTGACGACCATCACGCCGGCCTTGGTGGCGGCGGAGACGTCGACGTTGTCCAGGCCGACGCCGGCTCGTGCGACGACCTTCAGCTTGTGCGCGGCGGCGATGGCCTCGGCGTCCACCTTGGTGGCCGAGCGGATCAGGATGGCGTCGACGTCGGCGATGGCCGGGAGCAGTTCGGCTCGGTCCGCTCCGTTGCAGTGCCGGATCTCGAAGTCCGGGCCAAGCGCGTCCACGGTCGCGGGCGACAGCTCTTCAGCGATGAGTACGACGGGTTTCGAGCTCACGTGAGTCCTCACAAGTCCAATGCGGACGGCCGTCCCGACGGCCGCAGGCGGTGGAGGTTGGCTAGCCGCGTGGAAGACGCACGACGCTGTGGGCCTGACGCGTATGTAGTACGGCAGTGTAGTGGCGCGAGGGGGGTCGTCCTGCGCCTCGGCGGAAGGATCACCCGTCCGTGATGCGACGGATTGGACGACGGGGCCGGAGCAGTGCGCTCCGGCCCCGTCGTCGGAGACTCACGCCTCCTCGTTCACCCAGCTCATCAGCTTGCGCAGCTGCTTGCCCGTGGTCTCCAGCAGGTGCTCGGAGTCCTGCTGCTTGTACTCGTTGTACTTCTTCAGACCACCGTGGTACTCGTCCATCCACGCCTGGGCGAAGGAACCGTCCTGGATCTCGGCGAGGACCTTCTTCATCTCGGCCTTGGTGGCGTCCGTGATGATCCGCGGGCCGGTGACGTAGTCGCCCCACTCGGCGGTCTCGGAGATCGACCAGCGCATCTTCTCCAGGCCGCCCTCGTACATGAGGTCCACGATCAGCTTCAGCTCGTGCAGGCACTCGAAGTACGCGATCTCCGGCTGGTAGCCGGCCTCGGTCAGCGTCTCGAAACCGGCCTTCACCAGCGCGGACGTACCACCGCAGAGAACGGCCTGCTCACCGAAGAGGTCGGTCTCGGTCTCCTCGGTGAAGGTCGTCTTGATGACGCCGGCGCGGGTGCCGCCGATGCCCTTGGCGTACGACAGCGCCAGCGCGAAGGCGTCACCGCTCGCGTCCTGCTCGACGGCGGCGATACAGGGAACGCCGCGGCCCTCCTCGTACTGGCGGCGGACCAGGTGGCCCGGGCCCTTGGGGGCGACCATGCAGACGTCGACGCCGGCCGGGGGCTTGATGAAGCCGAAGCGGATGTTGAAGCCGTGGCCGAAGAACAGGGCGTCGCCGTCGTTGAGGTTCGGGGCGATGTGCTCCTCGTAGACCTGGGACTGGATCGGGTCCGGGACCAGGATCATGATGACGTCGGCCTCGGCGGCGGCCTCGGACGGCGTCACCACGCGCAGGCCCTGCTCCTCGGCCTTGGCCTTGGACTTGGAGCCCTCGTGCAGACCGACACGGACGTCGACACCCGAGTCGCGCAGCGACAGCGCGTGGGCGTGGCCCTGGCTGCCGTAACCGATGACCGCGACCTTGCGGCCCTGGATGATGGACAGGTCGGCGTCGGCGTCGTAGAACAGCTCGGCCACTTTGGGTTCTCTCCTTGAGTGCAGGTGTTGCGTCCCACCGTATGACGGCGGGCGGAAGGGAAGTTTCGGGGTCTCGGTATACGGGCGGCACACGGGCGGCCGAAACCGCCCGTACGGCCTTACGCGCTGCGGTCGAGGGCGCGCAGCGACCGGTCCGTGATCGAGCGGGCGCCGCGGCCGATCGCGATCGTGCCGGACTGGACGAGCTCCTTGATGCCGTACGGCTCCAGCATCTTGAGCATGGCCGAGAGCTTCTCGCTGCTGCCGGTGGCCTCGATGGTGACGGCCTCCGGCGAGACGTCGACGGTCTTGGCGCGGAACAGCTGGACGATCTCGACGATCTGCGAGCGGGTCTCGTTGTCGGCCTTCACCTTCACCAGAACGAGTTCGCGCTGAACCGCCGAACCGGGCTCCAGCTCGACGATCTTCAGGACGTTGACCAGCTTGTTGAGCTGCTTGGTCACCTGCTCCAGCGGGAGGTCCTCGACGCCCACCACGATGGTGATGCGGGAGATGTCGGGGTGCTCGGTGACACCGACCGCGAGCGAGTCGATGTTGAAGCCGCGGCGGGAGAAGAGGGCGGCGATCCGGGCCAGGATGCCCGGGGTGTTCTCCACCAGGACCGAGAGCGTGTGCTTGGACATGGTCTTTTTACGTCTCTCTCGCTCAGTCGTCTTCGTTGTCGCCGAAGTCGGGGCGGACGTCCCGGGCGGCCATGATCTCGTCGTTGGAGGTGCCGGCGGCGACCATCGGCCACACCATCGCGTCCTCGTGGACGATGAAGTCCACGACGACGGGACGGTCGTTGATGGAGTTCGCCTCCTCGATGACCTTGTCCAGGTCCTCCGGGGACTCGCAGCGCAGGCCCACACAGCCCATGGCCTCGGACAGCTTCACGAAGTCCGGCACGCGCGTGCCGCGGGCGTCCGGGTTGACGTCGTCCGGGCCGGAGTGCAGCACGGTGTTGGAGTAGCGCTGGTTGTAGAAGAGGGTCTGCCACTGGCGGACCATCCCCAGGGCGCCGTTGTTGATGATGGCGACCTTGATCGGGATGTTGTTCAGGGCGCAGGTGGTGAGCTCCTGGTTGGTCATCTGGAAGCAGCCGTCGCCGTCGATCGCCCAGACCGTCTGCCCCGGCGCGCCGGCCTTGGCGCCCATGGCGGCCGGGACCGCGTACCCCATCGTCCCGGCGCCGCCGGAGTTGAGCCAGGTGGCGGGCTTGTCGTACCGGATGAAGTGCGCGGACCACATCTGGTGCTGGCCGACGCCCGCCGCGAAGATCGTGTCCTCGGGGGCGAGCTGTCCGATCCGCTCGATGACCTGCTGCGGGGACAGCGAGCCGTCGTCGGGCAGGTCGTAGCCGAGCGGGTAGGTGTCGCGCCAGCGGGTCAGGTCCTTCCACCAGGCGCTGTAGTCGCCCTGGTGGCCCTCGCTGTGCTCCTTCTGGACGGCCTGGATGAGGTCGGCGATGACCTCGCGCGCGTCACCGACGATCGGCACGTCCGCGGCGCGGTTCTTGCCGATCTCGGCCGGGTCGATGTCGGCGTGGACGATCTTGGCGTACGGGGCGAAGCTGTCCAGCTTGCCGGTGACGCGGTCGTCGAAGCGGGCTCCGAGGGCGACGATCAGGTCGGCCTTCTGCAGCGCGGTGACGGCGGTGACCGCTCCGTGCATGCCCGGCATTCCCACGTGCAGCGGGTGGCTGTCGGGGAACGCGCCGAGCGCCATCAGGGTGGTGGTGACGGGCGCTCCGGTGAGTTCGGCGAGGACCTTGAGCTCGGCGGTGGCGTGTGCCTTGATGACACCGCCGCCGACGTAGAGGACGGGCCGCTTGGCGGAGGTGATGAGCTTGGCGGCCTCGCGGATCTGCTTGGCGTGCGGCTTGGTCACCGGGCGGTAGCCGGGCAGGTCCATCACCGGCGGCCAGGAGAAGGTGGTCTTGGCCTGGAGGGCGTCCTTGGCGATGTCGACCAGCACCGGGCCGGGGCGGCCGGTGGAGGCGATGTGGAAGGCCTGCGCGATCACGCGCGGGATGTCCTCGGCCTTGGTGACCAGGAAGTTGTGCTTGGTGATCGGCATGGTGATGCCGACGATGTCCGCCTCCTGGAAGGCGTCCGTGCCGATCGCCTTGGACGCCACCTGTCCGGTGATCGCCACGAGCGGCACCGAGTCCATGTGGGCGTCCGCGATGGGCGTGACCAGGTTGGTCGCGCCGGGGCCCGAGGTGGCCATGCAGACACCGACCTTGCCGGTGGCCTGCGCGTAGCCGGTGGCCGCGTGGCCGGCGCCCTGCTCGTGCCGGACCAGGACGTGGCGCACCCGGGTCGAGTCCATCAGGGGGTCGTACGCGGGAAGGATGGCACCGCCGGGAATGCCGAATACCGTGTCGGCCCCGACCTCCTCGAGAGAGCGGATGAGGGACTGCGCACCCGTGACGTGCTCGGGGGCGGACTGCTGTCCTCCGGATCGGGGCCGCGGCTGCGGATGGGCCCCGGTGGCCTGCTCGGTCATCGTCAGTCTCTTCTCGATGCTGAGGGTTTTTGCGAGGTTTGTACGGTGTTCGGCTGCTGCACGAAAAGTGCCTGTGCAACAAAAAACCCCTCGTGCCGTAAGGCAAGCGAGGGGAGCGCGCCGGGTGGAGGTCGCTGAGCGATGGTGGGCTCAGCGTCAGCCGACGCGCTTTCCAAGTACGAGAATTCGGGTGCGCATGGCACTGACCCTCCCCCCGACGCGCACCACGTGTCAAGTGGGTGGGACGGGAGTCTCATTATGTGAGCGCAGGGCGGTTCCGCCTCCCAGAACGGCGGCCACACCTCCTGTGTACACCCCGGCTCCGCCTCCTGCGAAGGCGGGCTCAATGGGGCTGTGCGGAACCGGATAGTGGCCGGATCCGAGCGCTCTGCGCAGCCGGTACTCGTCCAACGGGCCCGAGAACGCCATGCCCTGTCCATGGGTGCAGCCCATCGCGCGCAGGGCGACGACCTGTTCGGGCAGATCCACGCCGTCGGCCACGGACTGCAGCCCGAGGTCGGTGGCGATTCTGAGCAGTCCGCTGGTGATCTTGTGCAGCCGCGCGGACTCGACGACGCCCTCGACCAGACCGCGGTCGAGCTTCAGCACGTCGACGGGGAGTCTGCGCAGTGCCGTGATCGCCGCGTAGCCGCTGCCGAAGCCGTCCAGGGCGATCCGTACGCCGTGCCGGCGCAGGGCGCCCAGTCTGCGCTCCAACTCGTCCAGGGAGACATGCGGATCCATGTCGGACAGCTCGATCACCAGGGACCCGGACGGCAGCCCGTGCCGGGTCAGCAGGGCCTCGATCGAGCCGGCCGGCATCGAGCGGTCCAGCAGGCGCCGGGCGCCGACCCGGACCGCGACGGGCACGGCGAGCCCCGTCGCGGTGCGCTCGGCGGCCTGTTCGACGGCCTCCTCCAGCAGCCAGCGGCCCAGCTCCGCCGTCCGGTCGTTGTCCTCGGCGACCCGCAGGAACTCGGCCGGGGTGAACAGCACCCCCTGCGAGGAACGCCAGCGCGCCTGCGCCTCGACCGAGGTGATCCGGCCGTCCTCCAGACAGACCACGGGCTGGTGCAGCAGCGTGAACTCGCCGTCGTGCAGCGCGGCCCGCAGGCGCGTGGCCAGCTCCGCCTTGCGTACGACGTCCTGCTGCATCTGGGGCGCGTACAGCTCGACGCGGCCCTTGCCGCCCGCCTTGGCGCGGTACATGGCGAGGTCGGCGTTGCGCAGCAACTCGCCCGCCCCGAGGCCGGGTTCGGCGAAGGCGACGCCGATGGAGGCGGCCACCCGGACATCGTTGCCGTCGATGAGGTACGGCTGCGAGAGCGTGATCCTGAGGCGGTCGGCGAGCTCCAGGATGTGACGTTCGCGCGCGGTACGGTCCCGGGCACCGTCGCCGACGATCAGGGCCGCGAACTCGTCGCCGCCAAGCCGGGACGCGGTGTCGCCGTGCCGGACCGCGTCCTGGAGTCTGCGGGCGGCCTGGACGAGCAGTTCGTCCCCGGCCTGGTGCCCGATCGTGTCGTTGACGGCCTTGAAGCCGTCGAGGTCGATGAAGAGGACGGCCGTGCCGCGCAGATGGGCGCCCCGGTCGGAGGCGCGGCGGCCGGACACGGCCTGCTGGACCCGCTTGGTGAACAGGGCCCGGTTGGGCAGGTCGGTGAGCGGGTCGTGCTCGGCGTTGTGCTGCAACTGCGCCTGCAGCCGCACTCTTTCGGTCACGTCCCGGCTGTTGAAGATGAGGCCGCCGTGGTGGCGGTTGACGGTGGACTCGACGTTGAGCCAGCCGCCGTCACCGGAGCGGAAGCGGCACTCGATGCGGGTGGTGGGTTCCTCCTGGGGGCTGGCGGCGAGGAAGCGGCGCACCTCGTGCACCACGCAGCCCAGGTCCTCCGGGTGGATGAGACTGGCCAGTTCGCTGCCCACCAGTTCCTCGGCGGGGCGTCCGTAGACCCCGGCGGCGGCCGGGGAGACGTACCTCAGCACGCCGCTGGGCGCGGCGATCATGATGACGTCGCTGGAGCCCTGCACCAGGGAGCGGAAGTGGTTCTCCTTCTGCGCGAGTTCCTGGGTGAGGGTGATGTTGTCCAGGAGCATGATGCCCTGGCGCGTCACGAGGGCGAGCACCACCGTGCCGCCGGTGATGAGCACGACGCGGTCGACGCTGCGGCCGTTGAGGACGTTGTACAGGATCCCCAGGGTGCAGACGGCGGCGGCGAGGTAGGGCGTGAGGGCGGCCAGGGAGCCGGCGATGGGCCGGGCGGCCGGGTACCGGCCGTGGTCGTCCCCCTGCGCGGGCGCGTGGTGGGGGTGGGTGCCGCCGCGCCGGCCCGGCAGGTGCTCGTGCACCACGCGCGTGTGCCCGTCGTCCTCCTCCGGACGGGTGTGCCGGGGCGCGGCCCAGGGGGCGTACGCGAGGAGCAGCGAGCCGGCGAACCAGCCCGCGTCGAGCAGCTGGCCCGAGTGGTAGTGGTCGCGCAGCAGCGGTGAGGTGAACAGGGCGTCGCACATCACCGTCAGCGCGAGGGCGCCGATGGCGGTGTTGACGGCCGTGCGGTTGACCGCCGAGCGCCGGAAGTGCAGCGCCAGCACCATGCTGACCAGGACGATGTCCAGCAGCGGGTACGCCAGCGACAGCGCGGTCTGCGCCACGCTCGGCCCGTCGAACTTGGCCGCCTGGGCCAGCGCGAGACTCCAGGACAGGGTCAGCAGCGAGCCGCCGATCAGCCAGGCGTCCAGTCCCAGGCAGACCCAGCCGGCCTTCGTCACGGGCCGCTTGGCGAGCACCAGCAGCCCCACGATGGCGGGCGGCGCGAAGCAGAGGAAGAACAGGTCGGCGTAGCTGGGGCTGGGCACCTGCTCGTCCAGGACCACCTCGTACCACCCCCAGACCGCGTTGCCCAGGGCCGTCATGGTCGAGGAGAGGGCGAACAGCAGCCAGGCGGGTCGAAAGCGGATACGGCGGTTGCGGGCGTACAGGAAGCAGGACACGGCGGCGGTCGCGGCCGCCGCGGCCAGGCCGAAGTCACCCATGATCAGCGCGAGTTCGCCCGAACCCCAGTCGAGCGCGGAACCGACGGCGTATCCCGCGCAGACCAGGGCCAGGAGGAGTTGGCGTACCAGGGTGCTGCCGGCACCGGTGATCGGCGGCCGGGGCGACCGGGCCGGCGAGGGCTGCGCCCGCACCGCTCCGTCCAGGGTGGTCGTGAGAGTCGGCGGCGAGGTCACCGGGTCCTCCCGGTCCGCGCCGCTCCCGCGTCCCGCGGGTCCCGGTGCGCTGGGTGCGCATGCCCCCTGCGGCTGCTGTGCCTGCGGTGATGGTGGTTGTGCCGGCAGCCGTGATTGCTGTGGTGACCGCGTCTGCGCGCGGCCGTGCGCCAGGGTCGCCGCCGGCGGCCCCGCCGCGTCGGATCGCTCGTCCATAGGCCGTGCATCGCCCGTCGCCCCCCTCACAGTCTGAAATGTCCGTCCCCGGCGCCGAACGGTGCGCGGCGCAGCCCCTGCTCGGGACGATACACCAGTCTCGTCACTCAGGGACATAGTTCCTCTACGCTCCGTGACGACCAGCGGCGATGCGAGCACGTACCGCGTCCGGAAGATTGCGGAGCGTACCGGAAGCGGATGACGCGCCGGTTGCGCGCCCGCGCTCGACAGCGCCCGGTCGTGCGCTACGCGCCGGTCGAACCCGTCGTAAGGATCACGTTGGCGAGGGGTTCACGGTTCACGAAACGTGTCAGCTGGTTGACGATGAGTCGCTTCGCACGGGGCAGGAACGCCGAGGTCGGTCCCCCGACATGGGGGCTGATGAGCACGCCTGGCGCCTTCCACAGCGGGTGCTCGCGGGGCAGCGGCTCGGGGTCGGTGACGTCGAGGGCGGCGGTGATGCGGCCGCTCTCCAGCTCGGCGAGGAGCGCCTTGGTGTCGACGACGGGTCCGCGCGCGACGTTGACGAGGAGCGCTCCGTCCTTCATCCGGGCGAGGAAGTCGGCGCCCGCCAGGCCGCGCGTGGACTCGGTCAGGGGCGTGATCAGGACGACGACGTCCGCCTCGGGCAGCAGCCGGGGCAGATCGGTGAGCGGATGCACGGGGCCGCGCTCCGTGGTGCGCGCGGAGCGCGCGACGCGCACCACCCGCGCGACCTCGAAGGGCACGAGCCGGTCCTCGATCGCGGATCCGATCGCTCCGTACCCGACGATGAGGACACTCTTGTCGGCGAGCGCGGGCCGGAAACCGGCGCGCCACTCCCCCAGTTCCTGACCCCGTACGAAGTCGGGGACACCGCGCAGGGAGGCGAGGATCAGCGTGAGCGCCAGCTCTGCGGTGCTCGCCTCGTGCACCCCGCGCGCGTTGCACACCTGGACGCCGGGGCGGAGGTGCCTCAGGCCCGGTTCCAGGCTGTCGATGCCCGCCGACAGCGTCTGGACCACCTGGACGGAGCCGAGTTGCGGCAGCGGGCGGACGACGACCTCGGCGGGCTTCATGTAGGGGACGACGTAGAAGGAGCAGTCGGCGGGGTCTGCGGGGAAGTCCTTCTCTCCGTTCCAGAAGCGGTACTCGGGCCCGTCCGGGAGACCCTCGATCTCGTCCGGCGGGAGCGGAAGCCACACGTCAGCAGTCATGTCAGGAGGCTATGTCAGGCCGGTCGGGGCGCAGAGGTTAGGTTGGGGGATCCGTAAGAAGGAGGGTCACGAGCAGGTGGAGCGCAGGACGATGGGCGCGGGGGCCCTCGCCGTGGGGGCCGTCGGCCTGGGGTGCATGCCGATGAGCTGGGCGTACAGCGGCTCGCGGCAGCGCGGCGAGGAGTCGCTCAGGGCGGTGCACCGGGCGCTGGACGCGGGCTCGACGCTCCTGGACACGGCGGACATGTACGGCCCGTTCACCAACGAGCTGCTGGTGGGGCGGGTGTTGAAGGAGCGGCGCGCGGACGCCTTCGTGTCGACGAAGGTGGGGCTGCTGGTGGGGGAGCAGCACATCGTGGCCAACGGCCGCCCCGGCTATGTGAAGCGGGCCTGTGACGCGTCGCTGCGGCGCCTGCAGACGGATGTGATCGACCTCTACCAGTTGCACCGCGCCGACCCGGAGGTCCCCGTCGAGGAGACGTGGGGCGCGATGGCGGAGCTCGTCCGGGCCGGGAAGGTCAGGGCGCTCGGGCTGTGCGCGGTCGGGGCGCGGGGCGGGCGGCGGTCGGGGGGCCGGCTGCACGACGCGACGATCCGGCAGTTGCGGCGGGTCCAGCAGGTGTTCCCGGTGAGCGCGGTGGAGGCCGAGCTGTCGGTGTGGTCCCCGGAGGCGCTGGAGTCGCTGCTGCCGTGGTGCGAGGCGCGCGGCGTCGGCTTCCTGGCCGCGATGCCGCTCGGGAACGGCTTCCTGACCGGCACCCTCACCCCGGGCGAGGGCTTCGAACCGGACGACGTGCGCGCCCGGCATCCCCGCTTCACCGCCGAGATGATGGCCGCCAACCAGCCGATCGTGGCCGGCCTGCGCCGGGTCGCGGCCCGGCACGGCGAGAACGTGACCGCGGCCCAGGTCGCGCTGGCCTGGGTGCTGGCCCAGGGCCGGCACGTGGTCCCGGTGCCGGGCACCAAGCAGGAGCGCTGGGCGGCGGAGAACGCGGCGGCGGCCGACCTCCGCCTGACCCCGCAGGACCTGACCGAGGTGGCGGAACTGCCGGGCGCTCTGGGGTCGTGGGACTGAACCAGGGGCACGGCCGTGACCCCGCTCACCGATGGTCGCCGATGAACTCCGGCCGATCGAGGGCCCGAGCGGGCGCCCCAACCATGACTCCCCGCTCACCGGCAGTCGCCGAAGGACCCCGGACGACCGAGAACCCAAGCGTCCGGTTGCCGATCCAGCGCCAGCGATCCAGGGCCCACTCCCGACGGAGGGCGCCGCTCCTGTCGTCGCCGGTTGCCGATCGCGCGGCACCCAATCGAGGGCCCGATGCCGGCGGAAGCCGCCGCACGCCTCCCTCATCGCCGGTTGTCGGCCAGCGTTCACGTGATCGCGAAACAAGCCCCGTGCGAGCCGTCGCACCGCTCGTCTCCCGTCGCCGATTGGGGTCCGGGTGATCGGGAACCTGTGAGGCGCGAGCGGTGTATCACAGGTAGAACCTGCCGACCGGGCTGCGGAAGCTGCCGACGGGACCGCCGTGCGAAGGGACCGAGACCGTGCTACGACGAGCTGTACCGGCCTTACTGGCCACCACCGCGCTCCTGCTGACAGCGGGCTGCTCCGGCGGGGGCGGCGGCTCGGCGGGCGGAGACGGTACGCCATCGGGGGGCACCTCGGGAGGCACGTCGGCGAACGCCTCCCCGTCCCGTCGGGCAGCCGATCAGGCGCCGCCCGCCAAGGGCTCGGTGAAGGTGCTGCGGACGGTCGCCACCGGCCTGAACAGCCCCTGGGGCCTGGCCCCGCTCCCCGGCGACGGCGGCGTGCTCGTCGCCTCCCGGGACCAGGGCACGATCACCAGGGTCGACGAGAAGACGGGCGAGAAGACCGACCTCGGCAAGGTCTCCGGGGTCTCCGCGGCCGGCGAGGGCGGTCTGCTCGGCATCGCCCTCTCCCCGGACTACGCCTCGGACCACATGATCTACGCGTACTTCACCTCGGCCTCGGACAACCGCGTCGTCCGGGTCCTGTACGACCCGCGGAAGCCGGCCGGTGAGCAACTGGGCGCCCCGGACACGATCTTCAAGGGCATCCCCAAGGGCTACATCCACAACGGCGGACGGATCGCCTTCGGCCCGGACGGCATGCTCTACGCGGGCACGGGCGAGAGCGGCAACCGCGGCCTGGCGCAGGACAGGAAGTCCCTGGGCGGCAAGATCCTCCGCCTGACCCCCGAGGGCGACCCGGCTCCCGGCAACCCGTTCCCGGACTCCCCCGTGTACACGTACGGCCACCGGAACGTGCAAGGGCTGGCCTGGGACCCCGAACAGCGCCTGTTCGCCGCGGAGTTCGGCCAGGACACCTGGGACGAGCTGAACGCGATCAAGCCCGGCGACAACTACGGCTGGCCGGACGCCGAGGGCAGGTCCTCCGACGCGAAGTTCCACAACCCGATAGCCCAGTGGCACACCGACGAGGCCTCCCCGAGCGGTATCGCCTACGCCCAGGGCTCCATCTGGATGGCGGGCCTGAGGGGTCAGCGCCTGTGGCGCATACCCCTGGACGGCACGAAGGCCTCCGCCGACCCCCAGCCCTTCCTGAAGGGTGAGTACGGCCGCCTGCGCACGGTGGTGGCGGCGGGCGGCGACAAGCTGTGGCTGACGACGAGCAACACGGACGGAAGGGGCGACCCGAAGAGCGGAGACGACCGGATCCTGGAACTGCAGGTGAAGTGACCCCCTGTGACCCCCTGGGTCACTCCTCCCCCGGCACCTCGGGACCTTCCTCGTCCTGCTCCGGCCTGGGCGGGCGCACCACGACCTTTCCGGACGCCAGGTCTATCGGACCGCGCCCCGGATCGTTGTCACCGACGTCCTCCCGGGTCAGCTCCAGCCGGTTCTGTTCGTCACGGGTGTGCTTGCGGCCCGGCGCGAACAGTTCCTCGAAAGCGTTGAACACGGCGCCTCCCTGTGCGGGTCGTCTCCAGCCTACGTCTCACCCCGCCGTCCGGGCGGTGAGCGGATCGGCCGGCGACAGCCCGACCCGGTGCGCCACCGCCGCGGCCTCTCCCCTTCCGGAGACGCCGAGCTTGGCCAGGATGTTCGAGACGTGGACGCTGGCCGTCTTAGGGGAGATGAAGAGCTGCTCGGCGATCTGCCGGTTGGTGCGTCCGGCGGCGACCAGGCGCAGGACGTCGCGTTCGCGGCTGGTGAGCCCGAGGGCCTCGACCGGGTCGGCGGGCCGCTGGTCCGGGACGCGGTGCAGGGCGAGCCGGGCGCGCTGGGCGAGCAGCGCGACGGCCTCGGCGAGCGGGCGGGCGCCGAGGTGGCCGGCGACTGCGTGGGCGAGACGGAGCAGTTCGGCGGCGCGGTCGCGCTCGTCCTCGCCGCCGTCCCGCAGCAGGGCACCGGCGAGGCGGAGACGGACACGGGCGAGGTCGTAGGGCCGGTCCAGGCACTCGAAGGCGGTGACCACGTCCGACCAGGTGTCGGCGGTGTCCTCGTCCTCGGCGCGGGAGACCTCGGCCCGCACCCACTTCTCGTGGGCGAGCCAGAGGGGGGCGTCGGTGGTGGTCTTCTTGGCCGCGTCGCGGATCCGGTCCAGCACGGCGGCCCGGTCCCGGGCGGCGGCGGGCAGCGCGCGGGCGTCGGCCTCGGCGGTCGCGGCGGCGAGCAGCAGGGGCCAGCCGTCGCGCTGGGTGCCCGGCGGCATCCCGGCGTCCAGGGCGCGGGCGAGTTCGGCGCGGGCGTCCGGCAGGCGGCCCTCGCCCGCGGCGACGCCGATGGCGATGCGGGAGAGGAGCAGTGTGTGCTGGGGCATGGGGTCGTGGGTGCCCAGGAAGTCCCGGGCGGCGGCCAGTTGGCGGGCCGCCTCCGTGAGGTCGCCGCGGCCGAGGGCGAGGTGCGCCAGGCACATGGCGCCGCTGCCCTGGGGCTTCGCGCTGTGCCCCACCCGCAGGGCGCCCGCCGCGGCGTCGGCGGCCTCGTCCCACAGGCCCAGGGAGTACGTCGACTCGGAGAGGTTGGCCCACACCCAGGCCTCCGATTCGAGCAGACCGAACCTCCGGGTGAAGGCGAGGCCCTCCTTCAGGAGCGGCACGGCCTCCCGGGTGCGGCCGACCGAGTCGAGGGCGGAGGGCAGATTGACGTAGGCCCGGCCGGCGACGACGGCGACACCTTCCTCCAGGGCCCGTTCCTTGACCTCGTACATCTCGGCGAGGCCGGACTCGACCGAGCCGGCGTCGACCATGAGGCCGCCGAGGGTGAGGCGGGCGTTGAGTTCGATCTCCCGGGCGCCGACCATGCGCGCGTACTCCACGGCGCGCTCGGCGGCCGAGAGGGCGTCAGGGCCGGGTTCGTGCAGCATCGCCCAGCCGGCGGCATGGGCGAGGACCTCGGCGTGCACCTCGGAGGGCGGCAGACCGCGCACCAGGTCCTGGGCGGTGGCCAGCTCCCGCCAGCCGTCGCCGCGGGCCAGGGCCTGTACGAGACGGGAGCGCTGGACCCAGAACCAGGCGGCCCGCAGCGGATCGTCCTCGTCCTCCAGCAAATGCAGCGCTCGCTTGGTGATCTTCAGGGCGCGTTCCCGCTCCCCGCACAGCCGGCCGGCGCCGGCGGCCTCGGCCATGAGGTCGAGGAAGTGCAGCGGGGTGGTGGCCGGATCGCAGCCGCAGGGGGCGTAGACCTCGCAGTAGTCACCGAGGCGCAGGGCGGCCCGTACGTCCTCGGGGGCGGTGTCCCACAGCTCCATCGCCCGTTCCAGGAGCCGCAGTTGCTCGCTGTAGGCGTGCCGGCAGCGGGCCGCGACGGCGGCGTCGAGGACGGCGGGCAGGGCCTTCGCGGCGTCGTGGGCGTGGTACCAGTAGCTGGCCAGGCGCATGACCCGTTCGTCGGCCGGGACCAGGGTGGGGTCGGCCTCCAGGGCCTCGGCGTAGCGGCGGTTGAGGCGGGAGCGCTCGCCGGGCAGCAGGTCGTCGCTGACGGCCTCGCGGACCAGGGAGTGGCGGAAGCGGTAGCCGTCCCCGGCGGGCGTGGCGAGCAGGATGTTGGCGCCCACGGCGGCCCGCAGCGCCTCGATGAGGTCGTCCTCGGCGAGCCGGGCGACGGCGGCCAGGAGGCGGTACTCGACGGTGGAGCCCCCCTCGGCGACGATCCGGGCGACCCGCTGGGCGCTCTCGGGCAGGCCCTCGACGCGCACCAGGAGCAGGTCGCGCAGGGAGTCGGTGAGGCCGGTGCAGCAGCCCTCGTGGGCGGCGACGGCGAGTTCCTCGACGAAGAAGGCGTTGCCGTCGGAGCGTTCGAAGATGGCGTCGACCTGGTCGGGGTCCGGTTCGGCGGCGAGGATGCCGGCGATCTGGCGGCCGACCTCCTGCCGGTTGAAGCGGGCGAGTTCCACGCGGCGGACGGTGCGCAGGCGGTCGAGTTCGGCGAGCAGGGGGCGCAGTGGGTGGCGGCGGTGGATGTCGTCGGCGCGGTAGGTGGCGAGGACGACGAGCCGGCCGGTGCGCAGGGTGCGGAAGAGGTAGGCCAGCAGATGGCGGGTGGAGGCGTCGGCCCAGTGCAGGTCCTCCAGGGCGACGACGACGGTGCGCTCGGCCGCGACGCGCTCCAGCAGACGGGCGGTGAGTTCGAAGAGACGGGCCATGCCCTCCTCGTCGTGCCGGCCGCCGGAGGCCTCGCCGAGTTCGGGCAGCAGGCGGGCCAGTTCCTCCTCCTGTCCGGCGGCAGCGGAGGCGAGTTCCCCGGGCAGTTCGCGGCGCAGGGCGCGCAGGGCGGTGGAGAAGGGGGCGAAGGGCAGGCCGTCGGCGCCGATCTCCACACAGCCGCCGAGTGCGACGACCGCGCCCTCGCGGCAGGCCGCGGTGGCGAACTCCTCGACCAGCCGCGTCTTGCCGACCCCGGCCTCCCCGCCGATCAGCAGCGCCTGCGGTTCGCCCGCGGCGGCACGGGCGAGCGCGTCGTTCAGCGTCCCGAGCTCTTCGGCTCGGCCGACGAACACCCGACTTACGGACCTGGTCTCCACGAGGGCGAGCATCGCATGGGGGTACGACAGGACGGCACCGGTTTTCCCCGGAGCGACGGGGAGCGTACGCACCGCGGCCCCCACCGCGGGCAGGTGCGGTGAGGGCGTTCGCGGGGTGCTGCGGTCGTTTCCTCGAGGGCGGCCCTCCCCCGCGGGGCCGTCCTCGAGGCGTACCGGGCTCATGCCGCGCGAGCCGACCGGAGCCTGCGCAGGCGCGGGGTATGGGACTCGTCCTCCGCGGCGTGGCGTGCCTCGCGGCGGGCGGCGCGGCGGCCCTTGGCGGCCTCGCGGGCCAGACGCTCCTGGTCGGCCTGACGGATCAGTTCGGCGGAACGGAGCTGCGAGATCTCGTACTCGTACATGGTGTGTCCCTCGGTCCCTTGAGAGAGGCGGATTGGGCTTCGCTTTCTGCGATGCCTCAACCTTCGTCTCCAAGGGGGGTGGGCCACATCGGGAGAGTTCCGCATCTTCGGCGGCCCCTGGGGCCTTAGACGCGCGGAAGGGGCCTCAGACGCTCCGTAAGGTGCTTACAGATGGTCTGAGACCCCTCGGGACCTGCGTCGATTCAGCCGGCGGAGGGCAGGCCGAGCAGGACGTCGGTGTACTTGAGGACGGCCAGGAGGAGGCCGATGACGCCGAGGGCGACACCGCCCCAGGCGACCGACTTGATCCACGCGGCCTGCGGCTTGCCGGGGAAGCCGAAGGCGGGACGGGCGAGGACGACGACGCCGACGACCAGGGCGAGCAGCGCGAAGACGCCGCCCCACAGGGCGCTGGTCTGCCACGCGTCGCCGTAGACCGCCTTGACCTGCTTGGCGACGCTCGCCGAGGACGAGGTCTGCAGTTGGCCCACGAGCGTCTGGCGGGCGGCGGCGACCGTGCCGATCCAGCTGCCGGTCAGCGAGACGAGGCCCAGCGCGGCGGAGACGACCGCCCCCGCGCCCTGGCCGACGCCGGTGGGGCCCGCCTCCTCGTCGGTGCCCGCCGCGGCCACCTCGTCGGTCCCGGGCTGCTCCTCCTCGGTCGTGGCCTCGGTCGGGGTGGCGTCCACCGCCTCCTCGTCGCGCTTCACTTCGGCGGCCTCGGTCGTGCCGGCCTCGTCAACTGTCTTGGTTCCCATGTCTGGCACCGTACGGACGCTCTCTGAGAGGGGTCTTAATGATCGTTGTGTTCGGCACGCGCGCGTGCTTCACGCCACTCGGGAGCGAGGATCGACCACACCTCGAGGTCGTGCCGCACCCCACCATAGGGGTGTGCCTGGCGCCGTACGCCATCGCGGGTCATGCCCAGGCGCCGGGCGACGTCGATGCTGGGCACGTTGCCGGAGGCGGCGACCCATTCGACGCGGTGGATGCCGCGCTCCTCCACCGCCCAGTCGATCAGGATCCGCATCGCTCGGGTGACCAGGCCCCGCCCGGTCGCGGCGGGCTCCAGCCAGCAACCGACCTCGGCGTTGCCGGTCGCGGCGTCGAAGTGCAGGGTGAGCACCCCGCCGACGAGTTTCCCGTCCAGCCAGATCCCGTGGTGGGAGGCGGTGTCGGCGGCGCGCTGGTCGGCGTAGCGCTGGAGCGTCTCGCGGGCGGATGCCGCGTCGACGACCTGGGCGCCGAACGGGATGAACCGTCCGATGAACTCCCGGCCGCGCTCCAGGTGCGCCAGGAACTCCGCGGCGTGCCAGGGTTCCAGCGGCCGCAGTTCGGCGCCGTCACCCAGTGATATCGCGTACATCGCGCTGCTCCCCCTCCGCCAGGACGTCCGCCACCTCGGCGTCCGTCGCGGCGGCCAGCCTTTCATGGGCGGCGCGGCACTCGGGCGGTTCGATGCTGATGCGGGGCAGGCGCTGGTCGAGCCAGCGGGGCAGCCACCAGTTGGCGCCGCCGAGCAGGTGCATGAGGGCCGGGACGAGCAGCGTGCGCAGGACGAAGGCGTCGAGGGCGACGGCGGAGGCGAGGGCGATGCCGAACATCGCGATCACGCGGTCGCCGCTGAGGACGAAGGCCAGGAAGACCGAGATCATGATGACGGCCGCGGAGTTGATCACCCGGCTGGTCTCGGCGAGACCGACGCGGACGGCCCGTCGGCTGTCCCCGGTCTCCAGCCACTCCTCGTACATCCGGCTGACCAGGAAGACCTGGTAGTCCATGGAGAGCCCGAAGAGGACCGACACCATGATCACGGGGAGGAAGGGCTCGATGGGGCCCGCGCGCCCGAGGCCCAGCAGTTCGCTCCCCCAGCCCCACTGGAAGATCGCCACGACGACGCCGAAGGCGGCGGCGACCGCGGCGACGTTCATCGCGGCGGCCTTCACCGGGATGCCGATGGACCGGAAGGCCATCAGGAGCAGCAGACAGCCCAGTCCGATGACGACGCCGACGAACAGCGGCAGCTTGCCGACGATGACGGCGGCGAAATCGTCATACGAGGCGGTCACACCGCCCACCTGGATGTCGAGGGTGGTGCCGGTCTCGGCGCGCGGCAGCACCTCGGTGCGCAGCCGGTCGACGAGGTCGCTGGTCTTCTGCGACTGCGGTTCCGAGGCCGGGACGATCGTGAAGTAGGCGGTGTCGCCGCCGCTGTTGTAGGTGACCGGGGTCACCGAGGCGACGCCCTCGGTGGTGCGGATGGTGGCGTCGAGGTTGTCGAGGGTGAGCTTGTCCTCGGCGCCGTCGACGTGGGTCACCAGGGTGAGGGGGCCGTTGACGCCGGGGCCGAAGCCGTCGGCGAGAAGGTCGTAGGCCTGGCGGGTGGTGGACGTCCTCGGGTCGTTGCCCTGGTCGGAGGTGCCGAGGTGGAGGGAGAGCGTGGGCAGCGCGAGGAGCGTCATCACGGCCAGCGCGACGACGCCGAGCACCTTGGGGTGGCGCTCCACGAACGCCGACCAGCGGTGCGCGAACCCGGTGGGCAGCTCCGGCTGGGGGCCGTGGTCCTCCAGCCGTCGCCGCTCGCGCCGGCTCAGGGCGCGCATGCCGATGAGGGACAGCAGGGCGGGCAGCAGCGTGACGGAGGCGGCGACCGTCAGGACGACGGTCAGGGAGGCGGCGATCGCGACGCCGTTGAGGAAGCCGAGCCGCAGGATCAGCATGCCCAGCAGCGCGATGCAAACGGTGGCACCCGCGAAGACCACGGCTCGTCCGGTGGTCGCCACGGCGTTGGTGACGGCCTCGGTGACCGAGAGCCCGCGTTTGAGTCCGCGCCGGTGTCTGGTGACGATGAACAGCGCGTAGTCGATGCCGACGCCCAGCCCGATCAGCATGCCGAGCATGGGCGCGAAGTCGGCGACGGTCATGGCGTGCCCGAGCAGCCCGATCCCCGAGTACGCGGTGCCGACGCCGACCAGCGCGGTCGCGATGGGCAGCACGGACGCGGCGAGCGAGCCGAAGGCGAGGAACAGCACGACCGCGGCGACGGCCACGCCGACGATCTCGGCGGTGTGCCCGCCGGTCGACTCGGTGAGCGCGACGGCGCTGCCGCCGAGTTCGACCTGGAGCCCGTCGCCGTCCGCGGCCTTCGCGGTGTGCACGACCGCCTCGGCCTCGGACTTCTTGATGTCCTCGGCGCCGTGGTCGAAGGTGACCGTGGCGTACGCGGTGTGCCCGTCGGCGCTGATCCGGCCCGCGCCCTGGCCGTCGTACGGACTGCTCACGGAGGCCACTCCGGGCAGGTCCGCGATCTTGTCCAGGGTGCCGGTCATGGTCTGTTCGACGTCGGCGGCGCGCACGCTGCCCGAGGTCACGTGCCAGACGACGGTGTCGCTGTCCCCGCCGAGTCCCGGGAAGCCCCGCTGCAGCAGCTCGGTGGCGGCGCCCGACTCGGTGCCGGGGGCCTCGTAGTCGTTCGAGTACGCGGAGCCGGTGACCGCGGCGGCGGCGGTGACCCCGCCGAAGGCGAGGAGCCACACCACGACCGCGACCAGGCGGTGCCGGACACACCAACGTGCAAGGGCTGCCACGAACGAGCTCCCAGGGGACGATATGTGGATCTTTGACCGGGAAGAAGTCGTTCACAACATGAACAGCCCGCAAAGAACGCATGAGCAATGCGAGGACCACTCTTGCAGGCAGAAGTGATCGTTTACGCCATTCGTGGGGTTATTCACAAGAGTGGGAGGCAGATCACAGGACAGTAACGAACACTCTGTCACCTCAGTCGAGCTGGTCCCCCAGCGCCATCACCATCGCCCCGGCGACCAGCAGCCACAGCGCCCGCCGGGTGCGCCCCCGGGAGCCCAGCACCCCCGCCAGCGCGCACACCGCGGCACCGAGGCCGTAGGCGGCCGGCACGAGTGCCGGTGCGGCGTTCAGGGCCCGCACCACCGCGGCGGCCACTCCGGCGAGGGCCAGCAGCACTCCGGTGGTGGCCGCCGTCCAGCGGGCCCGGTGCGCGTCCTCGGCGGAATCCGGCTGCGGGACGGCGCGGACAGCTGCTAGCTTCCGCTGGTCAGCCGTCACCGGCTCCTCGCCGACGACCGAAGCGGGTGCGTTGTTTGAAGGTCCGACCGAGCTCCTACGCATCGCCTTTCACTACGAGGATCATGAGGAGCCCGTTCACCGATGTCCGACAACAGGACCACGGACGACCGTCTCACTGACCGTGTGACCCACCCGCTCTATCCCCTCAGCAGCCAGTACGACGCACCCTGGACCGTCGACAACCAGATGGGCCCCAACGCCCTGTGGCTGCTGGAATGGCTGGCCCCCGCCCTCGGCCTGGACACCCTGCGCCCCTGCGCGCGCGTCCTCGACCTGGGCTGCGGCCGGGCGATGACGTCGGTCTTCCTGGCCCGGGAGTTCCACGCCCAGGTCACCGCGGCCGACCTGTGGGTCGCGCCCGACGACAACGCCCGGCGCATCGCCGAGGCCGGGTTCGCCGACCGGGTGCTGCCCGTGCACGCCGAGGCGCACGACCTGCCCTTCGGGGAGTGCGGTTTCGATGCGATCGTGTCGATCGACGCCTACCAGTACTTCGGCACCGACGATCTCTATCTGCCCACCCTGACCAGGCTGTTGAAGCCCGGCGGGCGGATCGGGATCGTCGTACCGGCCCTGCGCGAGGAACCGGAGGGGGCCGAGCCGCCCGAGCATCTGCGGGCCTGGTGGGAGCCCGACTTCTGGTGCTGGCACTCCGCGGAGTGGTGGCGCCGCCACTGGACCCGCAGCGGTGCCGTCCACGTCGAGACGGCCGACTGGCTTCAGGACGGCTGGCGCGACTGGCTCACGTGGTGCGAGGTGGTCGCCGAGGAGAGCCCGGAGGAGTTCCACCGCACGATGGCCCGCCGGGTAGCCGAGATGGTACGGGCCGACGAGGGCCGCACCCTGGGTTTCGTACGGGTCGTGGGACGCCGCACGTAGGCGTACGGCCCCGGAGGTTCACCCCTCCGGGGCCGTACCGCACGAACCTCAGCCCTCGCTGACGCCCAGCTTCTCGAGGATCAGCTCCTTGACGCGGGCCGCGTCCGCCTGGCCGCGGGTCGCCTTCATGACGGCGCCCACCAGGGCGCCGGCCGCGGCCACCTTGCCGCCGCGGATCTTGTCGGCGACGCCCGGGTTGCCGGCGATGGCCTCGTCGACGGCGGCGGTCAGGGCGCCCTCGTCGGAGACGACCTTCAGGCCGCGCTTGTCGACGACCTCGTCCGGGGTGCCCTCGCCCGCGAGGACGCCCTCGATGACCTGGCGGGCCAGCTTGTCGTTCAGATCACCCTTCGCGACCAGCTCGGTGACCCGGGCAACCTGCGCCGGGGTGATGGCGAGTTCGTCGAGGGAGACCCCCGACTCGTTGGCGCTGCGCGCCAGTTCGCCCATCCACCACTTGCGGGCGGAGGCCGCGTCGGCCCCGGCGTCGATCGTGGCGACGATCGGGTCCAGCGCACCGGCGTTGAGGATGGCCTGCATGTCGGTGGCGGAGATGCCCCACTCGGCGAGCAGCCGGTTGCGGCGGGCCAGCGGCAGCTCAGGCAGCCCCGCCCGGATCTCCTCGACCCACTCACGGGACGGGGCGACCGGCACCAGGTCCGGCTCCGGGAAGTACCGGTAGTCCTCGGCCTCCTCCTTCACACGGCCCGAGGTCGTGGACCCCGTGTCCTCGTGGAAGTGCCGGGTCTCCTGCACGATCGTGCCGCCGGAGGACAGCACGGCCGCGTGCCGCTGGATCTCGAAGCGGGCCGCGCGCTCCACGGACCGCAGCGAGTTGACGTTCTTCGTCTCGGAGCGGGTGCCGAACTTGTCGCTGCCCTTGGGCATCAGCGAGAGGTTCACGTCGCAGCGCATCTGGCCCATCTCCATGCGGGCCTCCGACACACCGAGCGCCTTGATGACCTCGCGCAGCTCACGGACGTACGCCTTCGCCACCTCCGGGGCGCGGTCGCCCGCTCCGACGATCGGCTTGGTGACGATCTCGATCAGCGGGATGCCGGCCCGGTTGTAGTCCAGCAGCGAGTGCGAGGCGCCGTGGATGCGGCCCGTCGCACCGCCCACGTGGGTGGACTTGCCGGTGTCCTCCTCCATGTGGGCGCGCTCGATCTCCACGCGGAAGGTCTCGCCGTCCTCCAGCTGGACGTCGAGGTAGCCGTTGAAGGCGATCGGCTCGTCGTACTGGGAGGTCTGGAAGTTCTTCGGCATGTCCGGATAGAAGTAGTTCTTCCGGGCGAAGCGGCACCACTCGGCGATCTCGCAGTTCAGCGCGAGACCGATCTTGATCGCGGACTCGACGCCGGTCGCGTTGACGACCGGCAGGGAGCCGGGCAGGCCGAGGCAGGTCGGGCAGGTCTGCGAGTTGGGCTCGGCGCCCAGCTCGGTCGAACAGCCGCAGAACATCTTGGTCTTGGTGCCGAGTTCGACATGGACCTCGAGGCCCATGACGGGGTCGTACGACGCCAGCGCGTCCTCGTACGACACCAGGTCGGTCGTGGTGGTCACGGTGAAACTTCCCTCTCAGCCCAGCAGGACGTCGTCGTCGCCCAGCCGCTTCAGCTCGCGGTACAGGACGGCGAGGCCGGTGACGATGCCGACGGCGGCCACGGTCGCGTCGATCAGCCGCAGCGTGTCCTGCTCGGACCGCGCCTTCCTGATCCGCTTGGCGACACCGAGCGCGCCGAAGGCGGTGGTGGCGATGGACACGTACAGACCGGACTTGGACTTCTTGAAGTCCTGCGCCTTGGTCAGCGTCTTGCCTGTCTTGGTCACAGCGACGGAGCCTCCTCGAGCAGCGGGTGCCCCCACTTTTCCACGAAGGCGGCCTCGACCGCGGCGCCGACCTTGTAGAGACGGTCGTCCTTCAGCGCCGGGGCGATGATCTGCAGACCGACCGGGAGGTTGTCCTCCGGGGCGAGCCCGCAGGGCAGCGACATGGCCGCGTTGCCCGCCAGGTTGGTCGGGATGGTGCACAGGTCGGCCAGGTACATCGCCATCGGGTCGTCGGCGCGCTCGCCGATCGGGAAGGCGGTGGTCGGCGTGGTCGGCGAGACGATCACGTCGACCTGCTCGAAGGCCTTCTCGAAGTCGCGCGTGATGAGCGTGCGGACCTTCTGGGCGGAGCCGTAGTAGGCGTCGTAGTAGCCGCTCGACAGGGCGTAGGTGCCGAGCATGATGCGGCGCTTGACCTCGGGGCCGAAGCCCGCCTCACGGGTGATCGACGTGACCTCCTCGGCCGAGTGGCTGCCGTCGTCGCCGGTCCGCAGGCCGTAACGCAGGCCGTCGAAGCGGGCGAGGTTCGAGGAACACTCGCTCGGCGCGATCAGGTAGTACGCCGACAGCGCGAGGTCGAAGGACGGGCAGTCCAGCTCGACGATCTCGGCGCCCAGCTCCTTCAACAACGCGACCGACTCGTCGAACCGCTGGATGACGCCGGCCTGGTAGCCCTCGCCGCGGAACTGCTTGACGACACCGACGCGCATGCCCTCGACGCTGCCGTTGCGGGCGGCCTCGACGACCGGCGGGACCGGGGCGTCGATCGAGGTGGAGTCCAGCGGGTCGTGCCCGGCGATGACCTCGTGCAGCAGGGCCGCGTCCAGGACCGTACGGGCGCAGGGGCCGCCCTGGTCGAGGGAGCTGGAGAACGCCACCATGCCGTAGCGGGACACCGCTCCGTACGTCGGCTTCACGCCGACCGTGCCGGTGACGGCGGCCGGCTGGCGGATGGAGCCGCCGGTGTCGGTGCCGATGGCGAGCGGCGCCTGGAAGGAGGCGAGGGCCGCGGAGGAGCCGCCGCCGGAGCCGCCGGGGATCCTGGTGAGGTCCCAGGGGTTGCCGGTCGGCCCGTACGCGCTGTTCTCGGTGGAGGACCCCATGGCGAACTCGTCCATGTTGGTCTTGCCGAGGATGACGACGTCCGCCGCCTTGAGACGCTTGGTGAGGGTGGCGTCGTACGGCGGGATCCAGCCTTCGAGGATCTTCGAGCCGACGGTCGTCGGGATGCCCTCGGTGGTGAAGATGTCCTTCAGCGCCAGCGGGACGCCCGCGAGCGGACCGAGCTTCTCGCCCCGCTCGCGCTTGTCGTCCACGGCCCGGGCCTGGGCGAGGGCGCCCTCGCGGTCGACGTACAGGAAGGCGTGCACCTTCTCGTCGACGGCCTCGATCCGGGCGAGGTGGGCCTCGGCGACCTCGACGGCCGTGAGCTCGCCTGAGGCGATCTTCGCGGCGGTCTCGGCAGCGGTCAGCTTGATGATGTGGTCCGTCATGGTCAGTCCTCCCCCAGGATCTGCGGCACCTTGAAACGCTGCTGCTCCTGGGCCGGGGCGCCGGAGAGCGCCTGCTCGGGGGTGAGCGACGGACGGACCTCGTCCGCCCGCATGACGTTCGTCAGCGGGAGCGGGTGCGAGGTCGGCGGTACGTCTTGGTCGGCGACCTCGCTGACGCGGGCCACCGCGCCGATGATGTCGTCCAGCTGTCCCGCGAAGTGTTCGAGCTCTTCGGGCTTCAGCTCCAGACGCGCCAGCCGGGCGAGGTGGGCGACCTCCTCGCGCGTGATGCCAGGCATGCAGCGTTCCTCTGGGGTGAGTGTGTGTGGTTTGGGGCTGGGGCTTGTCGGCGCATTCCCGTCGTCCGCCCGGAGGGCGGGCCGCGCGGCGTCTGGTGCGTGCGATCGCAAGGCGCCGGAGCGTCCTCGTGGCGGAGCCACGTGGACGATTCGGCAACGCTGCTGGGGGTGCCCCCACGCCTTTTGGGCAGTGGGGGAGTGCGTGCCAGGCGTCGCGCGGCAGACGGGAATGTGCCGACAAGCCCCAATCCTAGGGGGCGGGGGCCACTCGCCGTTAAACGGTTTCCCGCTCAGTGGCGGGCGTCCCAGGCCGGGCTGTGCAGGAAGTGGTTGTCGTACAGATCCTGGACCTCCAGCAGGCTTTCCGGGGTGAGCTCGCCCAGGCGGATGCGCTGCAGGTGGCGGAAGTACTCGAACCGTTCGACGCCCGGGGTGATGACGATGAGCAGGTCCGCCGGGGCGCCCGGGGCGGCGGCGAAGGCGTGCGGGCGGTCCGGCGGGACGATGATCAGGTCGCCGCGCTCGGCGGTGACGACGTCGTCGCCGGAGAGGACCTCGGCGGTGCCGTCGAGCAGGTAGAACATCTCGGCGGAGTTGTGGTGCGTGTGCGGGCGGGCGCCGTCGGCGCCCTCGGCGAGGGTGACGCGCACGGTGGACAGCGCGCCGCCGCTGGCACTGCTGTCGGCCAGCAGCCGTACGGCCACGGGGTCGCCCCCGAGCACCTCGGCCTCGGCGTCACGGACCAGAACGGTCTCGTCGAACTTCGGTACGAACAGCGACATCTCGGTTCCCCCTGTCTTGTCTGCGAATGGTCTGGTCTGCGGATGGTGTCGTCTGCGAATGGTCTCGTCTGCGGGTGCCGTCAGACCGCGAAGAGCAGTCCGGCACTGATCAGGACAATGATCGCCGTGGCGAAGTGAACCCCGTACGCCACGGCCTTGGCGCCGCCGTTGCGCAGGACTATCAGGCAGTCGCCGAACGGGATGAGGGCCACGCTCAGCATGAGCCAGGCCTCCGCGTGCGCGCCGGCGCCGGCCAGCACGGCGAGGCCGACCACGCCGAGCGTGCCGTCCCGCAGCCCCTTGATCGAGAGGTAGGCCCCGGCGTCGCCCGCGGGGTCGGCCGGGACGCCGTAGCCGGCGGCGGCCGGGCCCGGCTGGAACAGGAACCGGTAGCCGAGGAACAGGCAGAACACGTTGAGCAGGACGGCCAGGGTGTAGGCGGTGACGGTCATGTTCGCTCTCCTTCGTCGTTTTGCTAGCAACGCTAGCGACAAGAGCGAAGCTAGCAGAGCATCGACAGATTGGCTAGCGCTGCTAGAATTCCTGGCATGTCGATTCAGACGCGCCGGGAGCGCGAACGAGCGGAACGCGAGCGGCTGATCGTCACGGCCGCCCGGGAACTGGCCGAGACGGAGGGCTGGGACGCGGTGACGACGCGCCGGCTGGCCGCTGAGATCGAGTACAGCCAGCCGGTCCTCTACAGCCACTTCAAGGGCAAGGACGCGATCATGGCGGCGGTCGCGGTGCAGGGCTGCGCGGACCTGGCGGTGGAGCTGCGCGCGGCGCGTACGGCGGCGAAGGACCCACGGGACGCGCTTGCGGCGGTGGCCGAGGCGTACACGTCGTTCGGTCGGCGGCGCCCGGCTCTCTACGACGCGATGTTCACCCTCGCCGTGGACCTGCCGTTCGCCACACCCGAGGCTCCGGAACCGCTGTGGGAGGCGTTCCGGGAACTGGCCGCGGTGGTCGAGCCGATCGCGGCCGAGGGCGAGGACACGGGCCTGCTGGCGGAGACGTACTGGGCCGGACTGCACGGGCTGGTCACGCTGATGCGCAGCGGACGGCTGCCGGAGGCGGCCCATGAGCAGCGGCTGGCCCTGCTGGTCGGACACTTCACGGCGGCGCTCTGAGGAAGCTCCGAACCGTCTCGGATTGCGGCCGGGCGGCCGGGAGGACTACTCGGCGGCCGGGAGAGCGGCCCGGGGCCGCTGCCAGCCCCGGGAGCCCCGGGCCCGCAGCCACGCCGTCGTCTCCTCCGGCGGCATCGCGGCCGCGACCAGCCAGCCCTGTACGGCGTCACAGCCGAGGTCGCGCAGCCGTTCCCAGGTCTCGTCGTCCTCGACGCCCTCGGCGACGACCAGCAGGCCCAGCGAATGGGCGAGGTCGACGGTGCAGCGGACGATCTCGGCGTCCTCGGGGTCGACGGCCAGCCGGGCCACGAAGGAGCGGTCGATCTTCAGCTCGCTGACCGGCAGCCGCCGCAGATGCACCAGCGACGAATAGCCGGTGCCGAAGTCGTCCAGCGACATCTTCACGCCGTGCCCGGTGAGTGCGGCGAGGGTGTCGGCGGCGCGCTGCGGGTCCTCCAGGAGGACGTGTTCCGTTATCTCCAGTTGGAGCGCTCCCGCGGGAACTCCGTGCCGGGCCAGACGTGCCGCCACCGAGCCGGCGAACCCGGGTGTGTGGACGTCCCGCGGGGACACGTTCACGGCGACCGGCACGTGCAGGCCCTGCGCCCGCCATGCCGCCACCTGTCCGAGCGCCGTCTCCAGCACGTACTCGGTGAGGTGGGGCATCAGCCCCGACGACTCGGCGATCGCTATGAACTCGTCCGGCGGCACCTTCCCGCGCTCGGGATGCACCCAGCGCACCAGCGCCTCGAGCCCGGCCACCTGCCCGTCGAAGCGGACCTTGGGCTGGTAGTGCAGCTGCACCTCGTGCGCGTCCAGTGCCCGGCGCAGATCACCGAGCAGCCCGAGCCGGTCCGGTGTGTTGGAGTCCCGTTTCGACTCGTAGACCTCGACGCCCGTCCGGTCCCGCTTCGCCTGGTACATCGCCACGTCGGCCCGGCGCAACAGCCCCTCGGCGTCCAGCGCGTGGTCGGGGAAGACGGCGACGCCCGCACTGGCCTCCAGGACGAGGGTGAGCCCGTCGAGGTCGAGCGGGGAGCTCAGCGCGGACACCAGCCCCCGCGCCACCCGGGTCGCGGACGTGGTCGAGTCGGCGACCGGCAGTAAAACGGCGAACTCGTCGCCGCCCAGCCGCGCGGCCTCCGCCCCGCGCGGCAGGGCGAGCCGCAGCCGGTCGGCTATCTGCAGCAGCAGCCGGTCCCCGGCGAGATGCCCGAGTGTGTCGTTGACGGACCGGAAGCGGTCCAGGTCGATCAGCATCAGCGCGGACCGTGCGCCGATCCGCTCGGCGTCGTCCAGCGCGGTCCAGATGCGCTCCAGCAGCCACTGCCGGTTGGGCAGTCCGGTCAGCGGGTCGCGCAGCTGTTCCTCGGCCCGGGCCCGGGCTATCCACAGGGTGGAGTCGAGGGCGATCAGCGGGATGGCGAACAGCGGCAGCAGCACCGGCCGGGCGACGGCCACCACGCACACCAGCGGGGCGATACCGAGCAGCGCGACCGCGACCAGGCCCTGTCTGACCAGGGCGGTACGGGCGACGGTCGGCAGTCCGCGGTTCCGCGGGGCGTGCAGGTACCAGAGCAGGGTCCGGGTGACCAGAAGATAGGCGGCGGCGACCAGCACCACCTCGGGGGCGGTGCAGACCGTCCAGCTCGCCGGGTTCCACGGCCTCTCGACGGACGGGAAACGGCCGAAGGCGGCGAGCACCAGGGCACCCGCGCCAATGCCGAGGATGTCCACCGCGCCGTGCAGCACGCCCTGCCGCCAGCGGTTGCGCCGGGCTATGCCGACCAGCACGACGACGGTGAGGCTGACCATGCCGGCCGGTACCCAGCCGTACAGCAGCAGGACGGCGAGGGTGAGGGCGGCGCCGGAACCCGTCCCGCCCCACCAGCGGGAGCGGCCGAGCATCACCAGGTGGCCGACGATGATGCCGGTCAGCACGGCCAGGGACCAGCCGACGGTGCCGGACGGGAAGAGGGCGTGGGTGCCGGTGAACGCCCGGAAGAACCCGGCTCCGAGCACGAGGGCGGCCGCCGCGACGACGCCCACGGGCAGCGTGGGCCAGGACGGGTGCCGTTCCTGGTCCTCGTCCGGGAGCGCGGGCTGGTGCCCGGTGGTGAGCTGGGGCACACCACGCACCTGTGTGGCGGTGTACTGTCCGGTGACGCGCCCCTCCCCGCCCGGATGCCCGGGGGGCCGCCCGGCCCAACGACTCGGCCGCCAGGCGCCGGTGCCCCGGCGCCCGCGCAGCCGTGAGTCAGGGGCGGCGCTCTCGGTCGGTTCCATTCCCGTCCCTCTCACAGCCGGCGGTGCCCACGCCAGGCGGCCCGATGTCCGACATCCATCCACGGCGCCGCGTTGGAAAACCCTTCCCCTCCGCTCCCGAAGAGCCCTTCAGGAACAACGGGGATGCCCCAACCGCAGCTGGGCACGGCAGGCGCACATCTCAACAGTAGGCCGCAGAAGGCTTCCGCGGGCAGCGGTCGTGGACGGTTGCCCGAATGCGCCCCGGCCACCCGTATGCATCTGGTATGCGCCGATCGGGTGGCCTTCAACCGCTACTCCTCTGTGGGAAGCGCAACTTCGGCGGCGGCGTCCGGTCCCTGTTCCAGAAGGACGTCGAACCCCTCCTCGTTCAGGACGGGCACCTTCAGCTGCATCGCCTTGTCGTACTTGGAACCAGGATTGTCACCCACGACGACGAAGGACGTCTTCTTGGAGACGGAACCGGTCACCTTGGCTCCCCGGCTCTGCAGCGCCTCCTTCGCCCCGTCGCGGGTGAAGCGCTCGAGGGTGCCGGTGACCACCACGGTCATGCCCTCGAGCGGGCGCGGACCCTCGTCCTCACCGCTGCTCTCCTCCTCCATACGGACGCCCGCGGCCCGCCACTTGCGCAGGATCTCCTGGTGCCACTCCTCGGCGAACCACTCCTTGAGGGAGGCGGCGATGATCCCGCCGACGCCGTCGGTGTTCGCCAGCTCCTCCTCGGTGGCCTGCTCGATGCGCTCGATCGAGCGGAACTCACGGGCCAGCGCCTCGGCGGCGACCGGGCCGACGTGACGGATCGACAGGCCGGTCAGCACCCGGGCGAGCGGGCGCTGCTTGGCGGCGGCGATGTTCTCCAGCATGGAGACCGCGTTCTTCTTCGGCTCGCCCTGCTGGTTGGCGAAGACCGTGACGACCTTCTCCTCGCCCGTCTTGGGGTCCCGCTTGGGCAGGCCGCTGTCCTGGTCCAGGACGTACGCCTTGATGGGCAGCAACTGCTCGATGGTGAGGTCGAACAGGTCGCCCTCGTCCTTCAGCGGCGGCTCCTCGGGCTCCAGCGGCTTGGTGAGGGCAGCGGCCGCGACGTACCCGAAGTGCTCGATGTCCAGTGCCTTGCGGCCAGCGAGGTAGAACAGGCGCTCGCGCAACTGGGCCGGGCAGGTGCGGGCGTTGGGGCAGCGCAGGTCGACGTCGCCCTCCTTCATGGGCCTCAGGGCCGTGCCGCACTCGGGGCACTCGGACGGCATCACGAACTCCCGCTCGCTACCGTCGCGCAGGTCGACGACCGGGCCGAGGATCTCCGGGATGACGTCGCCGGCCTTGCGCAGGACCACGGTGTCGCCGATGAGGACGCCCTTGGCCTTGACGACGTCCTGGTTGTGCAGGGTCGCGAACTCGACCTCGGAACCGGCCACCGTCACCGGCTCGACCTGCGCGTACGGCGTGACCCGGCCGGTACGGCCCACACCCACGCGGATGTTGATGAGCTTGGTGTTGACCTCCTCCGGCGCGTACTTGTACGCGATCGCCCAGCGCGGCGCGCGGGAGGTCGAACCGAGCCGGCCCTGCAGCGGGATCTCGTCGAGCTTGACGACGACGCCGTCGATCTCGTGCTCCACGGAATGGCGGTTCTCGCCGTAGTAAGAGATGAACTCCCGTACCCCGTCGAGGTCGTCGACCACCCGGTTGTGCGGGGAGGTGGGCAGGCCCCAGGCCTTGAGGAGATCGTAGGCCTGGGAGAGGCGGGTGAGGCCCTGGAAGCCCTCCAGGACGCCGATGCCGTGGACGACCATGTGGAGGGGGCGGGTGGCGGTGACTCGCGGGTCCTTCTGGCGCAGCGAACCGGCCGCCGCGTTGCGCGGGTTGGCGAAGGGCTTGTCGCCGGCCTCGACCAGGCGGGCGTTGAGCTCCTCGAACTTCTCCATCGGGAAGTAGACCTCGCCGCGGATCTCCACGACGTCGGGGACCTTGTCGCCCTTCAGCCGGTCCGGGATCTCCGTGATCGTGCGGACGTTGGGCGTGATGTCCTCGCCGGTGCGGCCGTCGCCGCGGGTCGCCGCGCGCACCAGGCGGCCGCGCTCGTACGTCAGGTTGACCGCGAGGCCGTCGACCTTGAGCTCGCACAGGAAGTGGTAGTCCTGCTCGCCCAGTTCCCGGTGGATGCGGTCGGCCCAGGCGGCGAGTTCGTCGTCGTTGAAGGTGTTGTCCAGCGACAGCATCCGTGAGCGGTGCTCGACCGCCGTGAACTCCGTCTCGTACGAGCCGGCGACCTTCTGCGTCGGCGAGTCCGGTGTCCGCAGCTCCGGGTGCTCCTCCTCCAGCGCCTCCAGAGTCTTCAGGAGCTTGTCGAACTCCGCGTCGCTGATGACCGGAGCGTCCTTCACGTAGTACCGGAAGCGGTGCTCCTCGATCTGCTCAGCGAGCTTCGCGTGCTTCTCCCGCGCCTCGGCGGGCACCGTCGTCTCCGCTTGCTTGTCGCCGGCCACCGTGTTGTCCTCCCGTTACTCTGGGTTGTCCGCGAGGGATCTCGCCGCCCGGACGCAGTGGGCGAGAGCCCGGCGCGCGTACTCCGGGGAGGCCCCCGCGAGTCCGCACGACGGCGTGATGGTGACCGCCTCCGCGAGAAGCCCCGGTTGCAGCCCCAGCCTGCGCCACAGCGTCCTGACACCCATGACGCTACCTGCCGGGTCTGACAATGCCGCGTCCGTGCCCGGCACGACACCGGCGAAGAGCCGGGTACCCCCTTCCACCGCCTCACCGATCGTGTCGTCGTCACGTTCGGTGAGGAGGGCGAAGTCGAACGAGACCGCCGTCACGCCCGCCCGGCGCAGCAGGGCGAACGGGACGTCCGGTGCGCAGGAGTGGACCACGGTGGGCCCGTCGCTGTGAACCCCGAGGACGTCGCGGAGTGCGGACTCGGCGATCTGCCGGTCCACGGCCCGGTGGGTGCGGTAGCCGCTGGCGGTCCTGACCTGGCCGCGCAGGACGGCGGTGAGGGACGGCTCGTCGAGCTGCAGGACGACCTGCGCGCCGGGCACCCGGCGCCCGACCTCCGCCAGGTGCAGGCGCAGTCCCTCGGCGAGGGAGCCGGCGAGGTCGCGGCAGGCGCCGGCGTCGGACAGGGCGGACTCCCCGTTGCGCAGCTCCAGGGCGGCGGCGAGCGTCCAGGGCCCGACGGCCTGCACCTTCAGCGGGCCCTCGTAGCCCTGGGTGAACTCCTCCAGTGCGTCGAGGTCCTCGCCGAGCCAGGACCGGGCGCGCTTGGTGTCCCGGCCCGGCCGGTCCCCGATCCGCCAGCCGCTGGGCTCCACGCGCGCGTACAGCTCGACCAGCATGCCGGCGGTGCGGCCGATCATGTCGGCGCCGGGTCCGCGCGCGGGCAGCTCGGGCAGGAAGGGGAAGTCCTCGAAGGTGCCGGTGACGGTCTTGGCGGCCTCCCGTGCGTCGCCGCCGGGCATCGAACCGACGCCGGTGGCGGCGCCGAACTGGAACCCGGTCACCGTCCCGGCCTCACCGTCAGGTCGTTGACCTCGGCGTCGCGGGGCAGGTCGAGGGCCATCAGGATCGTCGTCGCGACCGACTCCGGGTCGATCCACCGCGAGGCGTCGTACTCCTTGCCCTCCTGCTGGTGGACCTTGGCCTGCATGGGGCTGGCCGTGCGGCCCGGATAGACGGAGGTCACGCGGACGCCGTTGGCGTGTTCCTCGCCCCGCAGGGAGTCGGCGAGGGCTTTCAGGCCGTGCTTGGATGCGGCGTAAGCGGACCAGTCGGGGCTCGCGTTGAGCCCGGCGCCCGAGTTGACGAACAGGACGTGACCGCGGGCGGCCCGCAGCTGCGGCAGGAAGTGGCGGGTCAGCTCGGCGGGGGCGATCAGGTTGACGTTGAGCTGGTGGCGCCAGGACTTGGGGGTGAGTTCGCCGACCGGGCCGAGGTCGACCACACCGGCGATGTGCAGCAGACAGTCCACGCGGTCCGGGAGCGACTGGTGGGAGAAGGCCCAGGACAGCTTGTCCGGGTCGGCCAGGTCGCCCACCAGCGTCTTCGCCCCGGGGAACGCTGCCGCCAGCTCCTTCGCGCGGCCCGCGTCGCGCGCGTGCAGGACGAGGTCGTCCCCGCGCGCGTGGAGGCGGCGGGCGACGGCCGCGCCGATGCCGGAACCCGCTCCGGTGATCACATGTGTAGCCATGTCCGCCATGCTCGCACCCGCCGGCACCTACTCGATGCCCTGCCCCGCGGCGGTGGCCGCTGCTGTCACAGCCTCGAGGTAGGCCAGCGCACCGACCGGTTCCTCGGCGAAGTACACCAGCTCGGCCAGCGGACGCGGCAGGAAGCCCTCGTCCTCCATGCGCCGGAACTGCTCCTTGAGGCCGTCGTAGAAGCCCGCGGTGTTGAGCAGCACGACCGGCTTGTCGGTGTGGCCGTGCTTCTTCAGCTCCAGGATCTCCGTGGCCTCGTCGAGCGTGCCGGTGCCACCCACCATGATCACCACGGCGTCGGCCTTCTCCAGCAGGAGCCTCTTCCGCTCGGCGAGGTCCTTGGCGATCACCATCTCCTCGACGCCCGGCCGCACTTTGGCCGACAGGAAGTCCACCGAGACCCCGCACAGCCGTCCGCCCGCCTCCTGCACACCGTCGGCGACCACCTTCATCAGGCCGACGTCGGAACCGCCCCACACCAGGGTGTGCCCGCCCTCCCCCAGCAGTTTCGCGAACTCGCGCGCGGGACGCGTGTAGCGGTCGTCGAGGTCGGCGGCGGAGAGGAAGACGCAGATTCGCATGGGCCCACCGTACGCGGGAAGAACCGGCGGCCCGCGAGCGCTCTTCCTTCCATGGCCGAAGGACACAAGATCACCATTGAGCAGGGCGAGAAGCACGTGCGCGTGGTGCACGGCGACCAGGTACTGGCGGAGAGCGACCAGGCCCTCGTGCTGCGCGAGACGGGCTGCCCGGTCCGGTACTACATCCCGCCGGAGGACGTACGGCTCGACCTGCTGCAGCCCTCCGACACGCACACCTACTGCCCGTTCAAGGGCACGGCGTCCTACTGGTCGCTGCCGGACGCGGCGGACCTCGTCTGGGCGTACCCGGACCCCAAGCCGGACGTGGCACCGATCAAGGATCACCTCTGCTTCTACGAAGTCGAGGTGTCGTGAGCGATTAGTTCCGCGCCTTCGGGCAGTCTGCTGAGGCATGGACAAGAAGACCATTTCGCGCGACGGGACCCCCATCGCGTACCAACGCACCGGTGACGGCCCCGCGGTGATCCTGGTGAGCGGGGCGATGTCGACGGGGGCCACGGTGGCGCCGTTCGCCGTGCCCCTCGCGGACCGTTTCACCGTCGTCTCCTACGACCGCCGGGGGCGGGGCGGAAGCGGTGACACCCAGCCGTACGCGGTCGCCCGCGAGGTCGAGGACCTGGCCGCGCTGATCGAGGCGGTGGGCGGCGAGGCGTCGCTGCACGGCCACTCGTCGGGCGGCGCGCTGGTCCTGGAGGCGGCGGCGAGCGGGCTGCCGCTGCGTCAGGTCGCCGTGTACGAGGTGCCGTACGCCGTCTACGAGGGCGGCGCGAAGGAGCGGGCCGAGTACACCGACCACCTCACCGAGGCGCTGGAGCAGGGCCGGCGCGGGGACGCGGTCGAGCTGTTCCTGCGGCTGACGGGACTGGCCGAGGAGATGATCCAGGGTGCCCGCCAGTCCCCGATGTGGCCCGGGATGGAGGCGCTCGCGCCGAGCCTGGCGTACGACAACGCCGTGATGGGCGACGGGCTGGTGCCGCAGGACCGGCTGGCCTCGATCACGGTGCCCGTGCTGTCCCTGGGAGGCGGCGCGAGTCCCGCCTGGATGCGCGAGGCCGCCCGGGCGGTGGCCGAGGCGGCGCCGCGCGGGACGTACCGGACGCTGGAGGGCCAGACGCACATGGTGGACCCGCAGGCGCTCGCGCCGGCGCTCGCGGAGTTCTTCTCGTCGGCCCGTTAGGCGACGGCCGTGGACGCGCGCGTGGTCGTCGCGATCGTCGCCGAGCCCACCACGCGCGTGCCGTCGTACAGGACGATCGCCTGGCCGGGGGCGACACCGCGGACCGGCTCGGTGAAGGTCACCTCAAGGGTGCCGTCGACGAGTTCGGCGCGGACCTCGGTCTCGCCGCCGTGGGCGCGCAGCTGGGCGGTGTAGGTGCCGGGGCCGGAGGGTGCCGTGCCGCACCAGCGGGGCTTGATCGCGGTGAGGCCGCTGACGTCGAGGGAGGCGGCGGGGCCGACCGTCACGGTGTTGTTCACCGGGGAGATGTCGAGGACGTAGCGCGGCTTGCCGTCCGGTGCCGGGGTGCCGATGCGCAGGCCCTTGCGCTGGCCGATGGTGAAGCCGTAGGCGCCCTCGTGCGTGCCGACCTTGGTGCCGGACTCGTCGACGATGTCGCCCTCCGCCCTGCCCAGACGGGAGGCGAGGAAGCCCTGGGTGTCGCCGTCGGCGATGAAGCAGATGTCGTGCGAGTCGGGCTTCTTGGCGACCGCGAGTCCCCGGCGCTCGGCCTCGGCGCGGATCTCGTCCTTGGTCGTCACGGTGTCGCCGAGCGGGAAGAGGGCGTGTGCGAGCTGCCTCTCGTCCAGCACGCCGAGGACGTACGACTGGTCCTTCGCCATGTCGGAGGCGCGGTGCAGCTCGCGGGAGCCGTCCGGGTTGACGATCACCTTGGCGTAGTGACCGGTGCAGACGGCGTCGAAGCCGAGGGCGAGCGCCTTGTCGAGCAGGGCGGCGAACTTGATCTTCTCGTTGCAGCGCAGGCACGGGTTCGGGGTGCGGCCGGCCTCGTACTCGGCGACGAAGTCCTCGACGACGTCCTCGCGGAAGCGGTCGGCGAGGTCCCAGACGTAGAACGGGATGCCGATGACGTCGGCGGCGCGGCGGGCGTCGCGCGAGTCCTCGATGGTGCAACATCCGCGCGCGCCCGTGCGGAAGGACTGCGGGTTCGCGGAGAGCGCGAGATGGACTCCGGTCACGTCATGGCCGGCCTCGGCGGCGCGGGCGGCTGCGACGGCGGAGTCCACCCCGCCGGACATGGCGGCGAGGACGCGGAGGGGGCGCTGCGGGGTGTCAGTCATAACCCTTCAAGAGTACGGGCCGTCGGGAACCGGAGCCCACGAGTATCCGTTGACGATCACAGGGGGACGGAAAGGGCGATCGCATGGGGGACGGGACGAGGGACGTCGACGCCGACCGGCGGCTGGGGCGCCGTGCGCTGATCGTCGGCGGGGCGGTGGCCGCCGTGGGCACGGCCGCGCTGGCCCGCGAGGAGCTGTCCCGTCTGTGGTGGCGGCTGCCGGGGGTGGAG
>NZ_WVUG01000499.1 GCF_017614965.1 Streptomyces griseorubiginosus | reverse complement strand
GTGTCGGGGAGGGCGACGAGGCGCGGCTCCTCGGCGACCACCGTCCAGGCGTACCGCTCCTGGTCGGGCAGGGGCAGCCAGACGAACGCCACGTCCGCCTCGCCGTCCGCGAGGGCCGCCGTCGGATCCTCCCAGCTGATCTGACGCAGCCGGACCGTGGCCCCGGGGTGCGCGGCCGTGAAGCGGGAGCGGATCGCCGGGAGCAGACCGCCACGGCCGGGGCTGGTGCTCATCCCCACGACCAGCGTGCTGCGCAGCGCGGCCCGCGCCTCCCGCATCGCCGACGCGCCCTCCGCCCACGCCTCGATCACCCTCCGGGCGTGCGGCAGCAGTTCCGCGCCGGCCGGGGTCAGCTCCACGCCCTGCCGGTCCCGGCGCAGCAGTTGCACCCCCAACTGCCGCTCCAGCGCCCGGATCTGCTTGCTCAGGGCGGGCTGGGAGACGTACAGCCGTTCGGCCGCGCGGGTGAAGTGCAGTTCCTCGGCGACCGTGACGAAGTAGCGCAGGTCGCGTACATGGACGTCCGTCGTCATAACCATCGGTTGTCAGCGTAGGTCTTGGACGGGCCGTGGGCGCCGGGAGCAGCCTGGACGCGAACCGATTCAGGAGAGGTGTCATGAACAAGGTGTGGCTGATCACCGGTGCGAGCAGCGGACTCGGGCGGGCCCTCGCGGAGGCGGCGGTCGCCGACGGTGACGTGGTGGTGGGCGCCGCGCGGCGGCCCGAGGGCCTCGACGACCTCGTCGCCGCGCACCCCGACCAGGTGGAGGCGCTGCGGCTCGACGTCGCCGACGTCTCCGCCGCCGGGCCGGCCGTACGGGACGTGATCGCACGGCACGGACGGATCGACGTACTGGTCAACAACGCGGGCCGGGGGCACGTCGGTGCCTTCGAGGAGACCACGGACGACGAACTGCGCGACCTGTTCGACGTGCACGTGTTCGGGCCCGCTGCGCTCGTGCGGGCCGTGCTGCCGTCCATGCGGGAGCGGCGCTCGGGGGCCGTCGTGCAGATGAGCAGCATGGGCGGGCAGATGTCCTTCCCCGGCTTCTCGGCCTACAGCGGCACCAAGTTCGCCCTGGAGGGCATGTCCGAGGCGCTCGCGGGCGAGGCCGCCGAGTTCGGCGTCAAGGTGCTGATCGTCGAGCCGGGCGCCTTCCGGACCTCGCTCTACGAGGGCACACGGGCCAGCGCGGACGGCGGCGCCTACGCCACGGTGGGCAGTACGCGCGCGATGGTCGACGCGGGCTTCGACGAGCGCGCCGGCGACCCGGCCAAGGCGGCGGCGCTCGTCCTGCGCGCACTGGAGTCGGACCGCACGCCCCTGCGCCTGCCCCTCGGCGACGACGGGGTGAGCGCGGTCCTGGGCCACCTGGACCAGGTGCGCGAGGACGTCACCGCCTGGGAGAAGCTGACCCGGCGGACGGGGTTCGGGGACTGAGCCCCGTTGTCCACAGGCCGCCCCGTTGTCGGTCCCCGGTGCCAAGATGTGCGTACCGGGCTGGACGGCGGGCGAGGGGCGGCATGGTGGACGTGGGGGAGGCGCGGACCGCGCCGGTGGGGCTGCGGGCGCGGGAGGTGTGCGCGCGGGGCACACGGCTGTACGACGCCGCCCGGACCGTCCTCGAGGACCACGCCCGCGCCCTCGAAGCGGTCCGCTCCGCGCTCGCCCCGCTGCGGGACGAACTGGTCGCCAAGGAGCTGGAGTCGATCCCCGTCGCCCGTCTCAAGGACGCCACCGAGGGCCGGCTGCGGCTCGCGGCCGTGGAGGCGGCCGGGTTCACCACGGTGCGGTCGGTGTACGAGGCCGGACGCTTCCAGCTGCGGCAGATCCCCGGCGTCGGCGCCCAGACCGCCGACCAGGCCCTGGCCGCCGCGGGGCAGATCGCGCGGGCGGTCGAGGAGACGGTGTCGGTACGCATCGACGTGGACCACCCCGAACCCCGGACCACCGCACTCGTCGTCGCCCTGCACCGCCTCGTCGAGGCCGGCCCGGAGCTGCGCAGGGCCGTGGACATTGCCGAGGGGCTCGATCGCGCCCTGCGCGAGCTGCTGCCCGCGGCCCGCCCCGCCACCGGCCGCCTCCGTCTCGCCCTCGCCGGGCACCGCCGCAAGGAGGCCGCCCTCGCGGCGACGGCGCGGCTGAGCGAGCTGGTGGCCGACGCGGACGCGAAGGGCACCCCGCTCCAACTGGCCCAGGCGTCCACCGACCTGCTGCGCGGCCCCGCGTCCGACATCGAGGCCTGGGTCGACTTCGAGCTGCGCTCCGCCGAGTACTACAGCCAGCTCGCCGAGGTCTCCGAGCACCGGACGGACGAGGCGGCCGCCGAGGGCTTCCTGCCCTCGGAGGTGGCCCGGCGCGTGCACGCCCAGTCACTGGACGACACCCACCGCCGGGTCTCGCTGCGCGGCTACCAGTCCTTCGGCGCCCGTTTCGCCCTCGCGCAGCGCCGGGTCGTCCTCGGCGACGAGATGGGCCTCGGCAAGACGGTCCAGGCGATCGCCGCCCTCGCCCATCTCGCGGCTCAGGGGCAGACCCACTTCCTGGTGGTGTCCCCGGCGAGCGTACTGATCAACTGGACCCGGGAGATCCGCTCCCGCAGCACCCTGCGCGCGGTGCCCGTGCACGGCCCCGACCGGCAGGACGCGTACGCCGAGTGGCGTGAGCGCGGCGGCGTCGCCCTCACCACCTTCGACCTCCTGCACACCCTGCCGGCACCCGAAAGGGCCGCTCGCGGCGGCACGGCCCGCGACGGCGGCGTTCCCGGGATGCTCGTCGTCGACGAGGCGCACTACGTCAAGAACCCAGACACCCGTCGCGCCCGCTCCATCGCCGCCTGGACGCGGGCCTGCGACCGTGTCCTGTTCCTCACGGGCACACCGATGGAGAACCGCGTCGAGGAGTTCCGCACCCTGGTCCGCTACCTGCAGCCCGACCTCGTGCCCGAGATCCACGACAGCCACGCGGTCGCCGGCCCGCACGTCTTCCGCAGATCCGTCGCGCCCGCCTATCTGCGCCGCAACCAGCAGGACGTGCTCACCGAGCTGCCCGCCCTGTTGCACACCGACGAGTGGGAGGAGTTCAGCGCAGCCGACCAGGACGCGTACCGCACGGCCGTCGCCGAGGGGAACTTCATGGCCATGCGCCGGGCCGCCTACGCCGACCCGGAGAAGTCCGCGAAGCTCCAGCGGCTGGGCGAACTGGTCGCCGAAGCGGAGGCCAACGGCCTGAAGGTGGTCGTCTTCTCGTACTTCCGGGACGTCCTGGCCGCCGTTCGACAGGCGCTGGGCGAGGGCACGTTCGGGCCGATATCGGGCGGTGTCCCGGCCGCCCGCCGCCAGCGCCTGGTCGACGACTTCACGGCCGCCGACGGGCACGCCGTGCTGCTCGCACAGATCGAGGCCGGCGGCGTCGGACTCAACCTCCAGGCCGCGTCCGTCGTCGTCCTGTGCGAACCGCAGGTCAAACCGACCCTGGAACACCAGGCCGTGGCCCGCGCCCACCGCATGGGCCAGGTCCGTCCGGTCCAGGTGCACCGCCTGCTCGCGACGGACAGCGTGGACGAACGCCTGCTGCGCATCCTCGAGAACAAGGACCGCCTCTTCGACGCCTACACCCGCCGCAGCGACACCGCCGACGCCACCCCGGACGCGGTCGACATATCGGACGCCACCATCGCCCGGCGCATCGTGGAGGAGGAACAGCGCAGGCTGGCGGTCGGGAAGGCGGACTGAGGCGGGGCGACCACCGTTCCACCCCGCTCACCTCACGCTTACCATGCGCCCAGGCAGGTACGCCGGCGCAGCGCGTCGGCGCGTACGCCCCGCC
>NZ_WVUG01000498.1 GCF_017614965.1 Streptomyces griseorubiginosus | reverse complement strand
CTTCCCGCCGTACGCGCCCGCGGGTCCGTCCACCATCCACACCGGCGGACCCCGCGGGGCACCAGGCGCGGCTTCGCCTGTCGCATGGCCTGCGGGGCGCCCGGCGCGGCTTCGCCTGTCCCTTGTCCGCCGGGCTGGCTCTCCGCCGATCGACCGCTTACTGTCCGCGGGCAGGCGTGCCGCTGGGGCGGCACGGGTGGGCGCGGGCGGCACCCCGTTGCGCCGGGTTGCGCCACTCCGCCCGTGCGCTGGACCCGCGGTTCTATTCAGCGCCGTCGCGGGGGGCCCTGTCCCGGCGTCGCAGGAAGAGCAGGCCGCCCGCGATCGCCGTGACCCCCGCCGCCGCCGTCCAACCGATCACGTCCGCCGACCCCGTGGCCGCCAGGTCGTTGGGTGAGGCGGGCGTGCCCTTTGTGGTAGCCGACGGTGATGGTGACGGGGCCGGTGATGCCGAGGGGCTTGTTGATCGGTCCCGGGTGTATGCCAGCGTGCCGAAGCCCAGTTGGTCGTAACCCCCGCTGTTGGGGCCGTAGTCGCCGCCCCCGCCCTCGGGTGCCGTCCTCGCGGCGATCTGCGTGAGGTACGGCGCCGACAAGCCCCGCCGCTTCGTGTAGTGGTTGGCGATCATCGCCCAGATGGGCCGCCGCATGTTCGGGTCGACGCCCGCCGCCGCCGTGGCGGTCTCCGTGCCGGACCAGCCGCCGATCGCTCCCTTGCGCCGGGTGTTCGCGGTGTACGACACCTTTCCACCCAGGCTCCACTTCGCCACGTACTGCGCGCCCTTGAGGAACCGGCTGTCGTCGTAGCCGTACAGGTCGACGCCCTGGTTCCACGCCATCTCGCAGAACGTGCCCATGAGCCCGACCCCGAGGAGGGCGTGGCCCTGGTCGCGGCCCGCCTCCAGCCATTCGCCGAGCCCGTCGTCGTGCACGACGGGGATGGCGTGGCGGATCGAGCCGAGTCCCTCGCCGTGCTTGAAGTAGTCGATGGCGCGGGCGACTTGGGCCTTGTCGTCGCAGAAGATGCCGGTGGCCAGGACGCAGGCCATGGCCGTGAGGTCCCAGTTGGTCCAGTAGTTCGTGACGACCGCGTGGTTGTGGTGCACCAGGAAGTCCTCGCTGAGCGGTGCGAAGACCTCGGTGAGCATGTGCTGGAAGCGGCCGAGGTCGAAGTCGGCGTGGTCGCGTACCAGTTCGGCCGCGTTGGCGAACTGGTAGCCGTAGAGACCCGCGGCGAGGAAGCGGTCGGCCGAACCCTGGAGTGAGGTCAGCTTCGACGACCAGGCGTTGAGGATCGCCACCGCTGTGTCGGCGTGCGCGCTGTCGCCGCTCACGTGGTAGCGCAGGGCGTTCTGGTAGGCGGAGTGGATGTCGTTGTAGAGGATGGTGTAGTTCTGCGGGGAGCCCGCGCCCCGGTACACCGTCGCCTGCGGGTTGGCTCTCCAGCCGCTCTGCGCATGCCGGTTGGCGGTCAGCCTCGCGTACCCGGCGGTGTAGGGCGCCGTGCCGGCCTTCACCTTCGCCGCCATACGGGCCAGGTCCGCGCCGGTGTGGAGGAGACCGGGGTGCGCGTAGCCGGTGGCCGCGGAGGAGGGGGAGGCGGCGGTGGCGATACCGGCCGCCCCGGCCGCGGCGCCGGTGGCCTTCAGCAGGGTGCGGCGGCTGATCTCTCGTGTCGCGTGCATGCCCCGGAGACGGCCGCACGCGGACCCGATAACGAAAACCCCGCGCCGTCTTTATCCCCGCCGGTCCGCCACCACCCACGACGCCAGTGCCACGGCACCCGCCACGCCGAACACCGCCGGCCACGCGCCCACCTTCTTCGCCAGCGGATGCGACCCGGCGAACCCGGCGACATACGCGGCCGTCAGCGCCCCGGCCGCCTTCCCGCCCGCCCGCTGCCGCCACTGGTGCGCCGCCGCGGCGCCGGCGACGGCCAGTACGGCCCCGCCCAGCTGCCGCTTCTTCGTCCAGCGGGCCACGCCGTACCCGCCGACCAGCCCGCCCGCCGCGACCACCGCGCTGGGAACTCCGGCCATGTCTGCCTCCTGCCGCTTTGACTGATACGCCCGCCCCCGAGGTTCTCGAGGCTAGCTCCCACCTGGGCGTCGCCCCGTACCTGAGTCGGGGCTTGTCAAGTTTTCTCCTCCGAGCTATATAAGAAGCCGTAGGGCATCGCACCTCAGCCCCAGAAGAGAGGAGTGACCCGTGATGCTCATGCGTACCGACCCGTTCCGCGAATTCGACCGTCTCGCGCAGCAGGTCCTCGGCTCCAACGCCCGCCCCGCCGCGATGGCGATGGACGCCTACCGGTCCGGTGACGACTTCGTCGTCCACTTCGACCTCCCCGGCATCGACCCCGAGACGATCGAGCTGGACGTCGAGCGCAACGTCCTGAATGTCCGCGCCGAGCGCCGCAGCCCCGCCCCCGAGGGCGCCGAGCTGATTGTCGCCGAACGGCCCACGGGCTCCTTCACCCGGCAGCTCTTCCTCGGCGACACCCTCGACACGGAACGCATCGACGCCTCGTACGACGCAGGCGTGCTCACCCTGCGCATCCCCGTGGCCGAACAGGCCAAGCCGCGCCGCATCCAGATCTCGGGCGGCCGGGACCGCAAGGAAATCGGCAAGTAATCGGTTCAGCCGCCGCGTCCCGCAGGTCCGTGCCACGCCGGCCGTCTGCGGGACGCGCCCACGACCCCGCGCGCACTGGAGGAGAAGCCCGCCCATGACCGTGACGACGGCGCCCAGCACGATCGAGGCCCCGCGGACCGACGCCGGATGGAGCGAACTGATCGAGAAGGTAAGGGATTTGGGTCAGTACCCGACCCGGGCGGAGGCGGAACGGGTCACCCGGATCGTCCTGTCGGCCCTCGGCGGCCACGTCGTCGGCGACGAGCGCGTCGACCTCGCCCGCGCCCTGCCCGAAGCGGCGGCCCGGCTGATCGCCGCCCAGATCCCGGCCACCCGCCCCCTGACCGCCCAGGAGTTCGTCGACTCGGTGGCGGCCCGCATCGAGGGCGCCACCCCGGCCACCGCCCGCTGGGACGTCAGCTCGGTCCTGTCGGTCCTGCCGAAGTTCGTCGGAGACGACCTGGTGGAGCGCATCCTGCGTCAACTCCCGCGCGGTTATGCGTTGCTGTTCGGCCGGGCCGAACTGGCCCGGAGCGCGGGAGACATGAGTCTGGCCTGACCCGCTCCATCGGCGTCGGCCGTCATCGGCTGGTCGTCGTCGTCCGACGCAGATGGGTGTCGATCAGCTCGAACGTCGCCTCCGGCTGCTCGAGTTGGGGGAGGTGACCGGCCTTGGGGACGATCTCCAGGCGGGCGTCGGCGAAGGCGGCCGCGTAGGCGGCACCGTAGGCCGGGGTGACGATCCGGTCGCTCTCGCCCCAGACGAGGAGCGCGGGCTGCCTGACCCGGCCCAGGCGCCGCAGCAGCTTGGGGTCGTGCATGTAGGGGTCGCCGGCGAGGGCGCGCATGGTCGCCATGTTGGCCTGGCGGATGGCGAGTTGGTCGGCGGGCAGCTGGGCCGGGTCGATGTAGTAGCGGTCCGGGTCGTGCCAGGAGAGGCCGGCGGCGGCCCGGGGGTCGAGGGCGAAGTAGTCGGCGATCGGTTCGTCCTCGACGTACACGCCGACCGCGTCGATCAGTACCAGTCCGGTGATACGGCGAGCGGTGTCCCGTACGGCCATCTCGGCGGCGATCCAGCCTCCGAGGGAGGAGCCGACGACTAGGACGTCCTCCAGTCCGCGGTCCTCCAGCAGGTGCAGGTAGAGGAGCGCGAGGTCGTCGACGCCGGTGCACCAGGCGGGGCGGGGGGTGCCGTCCCAGCCGGGGTGTACGGGGG
>NZ_WVUG01000497.1 GCF_017614965.1 Streptomyces griseorubiginosus | reverse complement strand
GGCCCCCGGCCGCCGTACAGCCTCCGGCCCCGCCCACCGCGCCGGTCCGTCTGTCCAAGGTCACGCTGACCAAGGCGGCGCCCGCCGTCTCCCTCGCCAAGCAGGGCGGCACCTCGGGCGCGATGCGGGTGAACCTCAACTGGCAGGTGCACAAGCAGTTCTCCGGCTGGGGCAGCAAGCGGGGCCGCGCGGTCGCCATGCACGCCGACCTCGACCTGGACCTGTGCGCCCTCTACGAACTCACCGACGGCAGCAAGGGAGTCGTCCAGGCACTGGGCAACGCCTTCGGCTCGCTGCACCGTCCGCCGTACATCCACCTCGACGGCGACGACCGCACCGGTGCCGTCGAGAGCGGTGAGAACCTCACCGTCAACCTCGACCACAAGCAGGACTTCCGGCGGATCCTCGTCTTCGTGACCATCTACGAGGGCGCGCGCTCCTTCGCCGACCTGCACGCCACGGTCACCCTGCAGCCGCAGTACGGCGCACCGATCGACTTCTCGCTGGACGAGTGCACGGTCCCCTCCACCGTCTGCGCCCTCGCGCTGATCACCAACACCGGAAGCGACCTGGTCGTCCAGCGTGAGGCCCGCTACCTGGTGCCCGAGCGCGGTGTCAGCCCGCAGCGGACCATCGACCACGCGTACGGCTGGGGCATGAACTGGACCCCGGGCCGCAAGTAGCGGTTCAGCCCTTGTCGGGCAGCGCGTCCGGGCGGGTGTAGGTGCGGCCCTTCCAGGCCGCGCCGCGGCCACGGTAGTGCTGCACCGCCGAGTCGACCGTCATCAGGAGGTAGAGGAACGCGGTGAACGGCAGGAGAGGGGCGAGCCAGGACGGCTGGTCGTAGTAGCGGAGTATCGGAAGGTACGTGCCCGTCATCACCAGCCATGCCAGGCCCCCCAGGGCGGCCGTCGTGGCGTCCCCCGCCGCCAGGCCCGCGATCAGGGACAGCGGCGGCACCAGATACACCAGGAGCAGTCCGAGGACCGTGCCGAACAGCAGCAACGGGTTGTGCCGCAGTTGTGCGTACGCGCTGCGGGAGACCATGCGCCACAGGTCGTGCAGCCGTGGGTAGGGGCGCACGCTGTCGACCTTCTCGGCCAGCCCCAGCCAGATGTGCCCGCCGCCGCCCTTGACGGCGCGCGCGAGCGCCACGTCGTCGATGACGGCGTGCCGGATGGCGTCCGGGACGTGCGCCCGCTCGGCGGTCTCGGCGCGCAGCAGGACGCAGCCGCCCGCCGCGGCCGCCGTCCGCGCCCCCTTCCTGCCGATCCGGCGGAAGGGGTAGAGCTGCGCGAAGAAGTAGACGAACGCCGGCACCACGAGCCGCTCCCACGCGCTCTCCACCCGCAGCCGGGCCATCTGCGAGACCATGTCGAAGCCGCCGGTGCGGGCCGCCGCGACCAACTCCCGCAGACTGTCCGGCGCGTGGGCGATGTCCGCGTCGGTCAGCAGCAGATACTCCGGCCCACGCGCGCGTGCCAGCCCGATCCCGTGCCGTACCGCCCAGAGCTTGCCCGTCCAGCCGGCCGGTGGTTCACCGGGGGAGTCGACCGTGAGGGGCAACCCGCCGTGCTCGCGCGCGAGTTCGCGGGCCAGCTCCCCGGTGCCGTCGGAGCTGCCGTCGTCCACGAGGAAGACCTCGGCCCGCCCCGGATAGTCCTGCGCCAGCAGCGAGGGCAGGCTCGAGGGCAGTACGGCGGCCTCGTCGCGCGCGGGGACGACGACGCACACCGACGGCCAGTCGCCGGGGTCCTCCCGGCGCGGCAGTCTGACGTCCGTGCGCCAGAAGTAGCCCTGGCAGAGCAGCAGCCACAGCCAGGCGGCGAGGGAGACGGCGGCGGTCCACGCGATGGCGCTCACCCGCGCAGTCTGCCCCACACCACCGGCCGCCAGGGGCCCATCGTCTATCGTGGCCGGGTGAAGATCGCGCTCATGGACTCCGGAATCGGTCTGCTGGCGGCCACCGCCGCGGTACGGCGTCTGCGCCCCGACGCCGATCTCGTGCTCTCTCTCGACCCCGACGGCATGCCCTGGGGACCTCGCACGCCCGAGGACCTGACCGAGCGTGCCCTGGCCGTCGCCGAGGCCGCCGCGGCGCACCGGCCCGAGGCGCTGATCGTCGGCTGCAACACCGCCACCGTCCACGCGCTGCCGTCCCTGCGCGCCCGGCTGGAGCCGGAGCTGCCCGTCATCGGCACCGTCCCGGCGATCAAGCCCGCCGCGGCCGGCGGCGGCCCGCTCGCGATCTGGGCGACTCCGGCCACCACGGGCAGCCCCTACCAGCGCAACCTGATCGCCGAGTTCGCCGACGGGGTGACCGTCACCGAGGTGCCCTGCCACGGCCTCGCCGAGGCCGTGGAGCACGCCGACGAGGCGGCCATCGACGCCGCCGTCAGCGCGGCCGCCGCCCTGACCCCCGAGGACGTCACCACCGTCGTCCTCGGCTGCACCCACTACGAACTCGTCGGCGAACGCATCCGCGCCGCCGTCCAGCGGCCCGGAAACCCGCCCCTCGTCCTGCACGGGTCGGCGGGCGCCGTGGCCGCCCAGGCGCTGCGTCGCATCGGCGCCCAGCCCCTGCCCGACGCCCCGGCCACCGGCACCCTGACGGTGCTGCTCAGCGGACGCGAGGGCGCCCTGTCGGCCGCCGCCCTCTCCTATGAAGAAGGCCGCATCCTGCAGGCGGTCAGCCCCGCTCGGTGACCGCCTGTCACCGTGCGAACGCCCTCGGTGCGACGTGGCCCCGGCGGCGGGGTCACTCTCCGCGACGCGCTACCAGCGCAGCGAAACCTGAGTAACCTCAAGGGTATGAGGGACCACCCCCACGCCGAGAGCGCCCACCCCGATGTCTGGACCGGCCGTGCCACCAACCGGGTCCAGTGGCTGCTGGCGCTCGGCGGAGCGGCCTTCATGGCGCTCGGCGTCGAGCTCGCCGTCGACTCCGCCTGGAACTCCGGCATCGCCCCGCTGGTGATGTCCGTCGTCGGCTGCATCGCCGCCGGGCTGCTGGTGCTGTTCGGCACGCTCGCCTTCGTGCACGTGGACCTCAAGCTCGACAAGGAGTCCCTGGAGGTGCGCTGCGGTCACATCGGCGTGCCGCGCCGCCGCATCCCCCTCGACCATGTGGCAGGCGCCGAGTTCGCCCCGCACGTCACCCCGCGCCAGTGGGGCGGCTGGGGCTACCGCTGGCGGCCGGAGAAGGGCACCGCGGTCGTCGTACGGCGGGGTGAGGGTGTGGTGCTGCGCCTGTGGGACGGCCACACGTTCACCATCACCGTCGACAACGCCGAGACGGCGGTTCGCGTCATCCGCGACCGCCTCCGCCCGAGCACACCCGGCACGACCCTCTGAACGAGGGCCGGCCGCTCGGATCAGGTCGGCCGAGGTGCCGTTCCCCGCGAGAGCCGAGCGGCGGCCGCCGCGCAGGTCCCGTGAACGTCGGGGTGGTCCGGATGACAGCCCTCAGGGGCCTCCCCGCGTCAGTCGGTCGTCCCGTGGTCGTACGTCCGTCTCCTGCCGCGGTGACGCGTCGGCCAGCGGGCGGGCGGTGGCCAGGCCCGCCAGCAGGCCCGCGCCCACCGACACGGCGGTGAAGCTCAGTGCGTTGCCGATGGCGGCGATCGCCGCGAGCGCCGTCAGGGCCGCCCCCGCGGTGAGCACGACGGGAGTGGGGCGCGGAGAGCGCCACAGCGTGTACAGCACCCAGCCGAACGCCGCCGCCAGCAGCACCACCCCGACCACTCCCTGTTCCGCCGCCTGCTGCAGCACCTGCGCCAGCAGCGAGGGCAGGCTCGAGGGCAGTACGGCGGCCTCGTCGCGCGCGGGGACGACGACGCACACCGACGGCCAGTCGCCGGGGTCCTCCCGGCGCGGCAGTCTGACGTCCGTGCGCCA
>NZ_WVUG01000496.1 GCF_017614965.1 Streptomyces griseorubiginosus | reverse complement strand
CCCGAGCCCCTACGAACCGGCCCCCGAACCGCCCCGCGAACCCTTCCGTTTCCGTGCCTCGGTGGCCCGCCCGGGTGACACCCTGCTGATGTGCAGCGCGGGCCTCGCGGACCCGCTGCGCGGCGAACCGGACCTGTGCCGCTATCTGACGGGCAGATGGTCCGGACCCACCCCGCCCGGCCTCGCCGCGTTCCTCGCGGACACCCAGGTCCGGGTCAAGGGTTACGCGGACGACCGTACGGCCGCGGCCGTTTGGGAGGCGTGAGCACGCGGCCTGTGAATTGATGGACCCAGAGGGATCAGCGGAGACCGAAGGGGCAGCAGAGCACCATGGCCAAACAGAACGTCGCCGAGCAGTTCGTCGACATCCTCGTCCGCGCCGGAGTCAAGCGCCTGTACGGCGTCGTCGGCGACAGCCTCAACCCGGTGGTGGACGCGGTGCGCCGCAACGCCGCCATCGACTGGGTGCACGTACGCCACGAGGAGACCGCCGCCTTCGCGGCCGGCGCGGAAGCCCAGATCACCGGCAAGCTCACCGCGTGCGCGGGCTCCTGCGGGCCCGGCAACCTCCATCTCATCAACGGCCTCTACGACGCCCACCGTTCGATGGCGCCCGTACTCGCGCTCGCCTCGCACATCCCCTCCAGCGAGATCGGCCTGGGCTACTTCCAGGAGACCCACCCCGACCGGCTCTTCCAGGAGTGCAGCCACTACAGCGAGCTGATCTCCAGCCCGAAGCAGATGCCCCGGCTGCTGCAGACCGCCATCCAGAACGCGGTCGGCCGCTCCGGCGTCAGCGTGGTCTCCCTCCCGGGCGACATCGCCGCCGAGCCCGCCCCCGACAAGGCCGCCGAGACCGCCCTGGTCACCTCCCGGCCCACGGTCCGCCCGGGCGACGCCGAGATCGACGAACTCGTCCGGATGATCGACGCGGCCGACCGGGTCACCCTGTTCTGCGGCAGCGGCACGGCCGGCGCGCACGCCGAGGTCATGGAGTTCGCCGGGAAGATCAAGTCACCGGTGGGGCACGCTCTGCGTGGCAAGGAGTGGATCCAGTACGACAACCCCTACGACGTCGGCATGAGCGGTCTGCTCGGCTACGGCGCCGCCTACGAGGCCACCCACGAGTGCGATCTGCTGATCCTGCTCGGCACCGACTTCCCCTACAACGCCTTCCTGCCCGACGACGTCAAGATCGCGCAGATCGACGTCCGGCCCGAGCACCTGGGCCGCCGCTCCAAGCTCGACCTGGCGGTGTGGGGCGACGTGCGCGAGACGCTGCGCTGTCTGATCCCGCGGGTGCGGGAGAAGTCCGACCGCCGGTTCCTGGACCGGATGCTGAAGAAGCACGCGGACGCGCTGGAGGGGGTGGTGAAGGCCTACACCCGCAAGGTGGACAAGCACGTGCCGATCCATCCCGAGTACGTGGCGTCCGTACTCGACGAACTCGCCGACGACGACACCGTGTTCACCGTGGACACCGGGATGTGCAACGTGTGGGCCGCCCGCTACATCACCCCCAACGGCCGTCGCCGGGTGATCGGTTCGTTCTCGCACGGCTCGATGGCGAACGCGCTGCCCATGGCGATCGGGGCGCAGTTCACCGACCGGGGGCGGCAGGTGGTCTCCATGTCCGGGGACGGCGGATTCTCCATGCTGATGGGCGACTTCCTGACGCTGGTGCAGTACGACCTCCCGGTCAAGGTCGTCCTCTTCAACAACTCCTCGCTCGGCATGGTCGAGTTGGAGATGCTGGTGGCGGGGCTGCCCTCGTACGGCACCACCAACAAGAACCCCGACTTCGCCGCCGTCGCGCGCGCCTGCGGTGCGTACGGGGTGCGCGTCGAGAAGCCCAAGGATCTCGCCGGCGCGCTGAAGGACGCCTTCAAGCACAAGGGCCCGGCACTCGTCGACGTGGTCACCGATCCCAACGCCCTGTCCATCCCGCCGAAGATCAGCGCCGAGATGGTGACCGGCTTCGCCCTGTCGGCGTCCAAGATCGTCCTGGACGGCGGAGTCGGCCGCATGCTGCAGATGGCCCGCTCCAACATCCGCAACGTGCCGCGGCCTTAGCTGGTGTAGGGGACCCAGGCGCGTTCGCCCGCGTCGTTCGTTCCGTACCAGTAACGGGGCCTGCCCTTGATGCTGCTGGTGCGGAACGGGTGGCCGTGGTCGTCGATGCGGACCGTGCCGGTGCGGCCCTGCGAGGACCAGTCGAGCTCGAGGTACCAGCTGGCGTCGTACGTCTCGGTCGTCGCCGTGACCAGCAGCACCTCGGGGTCCTGGGCCGAGACACGGTAGGGGAACTGGACCGCGGGAGCCGGCTTTCCCCCGTCGTTGGTGCCGGGCATCGGGTGCGCGATGGGCCGGTTGACGTCGAGGTTCACGGCGAAGCTGCGCGGGGTGAGACCGCCGCCGCAGCCCTCGTCCATCGAGTACGCGGTACCGGGTACGGGGTTGCCGCGGCCGACGATCCGGACGCGCAGGGCGTTCAGCACGACGGCCGTCGACGACTTCCCCTGCACCGAGATCTCCACCGTCGACTGCCGCCCCTGCACCGCGTTCTGCGTCGCCGCCCACACCGCGGCGTCCTGCGGCACCGGTGGCGGGGGCACCTCGTCCGGCGCCTTGTCGATCACGTAGTTCTGGCCGCACCCTCCTTGCCAGACGTGCGAGTCGACCGTCAGGGCCAGGGGGACAGCGGCGGGCGCGGGAGCCTTGTCCTTCACCGGCGGGGCATCCTGCGTCGGGGAAGTGGGCGACGCCGTACCGCCCGTTGAGGGGGAGGCCGAGCCGGCGCCGGGGGAGGGGCTGCTGCTCGCGCCGCCGGCCGACGGGGCGCGGCGGGCGCCGGCCTCCGTCGTACGGGACGTCCCGGACGGTGTCCTGGCGGACCTGTCCCGCGCCCCGTCCTGCGACAGCGCCGAGACGGTCCCGAGCGTGGCCACCAGCACGGTGACCACGGCGGCGCCGAGGAGACTCCGCCGCCGACGGAACCAGGGGCGGGGGCGGTGGGCGGAGGTGACCCCGTTACCACCCGCCACGTGCTCGCCCTGACGAGCGGCCGTGTCGCGAGAGGAACCAACTGCCTCCGGCCGGCGATCCGTTCCCCCGCCCACGAAAGCGGTCGGCTCCGCGTCGCGTGCGGCGGTCTCGAGCTCGGGCCCGGTTCCGTCGACGACGGCAGCGGTCGTCTCCGGCTCGCGCGCGGATGTTTCGAGCTTGGGCCCGGTTCCGTGGGCGACGGCAGCGGTCGTCTCCGGCTCGCGCGCAGCTGTCTCGGTCCCGGGACCGGTCGTCTCGAGACGGGGAGCCAGTCCCTTCGACAAGGGAGCCGACGGCCCGGACGGGGAAGCGGGTGTCGTCCCTGACGGGGGAGCAGCCGCCCAGGAGGGGGAAGCGGGTGTCGTCCCGGACAGAGGAGCAGCCGCCCCGGGCAGGGAGGCGGGTTGCTCCGGCGGGGAGGTAGCCGCGCCGGACATGGAAGCGTGCGGCTGGCTCTCGGATGCGGCCGTGCGGGGCAGGGAGGCGGGTTGCTCTGGCGGGGAGGTAGCTGCGCCGGACATGGAAGCGTGCGGCTCGTTCCCAGAAGCGGCCCCGCCGGGCACGGAGGCGGGAGGCTGCGGCGCGGAAAGACCCACGCCCCGCTGGGAAGTCGGTGACTCCGGCAGAGAAACGTGCGCGTCCCGCACGGAAGTCGCTGACTCCGGCGAGGAAACATGGGCGCCCGGCAGGGAAGTCGGTGCCTGGGGTGAGGAAACCTGTGCACCCGGCGGGGAAACATGGGCGCCCGGCTGGGAAGTCGGCGGATCCGTCAGGGCGGCGGCCGTGTCGGGACGGGAAGACGGCGGCTTCGGCACTGTCTCTTATACCCATCTGACGCTGCCGGCGACTAGTCGAGTGTATAGCTCGGG
>NZ_WVUG01000495.1 GCF_017614965.1 Streptomyces griseorubiginosus | reverse complement strand
GCGTTACGCCCGGGACGCCTTCGAGGGCCTGCGGCTGATGGACGCCCTGATCGGCGTCAAGCGGGGGGTGCCGGGGGCCAAGCTGCCGGAGCTGAAGCAGCGCCGGGTGCGGGCCACCGCGTCCGCCGAGGTCGACGAGCAGCCGGTGGAGGGCAACGTCCGCTCCGACGTCGCCACCGACAACCCCATCCCGGAGCCGCCGTTCTTCGGCACCCGCGTCGTCAAGGGCATCCAGCTCAAGGAGTACGCCGGCTGGCTCGACGAGGGCGCGCTGTTCAAGGGCCAGTGGGGCCTCAAGCAGGCCCGCACCGGCGAGGGACCCTCGTACGAGGAACTCGTCGAGACCGACGGCCGGCCGCGGCTGCGCGGGCTGCTGGACCGGCTGCAGACCGAGAACCTCCTCGAGGCCGCCGTGGTCTACGGCTACTTCCCCTGCGTCTCCAAGGACGACGACCTGATCATCCTGGACGAGCACGGCAACGAGCGCACCCGCTTCACCTTCCCGCGCCAGCGCCGTGGCCGCCGCCTCTGTCTCGCGGACTTCTTCCGTCCGCAGGAGGCGGGGGAGACGGACGTCGTCGGACTGCAGGTCGTCACCGTCGGGTCCAGGATCGGCGAGGAGACCGCCAAGCTCTTCGAGGCCAACTCCTACCGCGACTACCTGGAACTGCACGGACTGTCCGTGCAGTTGGCCGAGGCGCTCGCCGAGTACTGGCACGCGCGGGTGCGTTCGGAGCTGGGTTTCTCCGGTGAGGACCCGAGCGACATCGAGGACATGTTCGCCCTGAAGTACCGTGGCGCCCGGTTCTCGCTCGGCTACGGAGCGTGCCCGAACCTGGAGGACCGCGCCAAGATCGCCGATCTGCTCGAACCGGAGCGCATCGGTGTCCGCCTGTCCGAGGAGTTCCAGCTGCACCCGGAGCAGTCCACGGACGCCATCGTGATCCACCACCCCGAGGCGAAGTACTTCAACGCCCGCTGAGGGCGACGCGGGGAGGTACCCGGAAAGGGGCCGCCTGGGGGCGCATCGGCGCACATCAGGGCGGCCCCCAGCGGTAGTGACGGTGTGCCCCGGACCACGACGGTTAAACGAGGCGCTTCCGCCGCGAGAGACGTACACTGGTCGGTCCACTGCAGGCCGGTTCCCCGCGCGGGAACCGGCCTGATCGTCCCTCAAGGAGGTGCGCCCGGATGACCAGTACGGTCCCCGCGCTCGGAACCCGTACGGCCGAAGGCTCAGCCCTGCAGGCCGTGCTCCTCGACATGGACGGCACCCTGGTGGACACCGAGGGTTTCTGGTGGGACGTGGAGGTGGAGATCTTCGCGCGCCTCGGCCACGTCCTCGACGACTCCTGGCGTCATGTCGTGGTCGGCGGTCCCATGACCCGCAGCGCGGGGTTCCTGATCGAGGCCACCGGTGCGGACATCGAGCTCGCCGAGCTCACGGTCCTGCTCAACCAGGGCTTCGAGGACCGCATCGCCCGCGCCCTGCCGCTGATGCCGGGCGCGGCGAGACTCCTCGCCGAGCTCTCCGAGTACGAGATCCCGACCGCCCTGGTCTCCGCCTCCCACCGGCGCATCATCGACCGGGTGCTCACCTCGCTCGGGCCGCAGCACTTCGCGCTGTCGGTGGCCGGCGACGAGGTCCCGCGGACCAAGCCGCACCCCGACCCGTATCTGACCGCGGCGGCCGGGCTCGGCGTGGATCCGGCCAGATGCGCGGTCGTCGAGGACACCGCGACCGGCGTCGCCGCGGCCGAGGCCGCGGGCTGCCATGTCGTGGTGGTGCCCTCCGTGGCCCCGATCGCCCCCGCCGTCCGCAGAACCGTCGTCGGCTCCCTGGAAGAGGTCGACTTGGCATTTCTCCGGGGTCTGATCACCGACTGATGACGAAAGGGAATTCGGCTTCCGGCGGATGACCGAATTCCAGTACTGTTGCCGCCCGTTGGATATGTGAGGTTCCCCACTTGCACGGGGGTCGACAGTCACGGTCGGTTGTGCAGGTTGCCCCTGTTTTCTATGATCAGGCGTGCCTTTGTGTCCTGATTGATGGAAGGCTGCACTAATCCTTCCCCCGAAGGGTTTTCGGTCTGTCCACACCCGGTTTCACTGCGTGATGGCGTCTCAACTCCGGTGGCTGCGGGTCCCCGTGCAGGTGCGGACTAATCTCGTCGCGAGAAACCCCGCCCCTACCCCCGTGTTCCGCCGCGACACCCCTGCATGCCGGATACACGGACCTGAACAGCTCTGGAGAATCACGAGCATGAACCGCAAGACAATGGTGCTGCCTGCCGTCGTCGGCCTGCTGGCGCCCGTGCTCGCCGCCTGCGGAGGGTCCGGCAGCGGCAGTGGCGGCGGTGACGCCATCGTCGTCGGCACCACGGACCGGTTCACCGTGACCAAGGCCGCGCCGGCGCCGCTGGATCCGGCGTACGCGTACGACGTCGGCACCTGGAACATCCTGCGCCAGACCGTGCAGACGCTGATGATCCAGCCCAAGGGCGAAGGTGACCCGGTGCCCGAGGCCGCCCAGAAGTGCGGCTTCACCGACAGCGGCAACGAGCGCTACGCGTGCACCCTGCGCGACGGCCTCAAGTTCGCCAACGGCGACAAGATCACCGCGGCCGACGTGAAGTACTCCATCGACCGCGCCCGCGCCATCAAGGCCGACTCCGGCGTCTCCGCCCTGCTGAACACCATCGACACCGTCGAGACGCAGGGCGACAACGAGGTCATCTTCCACCTCAAGACCGCCGACGCCACCTTCCCGTACAAGCTGTCGACCCCGGTCGCCGGCATCGTCAACCCGGACGATTACGAGAAGAACAAGCTGCGCGACGGGTTCGACGTCGACGGCTCCGGCCCGTACACCCTGTCGGCCGACGTCAAGGACAACGCGATCGTCAAGGCCACGTTCACCAAGAACCCCAATTACAAGGGGACGCTCAAGGTGAACAACTCCAAGGTCGACATGGTCTCCTACGACGACGCCTCCGCCATGGGCTCCGCCCTGGACAAGGGTGACATCGACGTCATGACCCGCACGATGTCTCCCGACCTGATCCGGAAGCTGTCGGCCGGCACCAACAGCAGCGAGGACCTGGTCGAGATGTCCGGCCTGGAGATCCGCTACCTCGCCTTCAACACGAACGCGCCCTCCGTGAAGAGCAAGGCCGTCCGCCAGGCGATGGCCCAGCTGATCAACCGCGGCGAGCTGGTCTCCAAGGTGTACGGCACCCAGGCCGACCCCCTGTACTCGCTGGTCGCGGCCGGCGTCACCGGCCACTCCAACTCGTTCTTCAACAAGTACGGCGAGCCGAGCGTCCCCAAGGCCAAGTCCCTGCTGATCAAGGCCGGCATCAACACACCGGTCAAGCTGACGCTGCACTACACGACCGACCACTACGGCTCGGCCACCGCGAAGGAATTCCAGATCCTGCAGAAGCAGCTCAACGACAGCGGTCTGTTCGACGTCAGCATCCAGGGCGCCAAGTGGGACGACTTCGTCCCGGCCGAACGCAAGGGCGAGTACGACGTCTGGGGCATGGGCTGGTTCCCGGACTTCCCGGACCCCGACAACTACCTGGCGCCGTTCCTCGACACGGACAACTTCCTGAAGCTGCCGTACAAGAACAGCAGGATCATCAACACCCTGATCCCGGACTCCCGCCGCGAGGCCGACCGCATCGCCGCCGGCGACGACCTCACGACGATCCAGGACATCGTCGCCGACGACGTGCCGATCCTTCCGCTGTGGCAGGGCAAGCAGTACGTCGCCGCCCGCGACGACGTCACGGGAACCGCCTACGCGCTCAACTCCTCCTCCACCCTTCAGCTCTGGGAGCTCGGCCGGGGCACCAGCAACTGACGGGCCCGGCCCCGCCCGCACGGGCGGGGCCGGCCGGACAACGGGGG
>NZ_WVUG01000494.1 GCF_017614965.1 Streptomyces griseorubiginosus | reverse complement strand
GTCTCGGGCCCAGGGGGGCTGGGGCGGAGGTGCTCGGGCCCGGGGCGGCTGGAACAGAGGTCGTCGAGACTGAGGCGGCCGGCCCCCTGAGGGACGAAGGAGCCGGGGAGCCCGTGCCGGCGGTCGGCGCGCCGGGAGTGCTCGCCGAGCCGGCGGACAGGTCGGCCGAGCCCGGGGACGCCCTCCAGGAGGCGGAACCGGGCGTCGGGAGCGTGGCCTCCGATTTCCCGCCCGAGGCGGAACCGGGTGCCCCGAGCGCACCATCTGAGCCCATCGCCGACCCGGACGAAGCCGACGACGGTGTCTTCAAGGTTCGGCTCTCCAATTTCGAGGGCCCCTTCGATCTGCTTCTGCAGCTGATCTCCAAGCACAAGCTGGACGTCACCGAGGTCGCGCTGTCCAAGGTGACCGACGAGTTCATGGCGCACATCCGCGCCATGGGACCGGACTGGGACCTCGATCAGACGACCGAGTTCCTGGTCGTCGCGGCCACGTTGCTCGACCTCAAGGCCGCCCGGCTGCTGCCCTCCGCGGAGGTCGAGGACGAGGCCGATCTCGCCCTCCTCGAAGCACGCGACCTGCTCTTCGCCCGGCTGCTGCAGTACCGCGCGTACAAACAGATCGCCGACATCTTCAGCCGCCGGCTGGAGGACGAGGCCCGCCGCTACCCCCGCACCGTCGGACTGGAGCCGCACCACGCCGAGCTGCTGCCCGAGGTCGTCATCAGCATCGGCCCGGAGGGGTTCGCCCGGCTCGCGGTCAAGGCCATGCAGCCGAAGCCCAAGCCGCAGGTGTACGTCGACCACATCCACGCCCCGCTGGTCAGCGTCCAGGAGCAGGCCCGCATCGTGATCGACCGGCTCCGGGAACTCGGCGAGGCCAGCTTCCGCTCCCTCGTCGAGGACACCGACGACACCCTCACCGTCGTAGCCAGGTTCCTGGCGCTTCTGGAGCTGTACCGGGAGAAGGCCGTAGCGCTGGACCAGGAGACCGCCCTCGGGGAGCTGATCGTGCGGTGGACCGGCGGCGAGGGGGAGAGCCGGCCGATGGTGACCGACGAATTCGACCGACCGCCCGAGCCGCCCAAGGAGGACAAGCCGTGAGCGAGGAGACGACCGAGCTGCCGGCCGGCCTGCGCGCCGTCGCCGATCTCGACCTCAAGCCCGCCCTGGAGGCCGTCCTGATGGTCGTGGACGAGCCCGCCACCGAGGAGCACCTCGCGAAGATCCTGGAGCGGCCCAAGCGCCAGATCGGCGACGCGCTGCGGGCGATGGCCGACGACTACACCGTGCAGGGCCGCGGCTTCGAGCTGCGCTTCGTCGCGGGCGGCTGGCGCTTCTACAGCCGCGCCGAGTACGCCCCGGCCGTGGAACGCCTGGTCCTGGAGGGCCAGACGGCCCGGCTCACCCAGGCCGCCCTGGAGACGCTCGCGGTCGTCGCCTACCGCCAGCCGGTCAGCCGCAGCCGCGTCTCGGCCGTCCGCGGGGTCAACTGCGACGGGGTCATGCGCACGCTGCTGCAACGGGGTCTGGTCGAGGAGGCGGGCGCGGAACCCGAAACAGGTGCGATCCTGTACAGGACGACGAACTACTTCCTGGAGCGGATGGGCCTGCGCGGTCTGGACGAGCTCCCGGAGCTCGCGCCCTTCCTCCCGGAGGCGGAGGCGATCGAGGCCGAGACCCAGGAAGGCGTTCCCTCGTTCGACCCGGACGCACCCGATGACGGTCCGGGCGCCCACGACGAACACACGACGACGACGGAACTTTGATGCGAAGCAGCGGCAGCGGCAAGAGCGGCGGGCGCGGTAACCACCGCGGAGCCGGCAACAACAGGGACCAGAAGCAGGGTCAGGGCCAGAGCCAGGGCCGCCCCCGCAAGCCCCGCCCCGAGGAGCGCCGCTACGACGTGGGCCCCGGCGCCACCCAGGACGGCCCCAAGTCCGGGCGCGGCGGCGCGGCCCGCGGCGGCGCCAAGGGCGGCCCCAAGCAGGGACAGCAGCGCGGTGGCCGCACGGCTCCCGCCCGCTCCCGCGAGTACGACGCACGGACCGAGGAGCGCAACCGGGACCGGTACGCGGGCAAGAAGGACATCAAGCCGCCCAAGACCTTCCCGGGTGCCGAGCAGGAGGGCGAGCGGCTGCAGAAGGTCCTCGCGCGCGCGGGCTACGGCTCCCGGCGCGCCTGCGAGGAGCTGATCGAGCAGGCCCGGGTCGAGGTCAACGGCGAGATCGTGCTGGAGCAGGGCAAGCGGGTCGACCCGGAGAAGGACGAGGTCAAGGTCGACGGCCTGACGGTCGCCACGCAGTCGTACCAGTTCTTCTCGCTCAACAAGCCCGCCGGTGTCGTCTCGACGATGGAGGACCCGGAGGGGCGCCAGTGCCTCGGGGACTACGTCACCAACCGCGAGACGCGGCTCTTCCACGTCGGGCGCCTCGACACCGAGACCGAGGGCGTCATCCTGCTCACCAACCACGGCGAGCTGGCGCACCGGCTGACCCACCCCAAGTACGGCGTGAAGAAGACCTACCTCGCCGCCATCGTCGGCCCGATCCCGCGCGACCTGGGCAAGAAGCTCAAGGACGGCATCCAGCTGGAGGACGGCTACGCGCGCGCGGACCACTTCCGGGTCGTCGAGCAGACCGGCAAGAACTACCTGGTCGAGGTGACCCTGCACGAGGGGCGCAAGCACATCGTGCGCCGCATGCTCGCGGAGGCCGGCTTCCCGGTCGAGAAGCTGGTGCGCACCTCCTTCGGCCCGATCACCCTGGGCGACCAGAAGTCGGGCTGGCTGCGGCGGCTGTCCAACACCGAGGTCGGCATGCTGATGAAGGAAGTCGACCTCTGAGCCTCGGGCACCGATGCCTTTCCGCCCTCTCGCCGGTCTGTACTGCGTGACCGGCGAGAGGAGTGTGCAGGAATGCCTGCTACGACGACGGACCGCGACGAGTTCGTCCGGCTGACGGACCCGTACCGGCGCGAGCTGCTCGCGCACTGCTACCGGATGCTGGGCTCGGTCGACGAGGCCGAGGACCTGGTACAGGAGACGTATCTGCGGGCCTGGCGGTCCTACGACGGCTACGAGGGCCGCGCGAGCCTGCGGACCTGGCTGCACCGGATCGCCACCAACACGTGTCTGACGGCCCTGGAGAGCCGTGCGAGGCGTCCGCTGCCCTCCGGGCTCGGAGGGCCGTCACAGGCGCCCGAGGAGCCGCTGAGGGGCGCCGCGACGGACGTGCCGTGGCTCCAGCCGCTGCCGGACGCCCTCGTCGACCCGGCGACCGTGGTGGCCGCCCGGGGCAGCCTGCGGCTCGCCCTGGTCGCCGCGCTCCAGCATCTGCCCGCCCGGCAGCGGGCGGTGCTCATCCTGCGGGACGTGCTGGCCTGGCGGGCGCCCGAGGTGGCCGCGCTGCTCGGGACGTCGACCGCGGCCGTCAAGAGCACCCTGCAACGCGCGCGTGCCCGGCTCGACGAGGTGGCCCCCGAGGAGGACCTCGTCGTCGAACCCGGGGGCGCGGCGGACCGCGAGGTGCTCGACCGCTACATGGCCGCCTTCGAGCACGCCGACCTGGACGCGCTGGTCGACCTCCTGCAGGACGGCGTGGAGCTGGAGATGCCGCCCAACCTGGAGTGGTTCCGCGGCCGGAAGGACGTGCTGCGCTTCCTGCACGCGCGCGTGCACGAAGAGGGCGGACTGCGGATGCTGCCCACGGGTGCGAACGGGCAGCCGGCTCTCGTCATGTACGTGCGCGGGGTGGACGGGGTGCTGCGCGCGCACTCGGTGCAGGTGCTCACCGTGGTGGACGGGACGGTGGCCCGGGTCACCGCCTTCCTCGACGTGGAGCAGGTCGTCCGCTTCGGGTTCCCGCGGGTGCTGTCGTGAACGCGGGGGACTTGCTGGAGCGTTCGCTCGCCTACGCGCTGGGGTGCGTCGCCGGGGTGGGGGCC
>NZ_WVUG01000493.1 GCF_017614965.1 Streptomyces griseorubiginosus | reverse complement strand
CCTCCCACCCGGCTCCATCCGCACGCGCCCGAGAGCCCTCCTCCCCTTCGACCTCACGTCCGGTCCCCGCGCCACCGGCGTCCCGTCGCCGGTCCCGCCACGCCACTCCCTCCTCCCTGGTGGTGGTCAGCAGCAGGACCGGCAGGGTGCGGGTGGCGTCGGACGTTTCCAGGAGGAGGCGGAGCGAGGACGCGTCGGCGGCGTGGAGGTCGTCCAGGACGAGGAGCAGCGGTCGGGTGCGGGCGGCCGTGGCGAGGAGGTCGGTCAGGTCGCCGGTGAGGCGCAGCCGGGCCGCCTCGGGGTCCGCGCCGCGCAGGGCGCCGGGACCGGACCCGGCGACCAGCGCCCGCAGCGGCGGTGACGCGGTGACCAGCCGCCCGCAGTCCGCGTCGTCCGCGACCAGCTCCCGCACCAGCCGTGACCAGGGGCGGAACGCCCGACCGGCGGTCTGCGGCGGGCACCAGGTCCACAGCGTGCGGAACCCGTCGGCGCGCGCGGTGGCCTCCTCCGCCGTACGCGTCTTGCCCGCCCCGGCCGGTCCCGTCAGCGTGACCAGCCCGCCCCGGCCCGCCGCCGCCCGGTCCAGGGCGGCACGGAGTTCCCCCAGCACGTCCTCGCGTCCCACGAACGGGTACTTCGCGGTCATGGCGGCAACCACCACGCTCTTCCAGAGGTCCACCAGGGCTCTTCCCGGGCCGTCGGTGCTTCGAGCGTAGGCACCTGTGGTGCGCGGCAGCCACCCGTGATGCGCCCGTCCGTCGGCACCGGTTCGTGCAGGATGGGTCCATGACCACCTCCTACGACACCCCTGTGGTCCTGGACCGTCGCGAGGGCCCGTACGGCGAGGTCGTGCTGCGCCGGCACGGCGAGTTGCTGCAGATCATCGCCAACGGCTGCTTCCTGATGGACACCTCGGACGGCCGCTCGGAACGGCTGCTCGTCGAGGCCGCGCTGCGGGCCCTGGACGCCCGCGGGAACCCGGCCGTGCTGATCGGCGGCCTCGGCGTCGGTTTCTCGCTCGCACACGCGGCGGCGGATCCGCGCTGGGGTGCGATCACCGTCGTGGAACGCGAACCGGCCGTCATCGACTGGCACCGTGACGGTCCGCTCGCGGACATCTCCGCGCGGGCCCTCGCCGATCCCCGTACCGAGATCGTGGAAGCGGATCTGCTGACCTTCCTGCGTGAGACATCCGCCACGTACGACGCCCTGTGCCTGGACATCGACAACGGACCCGACTGGACTGTCACGGAGGGCAACGACGGCCTGTACGCGCGAGCCGGACTCGCAAGCTGTGCAAGGGTGTTGAAACCCGGCGGGGTGCTCGCGGTGTGGTCGGCACGACCCTCTCCGGAATTTGAAGGAACACTGCGGAATGCCGGGTTCCAACAGGTGCGTACCGAAGAGATCCCGGTTGCCCGGGGCGTTCCCGACGTCGTGCATCTCGGCGTCCGACCTGGATAGCCGAGGGACGGTCACTCCCCGTACGCTGCTTCCCTGACGCAGATCATTCAAGCGTCAATCGCAAGCATGCGCAGGCACAGCCAGGCACAGCCAGTCAGAAGGAATGACCCCACGCATTCCGGAAAGCAACTCAGGGGCGGGCGATGGAGCAGACCCACACATCCCACAACGGCACGACGGCGACCCCGGGAGCGCAGCGCCGGGTCCTGGTGGTCGAGGACGACGCGACCATCGTGGACGCCATCGCGGCCCGCCTGCGCGCCGAGGGTTTCCTCGTGCAGACCGCGGGTGACGGCCCGGCCGCCGTCGACACCGCCGAGGCCTGGCAGCCCGATCTGCTGATCCTCGACATCATGCTGCCCGGCTTCGACGGGCTGGAGGTCTGCCGCCGTGTGCAGGCCGCCCGTCCGGTGCCGGTACTGATGCTCACCGCGCGCGACGACGAGACCGACATGCTGGTCGGACTCGGTGTCGGCGCCGACGACTACATGACCAAGCCGTTCTCCATGCGGGAGCTGGCCGCGCGGGTGCACGTCCTGCTGCGGCGCGTCGAGCGGGCCGCGCTGGCCGCCGCGACGCCGAGAAGCGGCATCCTGCGGCTCGGCGAGCTGGAGATCGACCACGCGCAGCGGCGGGTACGGGTCCGCAGCGAGGACGTCCACCTCACGCCGACCGAGTTCGACCTGCTGGTGTGCCTGGCCAACACGCCCCGCGCGGTGCTCTCCCGGGAGCAGCTGCTGGCGGAGGTGTGGGACTGGGCGGACGCGTCCGGCACCCGGACCGTGGACAGCCACATCAAGGCGCTGCGCCGGAAGATCGGCGCCGAGCGGATCCGCACGGTGCACGGCGTGGGCTACGCGCTGGAGACCCCGACGCCATGAGTGACGGGCCGGCCGCACGGAGAGGCCCCGGGGAGCCCGAACCCTGGGGCGGTCTGCGCCCGTTCTCGATCAAGACCAAGCTGGGCGCACTGGTCGTCATCGCGGTCCTCATCACCACCGGGCTGATGATGATCGCCATGCGCACGGCGACGGAGCTGCGCTTCATCACGGTCTTCTCGATGATCGCCACGCTGCTCATCACGCAGTTCGTGGCCCATTCGCTCACCGCGCCGCTGGACGACATGAACACCGTCGCCCGCTCGATATCGCACGGCGACTACACCCGCCGCGTGCGCGAGAGCCGCCGGGACGAGCTGGGCGACCTCGCCCAGACGATCAACCGCATGGCGGACGACCTGGAGGCCCAGGACCGGCAGCGCAAGGAGCTGGTGGCGAACGTCTCGCACGAGCTGCGCACCCCCATCGCGGGTCTGCGCGCGGTGCTGGAGAACATCGTCGACGGCGTCACGACCGCCGACCCGGAGACCATGCGCACGGCGCTGAAGCAGACCGAGCGGCTCGGCCGGCTGGTGGAGACGCTGCTGGACCTGTCCCGGCTGGACAACGGCGTCGTACCGCTGCGCAAGCGGCGGTTCGAGGTGTGGCCGTATCTCTCGGGCGTGCTGAAGGAGGCCAACATGGCCGTGCCCGCGCGCGCGGGCATCGCCTCGGGCTCCGGCAGCCACACGCGTACGGACGTCCATCTGCACCTCGACGTCACCCCGCCGGAGCTGACCGCGCACGCGGACCCCGAGCGCATCCACCAGGTTGTGGCGAATCTCATCGACAACGCCGTCAAGCACAGCCCGCCGCACGGCCGTGTGACCGTGAAGGCGCGGCGCGGCACGCTGCCGGAGTCGCTGGAGCTGGAGGTGCTGGACGAGGGTCCGGGCATCCCGCCCTCGGAGTGGCACCGCGTCTTCGAACGCTTCAACCGCGGCGGCGCGGGCGCGTCCAACGGGCAGGGCGGCGACGGCGGTACGGGTCTCGGGCTCGCGATCGCCCGCTGGGCGGTCGATCTGCACGGAGGCCGGATCGGAGTGGCCGAATCCGAGCGGGGTTGCCGGATTCTTGTCACCCTTCCGGGAGAGACATCCGTGCCAAGTTGACGTAAAGTCCGAACCGGAGCCTCAAGATCCACCTGCGTCCGGGCTGACGGACACGTGTGATCAGGCACACGCCCGTACGCGCCGCGTGCAGGGCCCTCGTCGTCGCACCCCGACACACCTGATTCCAAGCGGAACCACGCTTGTTTCCCGCCATTTCACGGCCCGAAACCCGCTTTGAGATGTGACTTACGCGACGATGACCTTGCTCGGCCTGACCTGACCGGCCATGGAGGCGTAGCCTTTATTTCCGCTGTCCATCACCTTGTGAAGCGGAAGAGGGCGGTTGCCGCCGTGTCGCCACAGTCCCCCAGTAACTCGAGCATCTCGACCGAAGACCAAGCCGGGAAGAACCCCGCTGCCGCGTTCGGTCCGAACGAGTGGCTCGTCGACGAGATCTATCAGCAGTACCTCCAGGACCCGAACTCGGTTGACCGAGCCTGGTGGGACTTCTTCGCCGACTACAAGCCGGGGGCGGCCGCCACCCCGGCTCCCGCGGAGACCACCGCGGCGGCTCCGGCGCCCGCCGCCCCGGCTCCGGC
>NZ_WVUG01000492.1 GCF_017614965.1 Streptomyces griseorubiginosus | reverse complement strand
GACGGCGGGTTCGTACGCGCCGGTGGCCGGGAGCGACCGGCGCCGGGTGATGTCGACGGAGGTGTGGACGAGGCCGAGCAGCGGCAGCGGGAAGCCGCGGTCGCTCATCAGGCGCATGGCCAGCGGGAAGCCCAGGACGTGCGGATAGGTCAGGGGCAGGGCGTCGTCGCCGGTGGCGAAGCCGCAGACCCGCTCGTACGCGGCCAGCCGCGCGAGGTCGACGCGCAGACCGGGCAGGACGAGGCGGGTGCGCGGGAACTCCGCGTCGGGGCTCGGCCGTTTGAAGGGGGACAGGAGGGCGCCCCGGGCGAGCAGGGGCGGGAGGGAAGGAGAGCCGGTGAGGACGAGGGACATCACGCCCCCAGCAGGCTCTGGCCGCATACGCGGACGATCTGGCCGTTGACGGCGCCGGACGCCGGATGCGCGAGCCAGGCGGTGGTCTCGGCGACGTCGGCCGGAAGTCCGCCCTGTGCGAGGGAGTTCATCCGCCGCCCCGCCTCCCGGATGAACAGGGGGATCGCGGCCGTCATCGTCGTCTCGATGAACCCGGGCGCCACCGCGTTCACGGTCACCCCGTGCTCGGCGAGGGCGCGGGGCGCGAGCGAGCCGACCAGTCCGACGACGCCCGCCTTGCTCGCGCCGTAGTTCGTCTGCCCCGCGTTGCCCGCGAGCCCGGCGATCGAGGCGGTGGCGACGATCCGGCCGCCGCGCCGCAGCGCCCCGGCGTCGAGCAGCGCGTCCGTCGTGCGCAGCACGCTCGCGAGGTTCACGTCGAGCACCGAACTCCACCGCTCGGCGGGCATGTTGACCAGCCGCCGGTCCCGGGTGATCCCGGCGTTGTGCACGAGCACGTCCAGCCCGTCGGGCAGGGCGTCGGCGATCCGCGCCCCCGCGTCGGGCGCGGTGATGTCGAGCGCGAGCGCCCTCCCGCCGAGCCGCTCGGCCACCCACCGCGCATCCTCTTCGGCCTGCGGCACATCGAGTACGACGACATGGGCCCCGTCCCTGGCCAACACCTCCGCGACCGCCGCACCGATCCCCCGCGCGGCACCGGTGACAAGCGCGGTACGACCGGCGAGGGGCTGGTCCCAGTCGGCCGGCGGTTCGTCCCCCGGACCGACCGCGACCCCCGCCCCCTCGCCCACCACGATCACCTGCCCGCTCACATAAGCCGACTTGGGCGAGAGCAGGAAGCGCAGGGTCGACTCCGCCGCCGGGGCGTCCGTCAGGCGCATCAGGTTGACCGTCCGTCCGCGGCCGATCTCCTTGCCGAGGGAGCGGACGAAACCCTCCAAGGCCTGCTGGGCGGCGGCCTGGTGATGGTCCGTGGGGTCCAGCGGCGCGCCCAGGACGACGATCCGGCCGCTGCTCGCGACCGACCGCACGACCGGGTGCAGCGCCGCGTGCACCTCGGCGAGCGTCTCGACGTCCCGCACTCCGGTCGCGTCCAGGACGACCGCGGCCGGTGCGTCGGCGCTCTGGGGCAGGCCCGTGCGGGCGAGGACGGGGGAGAGGTCGAGGTCCGACTTGCCGGCGGTGAGGGCCAGCAGCCCGCCGGTGAGCGCGGGTCGTCCGGGCGACCAGCGGTGCAGGGGCGCCGGTTGCGGCAGCCCGAGCCGGCGTGTCAGGAAGCGGCCGGGCGCGGTGCCGGCGAAGCGCAGATAGCGGTCGGCCATGTCCAGTCTCCCCAGGCGGCGACTTGCTTACTCCAGAGTCAGGTTACCCGAGGTAATAGCAGGTGGGGAGATGAAAAATGTTCAACATACCGCCCGGTAACGTCTTTTCGGCACGAAAAGCGACGACCTTGCACATCCCTGACGCACGCCCACCGCCGGACCACCTCCGTACCCTCACCGGACCATCACGCCGGCGCCGTACGATCTCCTCCCCTTGACCTGCGACAACCTGCGACAACTCCCCCGCAGGGCAGCTGGGTTGAACGTCTGGAGTCGCCCGTGTCCACCTCGCCCCCGTCCGCCGACCTGGTGGTCCACTCCACGGCGTACGACGGCACACCGGTCCTCGTGGAGCCCTCCGTCCGCCGGCTGGACGGAGAGGTGCGCGAGGTCTCGGTACCGCCCTTCGTCCCACCGGTGCGCCACGGCTCGCTCGCCGACCTCCCCTTCGACAACGCCCGTATCGCCCCCGACGACCGGGTCCTCAGTCGCCGTACCGAGGCGGGCCGTTGGACGGATGTGACGGCCGCCGAGTTCGCCGCCGAGGTGCTGGCCACGGCGAAGGGACTGATCGCGACCGGGCTCACACCGGGCGACCGCGTCGCCGTCATGGCCCGCACGGTCTACGAGTGGACGCTCCTGGACTTCGCCGCCTGGGCCTGCGGCCTGGTCACCGTGCCGATCTACCCCACCTCCTCCCTCTTCCAGACCCGCTGGATCCTCCAGGACTCCGGCGCGGTGGCCCTGGTGACGGAGACCGGCGCCCAGGCCGCGGCCCTCGGCCCCGAACTGGACCGCGTACCCGATCTGCGGCACCTGTGGGTCATCGAGAAGGGCCATGTGGAGCGCCTGGGGGAGCGCGGCGCACAGGTGCCGGACCAGGAAGTGGCCGTACGGCGCGGGATGCTCGGCCCCGACACGCTGGCCACGGTCGTCTACACCTCGGGCACCACCGGCCGCCCCAAGGGCTGCGCGATCACGCACGGCAACTTCTTCGCCGAGGTCGACAACGCCATCGAACTCCTCTACCCGGTCTTCCGCGCCCGGACCAGCGAGGAGGCGTCGATCCTGCACTTCCTGCCGATGTCGCACATCTTCGGCCGGATGGTGGCCGTCGCCTGCGTCAGGGCGCGGGTGCGGCTCGGACACGCGCCGAGCCTGAAGTCGGAGGAACTGCTGCCCGACCTGGCGAGCTTCCGGCCGACCTGTCTCGTCGCCATCCCGTACATGCTGGAGAAGGTGTTCAACGTGGCCCGCGCGCGGGCCGAGACCGGCGGCCGGGTCAGCGCCTTCGACCGCGCGGTGGGCGTCGCCTGCCGCTACGGCGAAGCGCGCGAGGCCCGCCAGTCCGGCACGGGCCCCGGCCCGGGCACCGCGCTCAAGGCCGCCCGCGCCTTCTACGACCCGCTGGTCTACCGCCGTATCCGCAACGCCATGGGCGGCCGGGTCCGCTACATGATCTGCGGCGGCTCCCCGCTGGGCCGCCGGCTCGCCTCCTTCTACGCGGGCGCGGGCATCGACGTCTTCGAGGGCTACGGTCTCACCGAGACCACGGGCGCCGCCACCGTCTCCCCGCCCCTCAAGCCGCGTCTGGGCTCGGTGGGCTGGCCGCTGCCCGGCACGAAGGTGCGCATCGCGGCCGACGGCGAGATCCTGCTGGCCGGCGGCCATGTCCTGCGCGGCTACTGGGACCCGAACGCGGGCGGGGTCGTCCCGGCGACCGCCGACGGCTGGCTCCCCACCGGCGACATCGGGCGGCTGGACGAGGACGGCTACCTCCACATCACCGGCCGCAAGAAGGAGATGCTGATCACGGCGGGCGGCAAGAGCGTCGCCCCGGCCCCGCTGGAGAACTGGCTCCGCCAACACCCGCTGATCTCCCAGGTCATGGTGGTCGGCGACGCCCGTCCCTACGTCGGCGCCCTGATCACCCTCGACATGGAGGGCGTCGACCACTGGCGCCGCATGAAGGGCAGACACCCGGTCCCCGCCGAACTGCTCCTGGACGACGAGGAGTTGCACCAGGTCCTGCAACGGGCGGTCGACGAGGCCAACAAGCTGGTCTCCCGCCCGGAGTCCATCCGCCGCTTCACGGTCCTGCCGAGTGACTTCACGGAGGAGGCCGGCCACCTGACGCCATCGATGAAACTCCGCCGGGAGGCGATAGCCGAGGAGTTCGCCGAGCAGATAGGGCTCCTGTACGCCCCATACGGCGCGTAAGCGCCGTAGTCAGGGGCGCGGGGCTGTGACATGTGCGGCTCCGCCGCGCGGGCGCGACCAGCCCCCACGGCGCCGCACGCGATAACGGCCCCCCCACCC
>NZ_WVUG01000491.1 GCF_017614965.1 Streptomyces griseorubiginosus | reverse complement strand
TGTGTATAAGAGACAGGTGCGGGGGTGGGGGGCTCATGGGGTACCTCCAGGGACTGCGCGGACCGAGACCCCCGCACGGTGCCGCCCCCCTCTCGATACGCCCTGAAGTCACCCTTGAGCCGGTCTACGGAGCATGCCGGGCCTCGGAGCAAAGAGGAGGAACCGGTGATGCAAGCGAACGTCAGCGACGGGCCCGCGAGGCTCGGGCGCCGTGGAGTGCTGTTCGGAATGGCCTCGGGCGCGGTCGCGCTGCTGCCCACGCCCGCGCTCGCCCAGCAGGGCACGCGCGGCCGGCGTGCCGGGCAGCTCGTGGAGGCGGTGGCCGCGCCCGACGCACTGACCCTCAGCACGGACTCGGTGACCGCGGGCGCGGTGACCCTGCGCGCCACCACCCCCGACCAGAAGCAGCAGCACCCCCTCGGACTGGTCAGGCTGCGGCCCGGCGTGACCCTGGTGGACTTCCTGACCCACTACCGGCAGGCCGCCACCGCCACCGACCCGGCCGAGCGCCGCACCGGCCTCGCCCTCATCGACAGCGAGGCCCGCTACTTCGGCGGACCGGCGGTCAGCGCGGTGGGCGGCCCGGTCGAGACGAGCTGGATCCTCGCACCCGGCACCTACCACCTCGTCGACTACACCACCGTCGACCCCGCCCACCCCGAGCGCGTACGCACCCTCACCGTGACCGGCACCCGCCCGCAGGGCCGACTGCCCGTCACCGCGCACACCATCGCCCCGTACGACGACGGCGACCAGGGCCGCTACCTCACCGCCCCCACCCTGCCCGCCGACGGCACCTTCCAGGTCGTCAACCACACCGCCCAGCTCAACGAGGTGATGTTCCTGCGCACCACCCCGGGCGCCACCGAAGCCGACGTCACCGCCTGCATGGAGGCGCTGCGCAAAGGCCAGCAGCCGCCGGTGTACCCCTTCGTCGGCGTGCCCGTCGGACTCACGCCGCTGCAGCCCGGCGCCTCCGCGGCCTTCTCCCTCGCCCTGCAGCCCGGCAGCTACCTCCTCACCTCCTTCATCAGCAACCGGCAGACGCTCGTCAAGCGCGCCTTCGAGGGCATGTGGCAGCTGGTCACGCTCCGCTGACCCACCGTCGCCCCTCCCCCACGAGAGCCATCAGCCAGTCCTACGCGAGAGAGAGATGAGCAACTATGAGGACGGTGGCCCCACGAGACGGGCGACGGCGCGTCCTGCTGTCCACGGTCTCCTCGGACGCCCACACCTGGAACCTGGTCTTCCTGCAGCTGCTGCTCGAGGAGATGGGCCACGAGGTCGTCAATCTCGGGCCGTGCGTACCCGACCGGCTGCTGCTCGACTCCATGCGCCGCGTCCGGCCCGACCTGCTCGTGGTCAGCACCGTCAACGGCCACGGCCGCCTCGACGGGGCACGCGTGATCCGCAAGCTGCGCGCCGACCCCGTCGCCGGTGACGTCCCCGCCGTCATCGGCGGCAAGCTGGGCATCGACGGCGACGAGGGCACCGCGGCCGCCCGGGCCCTGGTCGACGCCGGTTTCGACGCGGTGTTCACCGACACCGCGGACGCCTCGTCGATCGGCCGGCTCCTCGGCGCGCTGCCGCAGCGGGCCGCGGAGGGCAGGGCGGTATGACGGAGCAGTCTGTGCGCGGCCGTTCCCCCGCCGACCTGGGCGACCGGGTGCGCCGGGCGGCGGACGCGGGCCGTCTCGTCGTACAGCCCCGGATGGGGATGGCCGCCCCGGACGCGATGGCAGCGGGGCTGCGGGCGGTGTGCTCGCTGCCGTTCCCGACCGTCGGCACCCTCACGCTGGACAGCTACACCCGGGTCGGCGACCACGACCACGCGCGGGCGGCACTGGCCGCGGGCGACCCGCTCAACGGCTTCCCGCTGGTGGCGCACGGCCCGCGGGTCACCGCCGAGGTCGCGCGGGCGGCCGGGGAGCGGCCGGTGCAGGTGCGGCACGGCTCCGCGCTGCCGCGGGACATCTTCCGCACGATGGTGCGCGCCGGGCTGTCCGCGAGCGAGGGCGGCCCGGTGTCGTACTGCCTGCCCTACGGCCGCACCCCGCTCGCCGAGTCGGTCGCCAACTGGCGTGCGGCGACGGCGGAGTTCGCCGGGCTGAGCCGGGACCGCGGGCTGCGCGCGCATCTGGAGACCTTCGGCGGCTGTCTGCTCGGCCAGCTCTGCCCGCCCTCCCTGCTGGTGGCGACGAGCCTGCTGGAGGCCCTCTTCTTCGTGCAGCAGGGCACCCCCAGCGTCTCGCTGAGCTACGCCCAGCAGACCGACGCCCGGCAGGACGTGGAGGCGCTGACCGCGCTGCGGATCCTCGCGGACGCCTGGCTGCCGGGCCATGTCGACCGGCATCTGGTGCTCTACACGTACATGGGTGTCTTCCCGGGCAGTCCGCTGGGCGCCCGGCTGCTGATGGACCGCAGCGCTGAGCTGGCGGTGCGCGGCGGCGCCCAGCGGCTCGTGGTGAAGACCCCGGCGGAGGCGCTGCGGCTGCCGACCGTCGCGGAGAACATCGCCTCGCTCAGGTCGGCCGACCGCGCCGCCGAACGGGCCCGGGCGGACAGCCGGATCCCGTGGGCGCACGAGGTGGACCCCGGTGAGGTACTGGCCGAGGCCGGGGCGCTGGTCGAGGCGACGCTGGAGCTGCACGAGGACGTGGGCACCGCGCTGACCCGCGCCTTCGCCGCCGGGATCCTGGACGTGCCGTTCTGTCTGCACGAGGACAACCGGGGGCTGGCCCAGGCGGCGGTCGACGGGGAGGGCCGGCTGCGCTGGACGAGGACCGGGCGGATGCCGCTGCCGCGCCGGGTGGGCGCGTCCCCGGGCCCGGTCACGGCGGGCCGGCTGCTGCAGATGCTGCGCTACACCGCCGACCGGCACGACCTGCTCGCTCTGGAGGCGGCCCCGGAGTCCGGTTCGGCCGGATTTCCCGAACCACTCCCTGGGGACACGCCGCCCGAGCCGTACCGGATCGCGGTGGTGGGCACCGGGCCGCGCGGCATCTCCGTGCTGGAGCGGCTGGCGGCCCGTCTCGCCGAGCGGCCCGCGCCGCGTCCCGTCGAGGTGTACGCGATCGACGCCGTGGAGGTGGGGCCGGGCCGTATCTGGCGTACGGACCAGCCGCGTTGGTCGATGATGAACACCGTCTGCGGTGAGGTCACCATCTTCTCCGGCCTCCCGGACTCCGGTCCCGCCCGGGCGGGCGCCGGCCCCTCGCTGTACGAGTGGTGGCGCCTCGTCGAACCGGACCGGGCCGCCCCCGACGTGTGCGCGCCGCGCCGGCTGTACGGCCAGTACCTCGCCTACGCCCTGGACCGGATCGAACAGACGCTGCCGCCGGACACGCTCCGACTGCGGCGGCTGCGCCGGTACGTCGAGACGGTCGTCCGCGAGCCGGACGGACGGTATCTGCTCTCACTCGGCGGCGGGGAGCAGCTGCGCGCCGACCGGGTGGTGCTGACGACCGGCCATCCGCTGCCCGAACTCCGGCCCGGACAGCGCGCGTTGGCGGACTTCGCGGCGACGCGCCCCGGGCTTCGGTATGTGCGCGGCGACTCGGCGGTCGACATGCCGCTGGGCGACGTCCCGCCCGGCAGCACCGTAGGGGTCATCGGCCTCGGGCTGTCCTTCTACGACGTGCTCGCCGCCCTCACCACCGGGCGCGGCGGCCGGTTCGTGCCGGCCGACGGGGGCGGACTGCGGTACGTGCCCTGCGGGCGGGAGCCGGTGGTGGTGGCCGGGTCGCGCAGCGGAGTGCCGCTGCTCGCCCGGGGCCGCAACCAGAAGGGGCCCCGGCACACTTACCGACCGCTCCTCTTCACCCGGGAACGGATCCGCGCCCTGCGCCGCCGCGGACCACTCGACTTCCGGGCCGACGTCCTGCCATGGCTGCTGGCCGAGGTGGAACTGGTCCGCTGCGCAACGGCACTGCAACGGGCCTACGGCCCCGACATAGCCGAACGCTTCCGCTACGAGGCGGTGGAGGCGGTACGCGCGTGGGGAG
>NZ_WVUG01000490.1 GCF_017614965.1 Streptomyces griseorubiginosus | reverse complement strand
GGAGCGGGGTCGCCGTCCTCCACGAGGCTGAGGACGCGGGGGGTGAGGTCGGTGGCCCGTTCGCCGTTGAGGAGGAGGGTGGGGCCGTCCAGCCAGTCCAGGCCGGGGGTCGCGCCCGCGGTGTCCATGGCGGCGCAGCAGACCATCGCGGTGACGTGTTCGGTGAGCAACTCGCGGGCGCTGCGGGGCGGTTGGAGCGGGAAGAGGGGGAGCGTCGCGTCGTCCCAGGGGACCGCGTCGGGAGTGGCCGGGCCTACGGGGGCGGCTGTTGCCTCCTCGCGGGAGAGCTGGGTGGTCAGGGCGGCGGCGAGGGTGGCGGCCGGACCGTCCGGCTCGGGCTCGCCTTCGTCCTCCTCGTCGATTCCGTCCGCACCCGGGCGACGTCCGAGGTCTGCTGCCGCCGGCCCCTGGGCGTCCAGGGCCTCCTCGCCGTGAGTGACCGCGGGTCCGTGTGGAATGGGGGTCCGGGCCTCCTCACCGTCGGTGGCCGCGGGGCCGAGCGGCATGCGGGCCCCGGCCTCCTCACCGTCGGTGGCCGCGGGGCCGAGCGGCATGCGGGCCCCGGCCTCCTCGGCATCGGCGGCCATGGGGCCGTGCGACATGGGGGCCCCGGCTTCATCGCCGTCGGTGGCCGCGGGGCCGTGCGACATGGGGGCCCCGGCCTCCTCACCGTCGGCGGCCATGGGGCCGCGCGACATGGGGGCCCCGGCCTCCTCACCGTCGGCGGCCATGGGGCCGTGCGACATGGGGGCCCCGGCTTCATCGCTCTCGGTGGCTGCGGGGCCGTGTGGTGTCGACAGGTGGTCCATTACGCGGGCCAGGTTGGGGCCCTCGGGAGGTGTCGGAGTAGGGCCGGTGGTGATGCCCAGGGTGTCCAGGACCCGGTGGAGGCGGGCCGCGTCGGTGCGCCATTTGCGGTCCACGACCTCGTCCGGGTACTCCTGCCAGTCGACCGGCGACCAGTCGGGGCCGGCCTCGGGACCGCCGTGGAAGAGACGGGCGGCGAGCAGGGAGGCGGCCTCGTCGACCGCGCCGGGCTCCTCCAGGAGGTCGCAGGCGGGGCGCTCGCCCAGACGGGAGGCGAAGCCCTCGGCCAGACGGTCGCGGCGGGACAGCTCGGTGAGCGCCGCCACCACGCCGGCGTCCAGGCGAGAGGGCCAGCGGCCCATCCGCCAGGCGGGCAGCGCCACCCGGGTGAGCAGCCGGTCCCAGCCCGCGTAGGCCAGACCGACCTGTTCCTGGGCGACGATGCGCAGGCCGTAGTCCACAGCCTGTGCACGCTCGGCGGCCGCGGCCGCGACCCCGCGCTCCATCAGCGCCGCGTGTTCCCGGCAGCCGCGCAGGAGGAGACGGGCCACCGCGCCGATCCCCGCGCACACCAGACGGGTCCCCGGACAGCGCCGGGACGACGAGGCGACGGCCACAGCGGCGTCCAGACCGCGGACGAAACGGCGGGCCGCGGCTATGTCGGGATGCGCCGAAGGACCCGTACCGGCGACGACCGGGGCGAGGACCGCGCGCAGCTCGCCGACGCGCATCCACCACAGGAACGGGGAGCCGATGACGAGGACCGGCGCGGCCGGCGTACGGCGGTGGTGCGAGGCGCGGACGCCGGCTATCTCGTCCGCGCGGTCGTCGGCCGGGGGCGGGCCGTGGGCCGGGTGGGTGCGGTCCTCGAGCCAGCTGTCGCAGTCCGGGGTGAGCGCTATCGCGGACGGTGCCGGGACGTCGAGCCGGTCGGCGAGGTCGCGCACCATCCGGTACAGGTCGGGGGCGGACTCCTCCGCGATCGGAACCGTCGGGGTCACGGCCGGCCGGGCCCGCGCGATGACCAGTGCCACGGCACCGGCGGCCAGCAGGACCGCCACGGCGACGGGGGTCACGGCCCAGCGGGCCGCATGCCAGAAGGAACCCACCAGATGCCCCGTGGAACCGCCGGCCAGCAGGATCACGGCGAGGGCGGCGGGAAGCAGGGCCACGGCCAGCGCACGGCTACGGACGCGCAGCACGGCGAGAGCCCTCGAGCGCGCTGCCTGCGCGCCCGCTTCCACACCCATCGCGGTACCGGTCACGACCGGACCTCACCCCCTCCCTGACTGTCCCGGCCGGCTGGCCGTCTGGCGTTGCCCACTCCCCCACTGTGGCACCCGCCACTGACATCGCAATGCCGGTGGGCCAAGTGCCGGAACGCTTGCGCCGCACCCTAGTTGGGGCCCCCGCCCCCGTCAGCCGGATGGGGCAGCGGTCACTCGATGGAATGGCTTTGGTCAGAGGTGGATGACGGTCAGCGAGGATCAGGCCCCGGTTATTGACTCAGGTTCGAATTCGCCGCCGGGTGCTTTCGGGTTGGCCGCCGGATGCTTTCGGGTCGGCTGCTGGTTGCTTTTGTTGGCCGCCGGGTTCGTTTCGCGGAGCCGGGGACGCATTCAGGCCCCGCATCCGAAGACGGACACGGGGCCTGGAGGGTTCATCCGGACGTACGGCCGGTCAGGCGCCCGCCGCCTTCGCCGCAATGTCGGTGCGGTGCTGGGAGCCTTCGAGGCGGATGCGGGCCACGGCCCTGTAGGCGCGGTCGCGGGCCTGGGTGAGGTCCTTGCCGGTCGCCGTGACCGACAGGACGCGTCCGCCCGCGCTGACGATCGCGTCGCCGTCGCGCTTGGTACCGGCGTGCAGGACGTAGGCGTGCGGGGCGTCCTCGGCGGCGACCTCGTCGAGACCGGTGATCGGGTCTCCGGTGCGCGGGGTGCCGGGGTAGTTGTGCGAGGCGACGACCACGGTGACCGCGGCGTCCTCGCTCCAGCGCAGGGGCTCCAGATCGGCGAGGGTGCCGTTGGCGGCGGCGAGCAGGACGCCGGCCAGCGGGGTCTTCAGCCGGGCCAGGACCACCTGGGTCTCGGGGTCGCCGAAACGGGCGTTGAACTCGATGACCCGGACACCGCGCGAGGTGATCGCGAGGCCGGCGTAGAGAAGACCGGAGAACGGGGTTCCGCGGCGGCGCATCTCGTCCACCGTCGGCTGCAGGACCGTCTGCAGGACCTCGTCCACGAGCTTGGGGTCGGCCCACGGGAGCGGGGAGTACGCGCCCATGCCGCCGGTGTTCGGGCCCTCGTCGCCGTCGAGGGCCCGCTTGAAGTCCTGGGCGGGCTGGAGCGGGAGGACCGTCTGGCCGTCGGTGATCGCGAAGAGGGAGACCTCGGGGCCGTCCAGGAACTCCTCGATGACCACGCGCTCGCAGGAGTTCGCGTGGGCCCGGGCGGTCTCCAGGTCGGCGGTGACGACGACGCCCTTGCCGGCCGCGAGACCGTCGTCCTTGACGACGTAGGGGGCACCGAAGGCGTCGAGGGCCGTGTCGACCTCGTCGGGGGTGGTGCAGACGTAGGACCGCGCGGTGGGGACGCCGGCGCCCGCCATCACGTCCTTGGCGAAGGCCTTCGACCCCTCGATCTGCGCGGCCTCCTGGGAGGGGCCGAAGACCGGGATCCCCGCCTCGCGCACGGCGTCGGCGAGGCCGGCCACGAGCGGCGCCTCCGGGCCGACGACCACGAGCTCGGCGCCGAGCTGTTCGGCCAGCGCGGCCACGGCCTTGCCGTCGAGGGCGTCGACCGCGTGCAGCTCGGCCACCTCGGCGATGCCGGCGTTGCCGGGAGCGCAGTGCAGAGCGGTGACGTCGGGGTCGAGGGACAGGGAACGGCACAGGGCGTGTTCGCGGGCGCCGCTACCGATGACGAGGACCTTCACGGGGTTCAGGGTAACCGGCGTGGCCTTGTGCGGGTTGCCGAGGGCGGGCGGCGGGCCGACTTGTACGTTCCTCCAAACGGCGTCGGGGCGCTCGGGGTGCCCTCTGGGGGCTGCGCGCGTAGCCGCGTCCAAGAGGGCGTCGGTGAGGGGGTGGGTTCATTGCAGTGGGTGGGTTCGCCGCAGGTGGGCCCGGCGCCGCAGGTGGGCCCGGTGCCGTCACTCGTTGGTGAACTCCTCCACCACCGTCGCTCCCAGTTCCCGGACGATCAG
>NZ_WVUG01000048.1 GCF_017614965.1 Streptomyces griseorubiginosus | reverse complement strand
GCGGGCCACGACGGCCGGCGGGGCGGCCGCGCGGTCGGTCGCGCGCTGGACGCCGTCCACGCACAGCACGAGTCCGAGGACCGCGGCCAGACCGGGCAGGCAGGCGACGAGGACGCGGGCGGCGCGGGCCCACCTCGGCCTCCCCGCTCCCCCGGTTCCCCGCGATCCTCGGACACGCATGCGTCCACTCTCGGCCGTATCCTCCGCGCCCGCGATGTGTGCTGTGCCACCCGGTGGAACCATCGTCCTGGTCCGCGACGTTTTTCCGGGTGGAAGGGGCAGGGGGGAGACACACACCCGCGCGGCTGATCATCGGGCCGGTCCCGCGCGTACATAGAGGTCTGAGAGAAAGGCGGCTCTGTGGACCTGCTCGACATCCTGCTGATGCTGGTGGTTCTGGCCTACGCGGCATCCGGCTACCGGCGCGGACTGGTCGCCGGCTGTGTCTCGTTCGCCGGGTTCGTGGGCGGGGCCGTCATCGGCGTGTGGGTGCTGCCGTGGATGATGGACCTGGTCGAGGCGGGGACGACCCGGGCGACCGTCACCGCGGTGCTGACCGTGCTGATCCCGGCGGTGGTGGGACACGAGCTCGCGGGGCGGCTGGCGCTGCGACTGCGGCGGGAGCTGGACGAGGGGCCGCTCAGGGTGGCCGACGGGATCGGCGGCGCCGCCGCCAACTCGATCGCCGTGCTGATCGTGGCCTGGGTCGCCGCGAGCGTCCTCGGTGCCTCCTCCTCGCCGCTGGTGACCACCGCGATCCGGGACTCGGCGCTGCTGCGCTCGGTGCAGAACCTCATGCCGGACACCACGCCCACCTGGTTCTCCCGGGCCACCACCGCGCTGACGCAGGCCGGCTTCCCGCAGGTGTTCAACCCGTTCGAGAACGAGTCCACGGCCGAGGTGGCCAAGCCCACCGGCGACAGCGTCACCGCCCGCGCCACCAGCGCGGCCAAGCTCAGCACCGTCAAGATCGAGGGCGTCTCCGGCGACCAGGGCCGCGAGGGCAGCGGGTTCGTGTACGCCGCCGAGCACGTGATGACCAACGCGCACGTGGTGGCCGGCATCGACGACCCGACGGTTCGCATCGGCGGGGTGGGGCGGTCGTACGACGCTCGGGTGGTGCTCTTCGACCCGAACAAGGACGTGGCCGTGCTGTACGTGCCGGGGCTGAGCGCACCGGTCCTGAAGTTCGACGACGGGGCCGAGCGGGGCGACTCCGCGGTGGTGGCCGGTTATCCGCAGGACGGCGACCTCAATCTGCAGGCGGCGACCGTGGCCAACCGGGTCAACGCCACCGGGCAGAACATCTACAGCGACCGCATGGTCACCCGGGAGATCTACTCGATCCGCTCCACCGTGCGCCCGGGCAACTCCGGCGGCCCGCTGCTGACCACCGACGGCCGCGTCTACGGCGTGGTCTTCGCCCGCTCGACCTCCGACAACGAGACCGGCTACGTCCTGACGGCGGACGAGGTCGCCTCCGACGCGGCCCGGGCGGCCGGCGCGACGGCGGCGGTGGACACGGGCGACCTGGTCAGTTCCTGACCGTCACAGGGCGCATCCCATGAGGACGTCGTCCACGTACTCGCCCTCCAGCAGGAACTCGCCGGGCAGCACGCCCTCCACCACGAACCCCTCGGCCTCGTACAGCCCCCGGGCCGGGGTGTTGTGCCCGAGCACGCGCAGGGTGAGCCGGCGCGCCCCCTGCCGGCGGGCCTCCTCCCGCACCGCCCGCAGCAGCGCCCGCGCGACCCCGGCCCCGCGCGCCTCCTCGGCGACGACGAGCCCCTGGATCTGCCGGACGTGGGAGTTGCAGGCCAGCGGGGTCGGGTAGCCCAGCCGGACGTAGCCGACGACCGCGCCGTCGACCTCGGCGACCAGATGGTCCCGGGGCCCGAACCGCTCGTTGTAGAAGGGCTCGTACGGCGGCCGTGGGCGGGGCTGCACGGAGTGCAGCGGCGACCAGGTGACCCGGTCGAGGCGGCCGAGCGTGTCCTCGTCGTCGAGGGTGGCGTGGCGTATGTGCGGTACCGGCATGACGGCCACCTTACGGCGGACCCGACCGGGGCTTTACGTGCGCGGCCAGCAGAATGGGGTCATGGAACGTGCGCGAATCGCGGTGGCCGGTGCGTCCGGGTTGATCGGGGGTGCGCTGGCGCGGTCCCTGACCGCCGACGGGCACCAGGTGGTGCGGCTGGTGCGGCGGGCCGCCCGGGCCGCCGATGAGGTTTGCTGGGACCCCGAGGGGCGGTACGTCGACACGGCTGGGCTCGCCGGGTGCGACGCCGTGGTCAACCTCGCGGGGGCCGGTGTGGGCAACCGGCGCTGGACGGACGCCTACAAGGCGCGGATCCGGGCCGGCCGGGTGCTCGGCACCGCCGCGCTGGCCGAGGCGATCGCCTCCCTCGACGACCGGCCGCGGGTGTTCGTCAACGGCAGCGCGATCGGCTACTACGGCGAGACCGGCGACCGGGTGGTCGACGAGAGCGCGCCCGCCGGGAGCGGGTTCCTGCCGGAGCTGTGCGTGGAGTGGGAGGCGGCCGCCGCACCGGCGCGGGAGGCGGGCGTGCGGACGGCGTTCGTGCGGACGGGGCTGGTGGTGTCGAGCAAGGGCGGCGCCTGGGCCCGTCTGTTCCCCCTCTTCAAGGCGGGGCTCGGGGGGCGGATGGGAGACGGGCGGCAGTACTGGTCGTACGTCTCGCTGCACGACGAGGTGGCCGCGATCCGGCATCTCATCGACACCGACGGGCTGTCCGGGCCGTTCAACGTCACCGCCCCGGAGCCGCTGACGAACCGTGAGATCACCGAGGCGATGGGGCGCGTGCTGCACCGGCCCACGTTCTTCACCGTGCCGGCGCCGGCCCTGCGGACCGTGCTCGGCGAGATGGCCGGGGATGTTCTGGGCAGCGCGCGGGTGGTGCCGAGGAGGCTGCTGGAGTCGGGGTTCACCTTCGCGTTCCCCGACATCGAGGGGGCCGTCCGGGCGGCGTGAGGCGGGCACGGCGAGGACACGACGACCACCGGCGACCGTATGCGACCGGTGTGCGCCCGTGCCCTGTGCATGCGCGACTGCCCTTGACCGATCACAGCCCTAACCTCGACCCGAACTCGGGTATCCCCGGAGCCAGTTGGGGGCATGACGTCTCCACCGGCCGCGCAACCTCGAGGAGGGGCACGTGCTTGAGCCCGCGTACCAGGCGGACGTCGTGATCGTGGGGGCCGGGGTGGCCGGCCTCTCGGCGGCGCATCGGCTGACCAGCGCAGGAGTGACGACGACGGTCCTGGAGGCCGCCGACCGGGTCGGGGGCCGGATGTCGACCGAGAAGGTCGACGGCTTCCGGCTCGACCGCATCGGACAGCTGCTGTCCACGGCGTATCCCGAACTGCGCCTCACCCCCGGCCTCGACGCCCTCGTCCTGCGCCCCTTCGCCCCGGGCGTCCTCGTCCACAGCGACGGCCGCCGCCACCTCGCCGGTGCGGTGCCGAGCGCGGGGGGCGCACGGGGCGCACTGCACGCCGTACGTGCGCTGGCGAGTGCGCCGAGGGTGACCTCCCCGTCCTGGGTGCCGTCGCTCGGCCGGGCGGGCGCTCCGACGGCTCCGGACGTGCCCCGGGTGCGCGCCGCGGCCCCGCTGGGCAGCGCCGTCGACCAGGCGCGGCTGACGGCGGCGCTGGCCCGGCTCGCGGGCATGCCCGTCGAACGGCTGCTGTCCCGGCCCGAGTTGCCCGCGGCCCGGGCCCTCGCCGCACGGGGTGTACCGGCCCGCACCATCGACGGGTTTCTGCGGCCGCTGCTCGCCGCGCTGCTGTGCGACCCGGAGCTGACGACGTCCAGCCGGTGCGCCGATCTCGCGCTCAGGGCTTTCGCGGGCGGGCGGCTGTGTCTGCCGGAGGGCGGCGCCGAGACGCTGCCGGAGCTGCTGGCGCGAGCGCTGCCGCCGGGCACCGTGCACACCGGCGTCCGGGTGACGTCGGTGTCCACCAACTCCGTCGCCACGGCCGAACACGGGGAGATCCGGTGCCGGGCCGTGCTGCTGGCGACGGACGCGCGGGCCGCGGCCGGGCTGCTGCCGGGCCTGCGTGTGCCGGACTTCCACCGGCTGACGGTGGTCCACCACACCACGGACGAGCCGCCGTCGACGGGGGCGGTCCTTCTCCTCGACGCCGACCGCGGGGGGCCGGTGGCCCACACGGCCGTGGTCAGCGCGGTGGACCCGAGCCGGGCGCCGGGGGGCCGGGTGCTGGTCTCCTCCACGGTCCTGGGGCCGCCCCCGGCCGACCTGGACACCGCCGTGCGCACGCATCTGGCGCGCCTGTACGGCATGTCGACGCGCCGCTGGGAGACGCTGGCCGTCCACCACACCGCCGAGGCCGTCCCGGCCATGCGGCCCCCGCACGACCTCCGCCGCCCGGTACGCCTCATGGCCGGCCTCTACGTCTGCGGGGACCACCGGGACACCAGCACGGTCCAGGGAGCCCTGCACTCGGCCCACCGAGCCGCGACAGCCGTCCTGACCGACCTGGGAGCGGCGGGCTCGAGGCAGCAGGCGGACCCCCTCCCATCGGCGAGGGCCGCCTGAAGAACTACCCCAGTGCCGCCACCTTGTCCCGATAGCCCCGCACCGGTGCCGCGTCCTTGTACGGCTCCAGGCGGCGCTCGAAATCCCGCACGTACTCGGTCGCCCGGACCGACCGCATGTCCGCCGCGGCGCTCGCCGCCTCCGCTCCCAGCGCGCACGCCTGGTCCAGCTCACCCAGGCCCAGGCGGGCGGAGGCGAGGACGACGCGGCAGAAGAGGCGGCTGCGGGCGTACGCCGGCGCGCGCAGTTGCAGGGACCGCTCGGCGTGCTGCACCGCGGCCCGGAACTGCTGCAGATCCCGGTGCGCGTGCCCGAACTCGTCGGCCAGCTGCGCCTCGTCGAAGAACCGCGCCCAGTACGGCACCTCGTCCCCCGGGCGCGCCGCCTCCAGCGCGCGCTCGGCCCGTACCAGTGAGGCCGTGCAGCTGCGGACCTCGCCGAGCACGGCGTGCCCCCGCGCCTCCGCCGCGTGCAGCAGGGCCTGCACCACGGGCGGCGCGTTCGTCCCCGCCCCCTGCTGGGCCACGCGCGCGAGCTGCACCGCCTCCCGGCCGTGCCCGAGATAGACGGCCTGCCGGCTCATGGTCACCAGGACGTAGGAGCCGTACGCCCGGTCCCCGGCCGCCTGCGCGAGCCGCAGCGCCTGTACGAAGTACCGCTGCGCGAGTCCGTGCGCGGCGATGTCGTACGAGGTCCAGCCCGCGAGCCGGGTGAGGTCGGCCGCCGCCGCGAACAGCTTGCGGCCGGTCTGCTCGCCGTAGGTGCCGCGCAGCATCGGCTCGCACTCGTGCTCCAGGTACCGCACGAGGGCCTGCCGGGCGTGCCCGCCGCCGTACATGTCGTCGAGGGTGCGGAAGAGCTCGCCGACCGAGCGGAGCGCGTTGATGTCGCCGCCGGTGACCCGCTGGCCGGGTCCGCGGTCGCCCTGTCCGCGCTGGCGCGGTACGGCGGGACGGCCCTGCGGGGGCAGGCGGGCGGGCTGTTCGGCGCGGGCCACCTTGTCGTCGGGCCGCCCGATCAGCCAGTCCCGGCTCGGTACGACCAGCCCGGCCGGGGTGAACGCGATCTTGCGCAGCTCGGCGTGCGAGCCGGAGTCCTTGCGCCACAGCCCGCTGACGATGTCGACGGCCTCCTCGGGCGTGCCGGCGAACTCCAGCCCGGCGTACACCGGCGCACACGCGTCGAGGCCGAGGTCCTGGGCGGTGAGTCTGCGCCCCAGGCGCCGGGTGAACACCTCGGCGATCAGGGCGGGCGTGGTGCCGCGTGGCTGCTGGCCGCGCAGCCAGCGCGTCACGGAGGTCTTGTCGTATCTCAGGTCGAGTCCGTGTTCGAGACCGAGTTGGTCCACGCGCCGGGCGAGCCCCGCGTTGGAGAACCCCGCTTCTGCGATGAGCGCGGCGAGCTGTCGGTTGGGAGTGCGCTGCGCGGGTCGTTCCGTCATCTGCGGTGCGGTCTCCTGCCTTTCGGGCCTTCCCCGGGGCCGAGGTGGCCTCCGAGTGCCCGGATTGCCTGTGAGCAGCCCTTATGGCCTCTGTGAACGGCGCGAATGTAGCGGAGAGTGAGCAGGCGGTCGCTCCCTTCCCCGTTCGTTCATCCGATCGTGTGAGGATTGGCCGCTGGGCTGACGCGTGACGGTCGGTCGTACAGTGGCGTAGGCACGTTTCGTGCCTTACGACCTTCTAGGGAGGCGCTTGCCGTGAGTGAGCTGCGGTTCGTCCGTATGGGATTCGGTGCCGAGGCCGTGGACTACCAGGTGGCGTGGGACGAGCAGCGCCGGGTGCACGCGGCCCGCTTCGCGGACGAGATCCCCGACACCGTGCTGCTCCTGGAGCACCCGCCGGTCTACACGGCCGGCCGGCGCACGGCGGACAACGAGCGCCCCCTCGACGGCACCCCGGTCATCGACGTGGACCGCGGCGGCAAGATCACCTGGCACGGCCCGGGCCAGCTGGTCGGCTACCCCATCCAGAAGCTCCCGCGTCCGGTGGACGTGGTCGCGCACCTGCGCCGGCTGGAAGAGGCGATGATCCGGGTCTGCGCGGAGTTCGGCGTCGAGACCAGCCGGGTGGAGGGCCGGGCCGGCGTCTGGGTGCTGGGCGACCCCGTGGAGCAGCGCCCGGCCCTGGGCGGGCTCTCCCTCGACTTCGACCCCCGCCTGACCGACGAGGAGTTCGACCCCCGCCTCAACGGCCCCGAGTACGCCCCCTCCAACGCCGGCCAGCGCCGCGAGGACCGCAAGATCTGCGCCATGGGCATCCGGGTCGCCAAGGGCGTCACCATGCACGGCTTCGCCCTGAACGTGAACCCGGACACCTCCAACTTCGACAAGATCATCCCCTGCGGCATCCGCGACGCGGGCGTCACCTCCCTCGCGCACGAGCTGGGCCGCGAGCTGACCATCGCCGACGTACTGCCGGTCGTGGAGCGGCACTTGACGGACGTACTCGGCAACGCGGACCTCAGGCCCAGGGTGATCGAGAAGACACCGGCGGCCTGAAGGCGGCCCTGGGCTTTCAAATCCACGGGCGTACCCTTGAGCACGCCGAAGAATCAATCGCTAGGGAGCCGGTCGTGTCCGCAGTCAACCCCGACGGACGCAAGATGCTGCGCCTGGAGGTCCGCAACAGCCAGACCCCCATCGAGCGCAAGCCCGAGTGGATCAAGACGCGGGCGAAAATGGGTCCCGAGTACACCAAGATGCAGAACCTCGTGAAGAGCGAGGGCCTGCACACGGTCTGCCAGGAAGCCGGCTGCCCCAACATCTACGAGTGCTGGGAGGACCGCGAGGCGACCTTCCTCATCGGCGGCGACCAGTGCACCCGGCGCTGCGACTTCTGCCAGATCGACACCGGCAAGCCCGAGGCCCTCGACCGTGACGAGCCGCGCCGCGTCGGCGAGTCCGTGGTCACCATGGACCTGAACTACGCCACCATCACCGGCGTCGCCCGCGACGACCTGGCGGACGGCGGCGCCTGGCTGTACGCGGAGACGGTCCGCCAGATCCACGCCCAGACGGCCGGCCGCGAGGGCGGCCACACCAAGGTCGAGCTTCTCGCCCCCGACTTCAACGCGGTCCCCGAGCAGCTGGCCGAGGTCTTCTCCTCCCGCCCCGAGGTCTTCGCGCACAACGTCGAGACGGTCCCCCGCATCTTCAAGCGCATCCGCCCCGGCTTCCGCTACGAGCGCTCGCTGAAGGTCATCACCGAGGCGCGCGACGTCGGCCTGGTCACCAAGTCGAACCTCATCCTCGGCATGGGCGAGACCCGCGAGGAGGTCAGCGACGCGCTGCGGCAGCTGCACGAGGCCGGCTGCGAGCTGGTCACCATCACGCAGTACCTGCGCCCGAGCGTCCGGCACCACCCCGTGGAGCGCTGGGTCAAGCCGCAGGAGTTCGTGGAGCTGAAGGAGGAGGCCGAGCAGATCGGCTTCTCCGGCGTGATGTCCGGCCCGCTGGTCCGCTCCTCCTACCGCGCCGGCCGGCTCTACCAGATGGCCGTCGAGCTGCGTCAATCAGCTGCTCCGCAGCGGGGGGGCACCTACGTCGCCTCCCAGGCGGTCTGATGGCACGGAGTGTCACTCCAAACGTGTGAATCTGCGCACAAGTGGCTACCGCCGAGTAGTGGCCGATTGAACGCGGTCCTGAACGTCCTCGCTGATGGCGGCGTCGTCAGGGCCGCGTCAATGTTTTCGTGCCCCGAATCAAGGCTTCATTGGTGTTTGACCGGTCGGTCACGCCCTGGTAACACCAATCAGTGACCCTGGTTGCACAGCCCGTGCACCACTCACGACAGCCGCCGACCCCGAGGGGGGACCTCGACCATGCAGGCCGCGCCGGTTCGCGCCACCGCCATCCCGTCGTTCACCGATGCACTCCGTGCCGTCGAGTCGTTGCTCATGAGCGGCGGCCAGCGCACCGCCCGCCGCAACGCCTGGACCTCCGTCCTGGAGGACCGCCGCCGCGCCAAGGACCGCGTCGAGGCGCAGCGCGTCCTCGACCAGTTCCCCGCCGTCCGTCCCTGAACCATCTCCCCCCCTCCCTTCCCGCTCCTTCCCGGCACTGCCGTCGTCGGCGCTTGTGGGGCCACGTAGACTTCGTGACATGGCGAGGAAGGACAACGCGGCGGATGCCGCTAACCCCGGGCGACTGAAGCAGATCGCCCTGACGTACAAGATGACCCGCAAGGCCGACAAGAAGATCGGTCTTGTACTCGCGGCTGTCGGCATCGGCATCTTCGGTGTTTTCCTCGCGATCGGCTTCTTGATCGGTCACCCCATCTATCTCGGCATCCTGGGCCTGCTGCTCGCCTTCCTCGGAACGGCGATCGTGTTCGGGCGCCGGGCCGAGCGGGCCGCCTTCGGGCAGATGGAGGGCCAGCCGGGCGCCGCCGCGGCCGTGCTGGACAACATCGGCCGGGGCTGGACCACCACCCCCGCGGTGGCGATGAACCGCAGCCAGGACGTAGTGCACCGGGCCGTCGGCAAGGCCGGCATCGTCCTGGTCGCCGAGGGCAACCCGAACCGGGTCAAGACCCTGCTGGCCGCCGAGAAGAAGAAGATGAACCGCATCGTCGCGGACGTGCCGGTGCACGACATCATCGTCGGCACGGGCGACGGCCAGGTGGAGCTGAAGAAGGTGCGCACCACCATGCTGAAGCTCCCCCGCGTGCTGACCGGCCCCCAGGTGACCGCCACCAACGACCGGCTGCGCGCCCTGGGCGACCTGATGAGCAACATGCCGCTGCCCAAGGGCCCGATGCCGAAGGGCATGAAGCTGCCGAAGGGCGGGCCGAAGGCCCGCTGACTCCCTCGCACCGGAAAGGGGGCGCCCGGATCACTCCGGGCGCCCCCTTCGTCGTACGAATGCCGAGTCGTACGAATGCCGAATCGTCGTACGCGTGCTAAATGCGGACCTCGACCGTGCGGGCCAGTCGGTCGTGCAGGCCCCTGCCGTCGCGGTCCCAGATGAGGGCCGGGATGGCGACGCACAGCAGGGCCGTGCGCAGGACGCTCCGCAGGAAGGTGGGCTGCCCCGTGGCCAGGTCGACCACGCGCAGGCCGAAGATGCGCTTGCCGGGGGTGAAGCCGACCGTGCCGACGGTGAGGACGCCGAGGACGAAGAAGACCAGCAGGGCCCAGTTGCCGGTCGCGCCGGGCTGGTAGCCGTGCGTGATGAGACCGTATGCGATCAAGAGGCACAGCCCCCAGTCGACGGCCAGGGCGCCGAACCGGCGTCCGGGGCGGGCGATCGAGCCCGGTCCCCGCTCGGGCAGACCGAGCTGTTCACCTCGGTATCCGAAGTCGACACCGGCGTCCTCGGCGGCCGCCCGGGGGCCCGAGAGCCACGATCCCACTGCTTCCCTCTTGTCCACGCGTCCACGGTACTGCCACCGTTTCGGGATACGGACAGGTGGGGTCAACCGGACCCGCTCCGGTTAACTTGTGCGAAACAAATGGGTCACGCCCGAGAAATCACGCGTCCCTAGGGTCGAGGTCAGCGTGTGCCACCGCACTGGCCGCACGAACGAACTACCACCCCGGCAAGGCGGTCGGGAGTAGGAGGAGCTGGATGTTCCAGAACGCCGACGAGGCCAAGAAGTTCATCGCGGACGAGGACGTCAAGTTCGTCGACGTCCGCTTCTGCGACCTGCCGGGCGTCATGCAGCACTTCACGGTGCCCGTCGAGGCGTTCGACCCGGACGACGAGCTCGCCTTCGACGGATCCTCGATCCGTGGTTTCCAGGCGATCCACGAGTCCGACATGGCGCTGCGCGCGGACCTGTCGACCGCCCGGGTCGACCCCTTCCGCCGGGACAAGACGCTCAACATCAACTTCTTCATCCACGACCCGATCACGGGCGAGCAGTACTCCCGCGACCCGCGCAACGTGGCGAAGAAGGCCGAGGCCTACCTCGCCTCCACCGGGGTCGCGGACACCGCGTACTTCGGTCCCGAGGCCGAGTTCTACGTCTTCGACAGCGTCCGCTTCGCCACCTCGGCGAACGAGAGCTTCTACCACATCGACTCCGAGGCCGGCGCCTGGAACACCGGCGCCCTCGAGGACAACCGTGGTTACAAGGTCCGCTACAAGGGCGGCTACTTCCCGGTCCCGCCGGTCGACCACTTCGCCGACCTGCGCGCCGAGATCACCCTGGAGCTGGAGAAGGCCGGCCTGAAGGTCGAGCGCCAGCACCACGAGGTCGGCACCGCCGGCCAGGCGGAGATCAACTACAAGTTCAACACGCTGCTCGCCGCGGCCGACGACCTCCAGCTCTTCAAGTACATCGTGAAGAACGTCGCCTGGCGCAACGGCAAGACCGCGACCTTCATGCCGAAGCCGATCTTCGGCGACAACGGCTCGGGCATGCACGTGCACCAGTCGCTGTGGGCCAACGGCGACCCGCTGTTCTACGACGAGGCCGGTTACGCGGGCCTGTCGGACACCGCCCGCTACTACATCGGCGGCATCCTCAAGCACGCCCCGTCGCTGCTGGCCTTCACCAACCCGACGGTGAACTCCTACCACCGTCTGGTGCCGGGCTTCGAGGCGCCGATCAACCTGGTGTACTCGCAGCGCAACCGCTCCGCGGCCATGCGTATCCCGATCACGGGCTCCAACCCGAAGGCCAAGCGCGTCGAGTTCCGCGCGCCCGACTCCTCCGGCAACCCGTACCTGACCTTCTCGGCCCTGCTCCTCGCGGGCCTGGACGGCATCAAGAACAAGATCGAGCCCGCCGAGCCGATCGACAAGGACCTCTACGAGCTGGCTCCCGAGGAGCACGCGAACGTCGCGCAGGTCCCGACCTCGCTCCCGGCCGTCCTGGACTCCCTCGAGCGCGACCACGAGTTCCTGCTCGCCGGTGACGTCTTCACGGCCGACCTGATCGAGACCTGGATCGACTTCAAGCGCGCCAACGAGATCGCCCCGCTGCAGCTGCGTCCGCACCCGCACGAGTTCGAGCTCTACTTCGACGTGTGATCGGCCCCTGAGCCGTCTTCTCGGCCTCGCCCCCGTTCCGGTTTCCCGGGACGGGGGCGTCGTCGTATGGTGTGCAGCACAGCCGTTCGACGGGGGCGGCGGTGTCGAGGGGGAGAGACGGGGATGGCCCAACAGGACGATGCCGAGCGGGAGTTCGACCTGCGCTGGGCGGACCAGGCGGAGCACAAGGAGCCCTCGGCGCGGGCGCGGATGCTGGCCGCGCGCTGGCGGGAGAACCCGCCCGAGCCGCAGCCCTTCCGCGCCGACCCGGACCCGGTGACCCCGCGCGGGTCCTCGTGGGTGTCGACGGCGCTGGTGTTCGGGGCCGTGGCGGCCGTGATCGTACTGCTGGGATGGGTGCGTTTCCGGGCCCCCTACTAGGACGGTCGCCGGGCCTCCCACAGGGACCTTTTGCAGCCCCTAGGGCCGTTCGGGACCACTTCATGGGACGCGCCAGGTGCACACTGGCAGTGGGACGAGTGCCTGACTGCGGGGTGATGCACAATGCAGAGCCGTTTCCGGAGCGACCGGCGGCTGACCGTGCGGATGACGGTCACGATGTTCCTGCTCGGATTGCTGTACGTGGCCTTCGTCGCCGCGTTGATCGTGTTGCTGAAGTCCTGGCTGCTGGTCGTGGTGCTGATGGCGGCCATGTTCGTCGCCCAGTTCTGGTTCTCCGACCGGATCGCGATGTTCGCCATGCGCGGGCGGGTCGTGGAACGCGAGGAGTATCCCGAACTGCACGCGGTGATCGACCGGCTGTGCGCGATCGCCGACATGCCCAAGCCCGTCGTCGCCGTGTCCGATATGGACATGCCCAACGCGTTCGCCACGGGACGCAACGCCGACCATGCCGTGGTCTGTGTGACGACCGGACTGCTGCGCCGGCTGGAGCCCGCCGAGCTGGAGGGCGTCCTCGCGCACGAGCTGTCGCACGTCGCGCACAAGGACGTCGCCGTCATCACCATCGCGTCGTTCCTGGGCGTGATCGCGGGACTGATCGTGCGGTTCGCCTTCTACTCCCAGCTGTTCGGCGGCGGGCGCCGGGACCAGAACACCGCGGCCGTCTTCGCCGCCGTCCTGGGTGTGTCGGCGGCCGTCTACGCGATCAGCTTCCTGCTGATCAGGGCGCTGTCCCGGTACCGGGAACTGGCCGCGGACCGGGCGGCGGCGCTGCTGACCGGGCGGCCCTCGGCGCTGGCGTCCGCGCTGACCAAGGTCTCCGGCGACATCGCCCGGATCCCGACCAAGGACCTGCGGACCGCGCAGGCCTTCAACGCCTTCTACTTCACCCCCGCGGCCGGCAAGGAGCCCGGCATCGAGCGGTTCTTCTCCACCCACCCGAGCCTGGAGCAGCGGCTCGACCAGCTGGGCCGGATCTCGGCCGAGCTGGGTGAGGCACCCACCCCCGGAAAGGCGTGATGCATGGGGCTCCTGGACATCCTGCTCGGCCGCACCAAGCCGGCCCTGCCCGACCTCGACCAGCTCTTCGCGCTGCCGTCGGCGGCCGTGACCCTCGAGGCCGCGGCCGGTTTCACACCGACCGGCACCGGCGCGGTGTGCTTCGCCACGGTCGAGGGCGCCGCCTTCGAGCAGACGCACCGGGAGGTCCAGGCCCTGCTGGACGCGGACGCCGACCGCGACGGACCGCCGGTGGAGCTGAGCCAGGACGAGTTCGGCTACTCCTGGCTGGTCTCGCGCCGCTCCCCCGAGCAGCTGTCGGAGCTCGTCAACGACCTGCACGCGGTGAACAGTTCGATGGAGGTCAACGGCTTCGGGCCGCAACTGCTGTGCTCCCTCGCCGCGTTCGAGGGCGAGGGCGGCAAGCGGCTGGCGCTGGTGTACCTCTACAAGCGCGGCACGTTCTATCCGTTCGCGCCGCTGCCCGGTGCCGGACAGCGGCGCGACAACGCGCTCGAACTGCAGGTCAAGGCCGCACTCGCCGGTGACCTGCGGATGGAGCAGGACCTGAGCCGCTGGTTCCCGGTATGGGGCGCCCCCGGCCTGTAGTTCCGCCCTGTGGCGCTACTTGCCGCGCTCCTGCCGGCGCGCCTCGAAGGGGTGCTCGCGCCGGTAGCGGCGCTCCCACTTGGCCTGCTGGTCACGGCGCTTGCGGTACGCCTGGTAGGTGGCGGGGGCCGATCCCGACGCGCCGCCTCCCCCGGAGGACGACGGCGAGGAGTCGCGGCCGTACTGCAGGTAGAGGAAGAGAACGCCGGCCGCGGCCAGCCACCACACGTGGTTTCCGAATCCCAAGAGGACCAGGACGACGGTCCCGGCGATCAACATGGTGCCCATCACGGGCCTCCGTGAGCGTGGGTCGATGAGCGATCTGGACGTCCGACGGGGCGCTGGGGGAGGGCGTCCGTCCGTCGGTGCGTAGAGAGTAGCCCTGAGAGCGGGGGGTGATGCCTGCCCGGGGACAAGCGGTGGTGAGCGGCTCCGCAACGCCTGTCCAGCGTAGGGAGACCGTCACTGCGCGTGCATCCCGTTTTTCGTCGGCTACTGCTGCCGCGACCGGAGGTCCAGGCGGTGCTCGACCACCTCGCGGGCCACCTCGCTGAGGCGGCGGCGGTGGGAGCGGGCGTGGGCACGCAGCAGGCGGAAGGCCTCGTCGACGGTGACCGAGAGGCGGGCGGCCAGCGTGCCCTTGGCCTGCTCGATGATGACGCGGCTGGTCAGCGCCTCGCCCAACTGGTCGGCGAGGGCGCGGGTCGCGGACAGGCGCCGCTCCCGGTCCAGGGTCCAGCCGGCCACGTCGGTGAGGGACTGGCCCAGTTCCAGCAGCTCGGGGCGCAGCGCGGCGCTGCCGCGGCCCAGCAGCACCAGGGCACCCAGTGTGTCGGCGCCGACGCGCAGGGGCAGGGCGGCGACCCGGCCGTAGCCCAGCTCCAGGGCGCGGGGGGTGTAGCGCGGCCAGTCGCGGCGCGCCCGCTCCCCGCCGAGTTCGGTGTCCGGCACCGGGTGGCCGGTGCGGCGGGCCTGCTGCCCCGGCCCCTCGCCCCAGGCGGCGGCGTCCCGGGCCAGCCGGACGAGGTCGGCGCCGGTGGCGGCCACCTGGGCGGCGGCGTGGTCGTCGGGGACGTACACGACGGTCGCGGCGCAGTCGCCGAGCAGTGCGGTGCCGTGGGTCGCGAGGGCCTCCAGGAGACCGGTGGGGTCGGAGGGCTCCGAGGACTCCCCTCCGGCCGCGAGGTCGACGAACGCCTTCGCCAGCCGTTGCTGTGACACGGGGTTGGTCATGACCTCTCTCCGCCTCCCGGGACGCTCGCCTCGACCCTGTCGGTCACACGCGCTCTTTCCGCTGCCTTTACGTCTTCCCACTCCCCCCGTCCGGCACCTCAGCCGAGCCGCAGCTCCCCGTCCAGCACCCGCTCGGCCACCGAACGGGCGGAGACGCCCTCGGCGAAGGCACGGGCCTTGATCAGTTCCAGCGCGTCGGCCACCGGGCACTCGAGCTGCACGGAGACCATGCCGGCGGCCTGGTGCACCTTGGCGCGCAGTTCGGCGGCGCCGTACAGACCGGCGTCGCCGTCCGGGCTGAGGATCATCGAGCGGGTGAGCGCCTCGGCGATCTCGGTGAAGGAGTCCGTGCCGACGAAACCGGGAGCGGGGTCGAACACGGCGAGGGCCCCGACGCAGACGCCCGCGAGACTGAGCGGTACGGCGGCCACCTCGTCGATGCCGAGTTCGGTCACCGCGGGACCGTAACCGGGCCAGCGGACGGCCAGCCCCGGGCCGGCCGCCATGACCGGGCGGACCTCGACGGTCGCGTCCCGGGCCGGTCCCTCGCCGAGCAGGAACTCCAGCTCCTGGGCGGCGCGGGCGGATTCGTCCGAGGCGGCCACGGTGAGCTCGTCCGGGCTGTCCGCTCCGACCAGGGTGAGGGCGGCGCTGCTGGTGCCGCAGGCCTCGGCGACCCCGGTCATGAAGCGGGGCCGGGGCGTACCGCGCTGTCCGGCCCACAGGGCGAGCCGGCTCGCGTAGTCGTCCTGGAGGCGTGCCGCGGTCAGGTGGCAGTGTGCCGTCGACCGGTGAAGTTCGGCCATGCGCAGATGCGCCGCGCGCAGGGCCTCGGTGGGCGCCTCGGCGGCCTGGGCCTCGCACCGCTCCGCGCGGATGGTCTCGTGCGCCGAACGGGCACGCGCGACGGCGGCTTTCCGCTCCGCGGAAATCTTGCCCTGCGTCGCCCCGCCTTCGGTGGCCATACCGCAAATCGTACGCCCCGCCGTCATCCCGGGGCGTCGCCGCGGCCCTCCTCCATCAGCAGGACCACTCCGCCGTTGTGGCCGTCGAAGGGGCTGCACTGCACCTGACAGGTGATTCTGCGGCCCAGGCGGTTGACCGCGGGCACCGGCAGCGGCTCCCCTCGCTTGCCGGATTCGACGCACTGCTGGACGGTCTCGCGCAGCTTCTCGGTGGGCAGCCCGAACTCCAGACCGTAGAAGGGCTGGTCCAGCACCTCGTCGGGGCGCAGGCCCCACAGGTCCACGGCCCCGCGGTTCCAGCTCTTGACCTTCAGCTGCTGGTCGAGGACGACGACTCCGGCCGCGATGGAGGTGAGCACCGCTTCCAGGAAGGCGCGGGCCTCGTCCAGTTCCTCGGTGCGGACCCGCATCTCCTCGTTCATGGTCTCCAGTTCCTCGTTGCCGGACTGGAGTTCTTCGTTGGTGGTCTCCAACTCCTCGTTGGTCGACTGCAGTTCCTCGTTCGTGGTCTCCAGTTCCTCGATGCTCGACTGGAGTTCCTCGTTGGTGGTCTCCAACTCCTCGTTGGTCGACTGCAGTTCCTCGTACGCCGTTTCCAGGTCCTCGCGGACCCGCTTGATCTCGGACTTGAGCTGGGTGGCGACGGTGACGTCGGTGAAGGTGATGTTGGTGGCGACCGTCATGCCCTCGGGACCGGACAGCGGCTGGACGAGGATGTCGAAGTACTGGACGTCCTCGCCGACCCGGCGCTCGGCGCCGTTGACGCGCAATGTGCGGCGCTCGTGGGTGGCCTGTTCGATCAGGGACCGCAGTTCCACCGGCCGGTAGGAGATCTCCAGGTCCTGGAAGGGCCGCCCGATGTCGTTCGGGGTGAGGCCGAACTGCACCCGGGCCTGGCTGTTGACGAGGACGACCGTGCCCATGGAGTCCACGGCCAGGGCGGCGCTCGGGGTGGCGTCGAGGATGAGGTCGCGCAGCTGGCGGTTGCGGGCGACGGTGTGCAGCTGCCCGCCCAGCCCCGCCCTGATCTTGACCGGCGCGGGCTGGTACGGCGTCGCGGACTCGCCGGGGCGCCGCCGGAAGACCCGCTGGCGCATGCTCATCACCTCGAACCGCTCGGCGTCGTTGAGCAGCATCTCCGCCTTGCCGAGGAAGAGACAGCCGCCCTCGCGCAGCGCGAAGTGGAACCGGTCGATGATCTGCGTCTGGGCCTCGACGTTGAAGTACATCAGCGTGTTGCGGCACACCAGCAGGTCCAGCCGGGAGATCGGGGCGTCGCGGGTGATGTCGTGGCGGCCGAAGATGACGCGGCGGCGCAGATCGGGGCGGAAGCTGAAGCGGGCGCCGTTCTGCTCGAAGTACTTGTCGCGCAGCTCGGGTTCCAGCGAGGCGAGGACCTTGGCCGAGTACAGTCCGGAGCGGGCGTCGCGCAGCGCCTCGTCGTCGACGTCCGTGCCGTAGATCTTCACCCGCTCCAGGGTCTCCTCAAGGCCCAGCGCCTCGGCGAACATGATCGCCAGCGAGTAGGCCTCCTCGCCGCTGGAGCAGCCGGCGCTCCACACCCGGATCTCCTCCTGGGAGCCGCTCTGCGCGAGCAGCTCCGGCATCACCTCGCGCTGCAGGAAGGTCCAGGCCTCGGGGTCGCGGAAGTAGGAGGTGACATTGATCAGGATGGTGTTGAACAGCGCGTTGAACTCGTCCTGGTTGGTCTCCAGGCGGTCGCGGTAGTCGCTGTACGACGCCACCTGGGCGTCCGTCATCCGCTTGCGGATGCGCCGGCCGAGCGAGGAGCGTTTGTAGCCGGTGAAGTCGAAGCCGCGCGCGTCCCTGAGGAAACCGAGAAGATCCTCCAGTTCCTCGTCGGTCTCCATCTCCGGCTGTCCGTCAACCATCGCTGCCGTCACTTCCCTGCCACTGCCTCTTGGACTCGACCAGGCCGCGGACGACCGCGGCGATCTCGTCCAGAGGTAGCACGAAGTCCACTGTGCCCGTACCCACTGCCGCCTGCGGCATACCGCTGAACTCCGCGGTCGCCGGATCCTGCACGATCACCGTCCCGCCGCGCGACTTGACCGCGTCCACGCCCATCGCGCCGTCCCGTCCGGTGCCGGTCAGCACGCAGGCTATGGCCTGCGGTCCGTAGGCGCCCGCCACCGATTCGAACAGCAGGTCGGCGGAGGGACGGACGAAGTGGACGAGTTCGGTGTCGGTGAGCGCGATCCGTCCGCCCGCGCGCACGAGAAGATGCCGGTCGGGGGGCGCGACGTAGACGCAGCCGGCCCGGATCCGCTCGTGGTCCTCGGCGAGCTTCACGGTCAGCGGCGTGCGGCGGCTCAGGACGTCCGCGATGACCGTGCGATGCCGAGGGTCGAGGTGCTGGACGACCAGCACCGGCACCGGCAGAGCGGCGTCCAGGCCGCCCAGCAGGGTGATCAGGCCGTTGATGCCGCCGGCCGAGGAGGCGACGGCGACGACCTCGAAGCCGTCGGACGGGCTCGCGGAAGGCTGCACCCGGCCAGCGTAGACCCGCAGGTCACACCTCGGGTGCCGCCCGGATCACGCCGGCGGCGATCGCGGCGCCCAGGGCGGCGTGGTCGGCGGTGTTCTGGTCGGCGTAGGCGAGCGCGAAGTCGGCGACGGCGTGGTCGAAGGTGTCGGCGCCGCCGAGGTAGGCGGCAATGGCGACGCGGTCGCCGGAGCGGGCGTGGGCGCGGGCCAGGGCGGTGCCGCACAGCCGGGCGTAGGCGAGCAGGTCGCCGGGGCTCATGCCGGCGACATCGGCGGAGCCCTTCATGTCCCGCAGCTGCCGCCAGTAGAAGGCGCGTCCCTGCGGCCCGCTCATCCATCCCAGGAAGACGTCACTGGCGGCCTGCAACAGGCGTTGCCCGGCGACCACGCGGTGCCCGGGGTGGACGTACGGGCCCGTGGGCAGATGGTCCTCGAGCACGGAGGTGCGGGCTTCCTTGATCTGCAGGAACAGCGGGTCGTCGGTGTCGCGGCCGGCGAGCAGCACGACGAAGCAGCGCAGGCCGACGCTGCCGACGCCGACGACCTTGCGGGCGGCGTCCACGAAGCGGTAGCGGTCCAGGAGCAGCCGGCGCTCCTCCGAGAGGGTGGAGCGGTAGTCGCTGAAGATCTTGCGCAGGGAGGCCGTGTCGGAGGCGCCGGCGGGTTCCAGCAGCGGCGGGTCGTGCACGATGCGCCGCCTGCCGTCGACGACCTCGGTCAGCTTGCCGACGGCCTGCAGGCTGGTGCGGCGGCGGGCGCGGGTGAGGCTGGCGGCGACCTGGCGGCGTCGGCGGGCGGAACGTGCGAGCGGCAGCAGGCGGTCGGCGTCGATGCGCTCGTACCAGACCTCCAGCTCACCCCGCGCGGCCAGCCGCCGCATGCTGGTCCGGTACGACGTGACCGCCTCCGTCGCCGCGCGGCGCACCTTGTCCTCGGTGTGGCCGTTCTCCCGGCCGGCGACGACGACGCTGGCGGCGAGCCGTTCGACGTCCCACTCGAAGGGGCCGGGGAACGTCTCGTCGAAGTCGTTGAGATCGAAGAGCAGCGTGCGTTCCGGGGACGCGTACAGCCCGAAGTTGAGCAGATGGGCGTCACCGCACAACTGCACGGTGAGCCCGGTGTGCGGCCGGGAGGCCAGGTCGGCGGCCATCACGGCGGCCGATCCGCGCAGGAAGGCGAAGGGCGACGCGGCCATCCGCCCGTACCGGATCGGCAGCAGCTCCGGCAGCCGGTCCCGCCCCTGCCGTTCCAGTACGGCGACGGGGTCGTCCCGGTCGACGGGCGCCACCCACCCTGCGTGCGCGGACCGCGAGACCCGCTTCCGGGCGGCCTTGCCCTGCTCGGCACGGTCGACAGGGGAACTCACGCGACCCACCGCACAACCCCGTACCGCCCCATCACGCCTCCCACCACCTCGGCTCATCGCCGCGCCGCCTCTTTGATCGCAGTGAAGGCGGGGACGGGGGCGAGCGCATGCCGGGTACGGCGATCGGGTGACGGGAGGGGGTACGGTCGCGGATGCGCGTCATCGGTTGCGGGGCGGGAAGGAAGGCCGATCCATGATCCTCCCGAAGGTCAGGGACCCTCGCTTCGTGACCGTCCGCCGTGGTGGGACCCTCACCGACGCGGATCACCGTCTCCTCGCCCTCTGGGCGGCTGACTGCGCGGAGCACGTCCTCGGCCTCTTCGAGTCGGCCCGGCCCGAGGACCCCCGGCCGCGCCGGGCGATCGAGCATGCCCGCGCCTGGGTGCGGGGCGAGGTCCGGATGATGGAGGCCCGAGCGGCGGGCGGCCATGCGATGGGAGCCGCTCGAGACCTGCGGGGCGCGGCACGGCACGCCGCGTACGCGGCCGGCCAGGCGGCGGTCGTCGCACACGTCGCCGCGCACGAGCTCGGTGCGGCCGCCTATGCGATCAAGGCCGCGCGCGCTGCCGTGCCGGACGAGGAGAGCGCGGCCGCGGGACGGCTGGAGTGCCGGTGGCAGCGTGACCGGCTCCCGGAGGCGATCAGGGAGCTCGTGCTCGACGACCAGCGCCTGCGCAACGACATCTGCTGGTCGGTCTTCGACTGCTGAGCCCGATCCACGCCCCGCTGGCGCCTGCCCCGGGCGGACGAGGCGCGGCTCGGCACGCCGCCTGCGCGGCCGGCCAGGCCGCCGCCGTCGCACACGAGCTCGGTGCGGGCGCAGCGCGCGCTGCCGTGCCGGACGAGGAGAGCGCGGCCGCGGGACGGCCGAACGACTGCGGAGGCCGGTCCCCGTGGGCGGCGGCGGAGTCCGGCGGGGGGCGTTGTCAGTGGGGTCCGCGAAGATGGGAACACGGGTGCCGTGACGGGCGGAGGGTGTCATGGGTGACGGGGAGCGGTACATCGGGGTGACCGAGCGGCGGGCGCGGCTGGCGGTGCGGCATCGGCTCGCGGTGGGGGCGCGGGGCGACTCCCCGGAGGACCTCGCCGGTTCGCTCGTCGCGCTGCACGGGACGGACCCGGCGACCGTGTATCTCGCGGTGGGCGCGCGGCTGACGGACGCGGCGCGGACGGTGCCCGAGACGGAGCGGGCGCTGTACGACGACCGTTCCCTGGTGCGGATGCACGGCATGCGCCAGACGGTGTTCGTCTTCCCCACCGACCTCACCGCGGTCGTCCACGCGTCGACCGGCCTCGCCGTGGCCGCCAAGGCCCGCGCCAAACTGGTGCAGGACATGGCGAGCGCGGGGGCGCCGGACGCGGCCTGGCTGAAGGAGGTCGAGGAGTCGCTGCTGGCCGCCCTGGCCCGGCACGGCCAGGCGACGGCGACCGAACTCGCCCAGGACGAGCCGCGGTTGCGGGAACAGTTCGTGTACGCGGCCGGCAAGAGCTACGAGGGCGTCCACACCGTCTCGGGCCGGCTGCTGCGGGTGCTGGGTGTCGAGGGCAAGGTGGTCCGGGGCCGGCCGCTCGGCTCGTGGACGTCGAGCCAGTTCCGCTGGGCGGTGGCGCCGGCGCATCCGGAGCTCGACGTGTCCGGGGCGCAGGCGGAGTTGATGAGGCGTTGGCTGGCCTCATGCGGACCCGCGACCGAGGCCGACCTGAAGTGGTGGACGGGGTGGAAGGTCACCGACGTCCGGCGCGCGCTGGCGGCGATCGGGGCGCGGGAGGTGTCGGTCGACGAGGGCCCGGCGTACGTCACCGCGAACGACGTTGCTCCGGAGGGTCCCGTGGAGCCCTGGGCGGCACTGCTGCCGGCGCTGGATCCGACGGCGATGGGCTGGCAGGCACGGGACTGGTATCTGGCGCCGGAACTGCGGCCCCTGCTGTTCGACCGCAGCGGCAACGTAGGGCCGACGGTGTGGTGGGACGGCCGGGTGGTCGGGGGCTGGGCCCAGCGCGCCGACGGGGAGATCGCGTGGCGGCTCCTCGACGAGAAGGGCGTGGGACGCGAGGCGAAGGCGGCGATCGCCGCGGAGGTGGAGCGGTTGCGGGCATGGATGGGGACGAGCCGGGTCACACCCCGCTTCCCGACGCCGCTGGACAAGGAGTTGGCGAGGGGGTAGCGGGCGGACGTGCCGGGCGCCCCGTGTGCGGCGCCCGGCACCGGCCTCATCGGCTGTAGCGCATCAGCGCCCGCACCATGTGGCACGTCGTGTCCGACGGCGGGTGGACTCCGATCAGTTCCGCCGTGTGCCGGATCGTCTCGTTGCGGGCCTGGTTCGGCATGTAGACGCCCGAGTCGAGCAGGGCGATGGCGAGACGCATCGCCTTCAGGCGCCGGTTGTGCGTGACGTACCACTCGCGGGGCCGGCCCGGCGGCAACGGGCGCTTCTCCACGGGTTCGTACGGCAGGTCGAGCAGGACGGGGCGCTTCACAGTGGACTGGGTCGGCTTCGGCTTCAGTGCGGCAGCGGGCACAGGCATCCTCCTGTCGCGGACAGGGTGTCCACCAGGGCCTTCGACGCCCCGGCAACACCCTCGAACACTTCTTCTAGTGTACCGCCCGCCACTGACAAAAGCCCCTGGCCACAAGGGCTTTCGGCACTCCCCTCGCGTACCGTTGGCCCCATGGAGATCTGGATCAACCCGGCCTGTTCCAAGTGCCGCAGCGCCATCAGCCTGCTCGACGCCGAGGGCGCGGACTACACCGTCCGCCGCTACCTGGAGGATGTACCGAGCGAGGACGAGATCAGGGACGTACTCGACCGCCTCGGGCTCGAACCGTGGGACATCACCCGCACCCAGGAGGCGGACGCGAAGGAGCTCGGTCTCAAGGAGTGGGCGCGGGACGCCGGTTCGCGGGAGCAGTGGATCAGGGCGCTCGCCGAGCGTCCCCGGCTGATCCAGCGTCCGATCATCACGGCGGACGACGGCACCGCGGTGGTCGGCCGCACCGAGGAGGCCGTACGCGAGGCGCTGTCGCGGGAGTGACCGACGGTCGGGTGACGACGTTTTCAGTGACGACGTTTCGAGTGACGACGTTTCGAGTGACGACGTCTCGAGTGACGACGTCTCGAGTGACCAACGCAGGTGTGACGCAGGTTACTTCGGAGACTCGTGTAACCGCTGAGTAACCTCGTTCGGTATCTCGTACATAGCGACGTACGCTCCCCTACCTCTTCAGGAGGCGCGCATGTCGCGTAGGAGAACTGTCAGTACGAAGAAGAAGCTCGCGGTCCTGGTGAGCGCGGCGGCGGTGGCGGGCGGAGTGGCCTTCGCGATGGCGTCGACCTCGAACGCCGCGCAGACCCCGCCCTCCGCGAAGACCCTGTCGGCCGCGAACTCGACGGTCTGTCAGGGGCTCGCCACCGCGCTCGGCAACAACCAGCGGTTCATCGCCGGGCAGAAGGCGAATCCGGACGCGCAGTCCGCGGCCCGGATCGCCAACCGTGAGGCGGTCATCGCGCAGATCAAGGTCCAGCAGCAGGCGTCGGGGTGCGCGGTTGGGGAGTCGGCTCAGGACTCCCAGGCCACGCAGCCCGCACAGCCCTCGCAGCAGCAGACCGCGCAGCCGGCGCAGACGGCTCCCGCGGGAAACGCGAACTCCGGGGCGGGCGCGAACACCGGTGGCGCTGCCGCCTCCGGCTCCGCCCGGCAGGTCTGCAAGGGCTCCACCGTGACCCTCTCCGGCGAGGCCGGCGCGCCTGCCGCGTCCAGCAACCAGTTCCCGGCGGGGACGACGCTGAAGGTCACCAACCTGGACAACAACAAGTCCACGACGGTGAAGGTCACCTCGGTGTCCGGCAGTTGCGCCCTGCTCAACAACGCGGCCTTCGAACAGGTCCGGGAGCCCGGCAAGTTCCTGATCCGGCGCGCACTGATCGAGAAGGTGGGGTGAGGCTCAAGGGTTCAAGAACTCCGTGAGGAGGCGGCCGAGTTCGGCGGGTGCGGACTGCGGCGGCGCATGACGGGAGACACCGGGGAGGACCACCGTCTCCACGTGCGGCAGCAGCGCATCCGCCGTCCCCGCCACCTCGTACGTGTCATTGTCCTGCTGTTCTCGGCCAGGAACAGCAGGACCGGCATGTCCAGCACGCGCGGCGCGTCCGGGGCCGGGCGCGGACCGGTCACCGGCTTCGGCACGGAGGGGAAGCCGGCGGCCGCCTCCTGGATGCGGCCGTTGACCGGCCGCGTGGTGGAACCGCCGCGTGTGTACGACGAACGGGAGCCGGCCGCGATCCGGGGGTTCCTGGAGGGTGTGCGGGAGGCGGCGGCCGGGGAGGACTGAGCGGGGTGGCCGTTTCACACCGTGAATCGCGCCACACCACCGCCAGGTAACACGGGGTTCACATTCGAGCAATCGACGGGAAACTGCCTGTTGACAGGCTCGCGGGCATCACCGCGGCGCCCCAGTGCCGCAGCGCCGCAGCACCCGCAAGTGCGTCAGACACACCCCCGAAGGAAGTGGCCCGTGACCTTCAAGGCTGAGTACATCTGGATCGACGGCACCCAGCCGACCGCCAAGCTCCGTTCCAAGACGAAGATCATCGCGGGTGAGCCCGCCGGTCTGGACGCGCTGCCGATCTGGGGCTTCGACGGGTCCTCCACGAACCAGGCCGAGGGCCACGCCTCGGACCGCGTCCTCAAGCCGGTCTTCACCTGTCCGGACCCGATCCGCGGCGGGAACGACGTCCTCGTCATGTGCGAGGTCCTCGACATCGACTTCACGCCGCACGAGTCCAACACCCGTGCCGCGCTGGCGGAGGTCGCGGAGAAGTTCGCCGCGCAGGAGCCGATCTTCGGCATCGAGCAGGAGTACACCTTCTTCCAGGACGGCTACCCGCTCGGCTTCCCCAAGGGCGGCTTCCCGGCCCCCCAGGGCGGCTACTACTGCGGTGTCGGCGCGGACGAGATCTTCGGCCGTGACGTCGTCGAGGCGCACCTGGACAACTGCCTGAAGGCGGGCCTGGGCATCTCCGGCATCAACGCCGAGGTCATGCCCGGCCAGTGGGAGTTCCAGGTCGGCCCGCTGGCCCCGCTCGAGGTCGCCGACCAGCTCTGGGTCGCCCGCTGGCTGCTCTACCGCACGGCCGAGGACTTCGGCGTCTCCGCGACGCTGGACCCGAAGCCGGTGAAGGGCGACTGGAACGGCGCGGGCGCGCACACCAACTTCTCCACCAAGGCGATGCGCGAGGGCTACGACGCGATCATCACCGCCTGTGAGTCGCTCGGCGAGGGCTCCAAGCCGCTCGACCACGTCAAGAACTACGGCGCCGGCATCGACGACCGGCTGACCGGCCTGCACGAGACCGCCCCGTGGAACGAGTACTCCTACGGCGTCTCCAACCGCGGCGCCTCGGTCCGTATCCCCTGGCAGGTCGAGAAGGACGGCAAGGGTTACATCGAGGACCGCCGTCCCAACGCCAACGTGGACCCGTACCTGGTGACGCGTCTGATCGTCGACACCTGCTGCTCCGCCCTGGAGAAGGCCGGCCAGGTCTGATCCGCTCAGCCACGCCCAGGGGGCGCCCACCGTCGCGGTGGGCGCCCCCTGGCGTTGACGGGCGGGGAGGCCGTACCGGCCACTTCATGTCAAGGAAACGTCCAAGCAGTGAGAGGAGTCTCCTCGTGGGGGCCGCTGTCTGCTTCAATGGGGCCATGGCCAGTTTCCAGAACCACACCGCGACGGGTCGCACCGACCTCGAGCCGTTCTGGCCTTCCCGTCAGCACCACGACTTCGACCGGGTGTGTTGCCGCGCGATGAACGCGCCGGCCCTCTAAAGCCGTACAGGTCTCAAGCCGTACACGGTCTTCGGCCGACGCGAACGAGTACGTCCCCTCCGACGAACCTCTCGCGCGAAAGAGCTGACCTCTCATGGCGATCATGCGTTCCGTACCCACCGCTCCGGTCAACACCCCCTCCCCCACCGGTTCCCGGCACCGTCTGCGGGCCGTGGACCGGGACGAGGTGATCGACGTGGCGGAGTTCCTGCCGCCGGGCGCCACCTGGCTGCCCGCGCCCCAGCACACCCTGCCCACGCTGCCCGGACAGCCGCCGATGGTCGGCTACCTCGTCCTCATCCCCGCCGACCGGCCGCACCTCGCTCCGGCCGGCCTCGCCGCCCCGGACCCCGCCGACACGGCGGAGGCCGGTCCGGACGCCGAGGCGCTCGTCCGGATCGACCCCGTGCAGCGCACCGCCTCCGTGGACGGGCGCGAACTCGACCTGACCTACCTGGAGTTCGAGCTGCTCGCCCACCTGGTCGCGCACCCCGGCCGGGTGCACACCCGCGACCAGCTCGTCACCACCGTGTGGGGCTACGGGCACGTGGGCGACGGCCGTACGGTCGACGTCCACATCGCCCGGCTGCGCCGCAAGCTGGGCGCCGAGTACCGGCAGGCGATCCAGACGGTCCGCCGGGTCGGCTACAAGTACACCCCGCCGACGGGCCGTTGATCTGCTGACGGCAGAGCGCGGTTCCCTCCCGCGGGCGGGCCGGGCACAGTCACCGGTATGAGACTTCTGGTGCTGGGTGGTACGGAGTTCGCGGGACGGGCCGTCGTCGAGGCGGCCCTCGGGCGCGGCTGGGAGGTGACCGTCCTCAACCGGGGGCGGCAGCGGCCCCCGGCCGGTGTGCGGGCCCTGCGGGGCGACCGCACCGCGGCCGACGGGCTGGCCGCCCTCGCGGAGGGCACCTGGGACGTCGTCGTCGACACCTGGTCGGCCGCGCCCCGGGCCGTGGACGAGTCGGCGCGGCTGCTGCGGGGCCGCGCCGGGCGGTATGTGTACGTGTCCACCTGCTCGGTGTACGCCTGGCCCGCGCCCGCCGGGTACGACGAGGGCGCGCCGCTGGTCGAGGGCGCCGAGCCCGACGCCGACCGGACGGACTACGCGCGCGACAAGCGGGGGGCCGAGATCGCGGTCGTGGACGCGTTCGGCGCGGACCGTTCCGTGCTGGTACGGGCCGGGTTGATCCTCGGGCCGTACGAGAACATCGGGCGGCTGCCGTGGTGGCTGGGGCGGATCGCGCGGGGCGGGCCGGTGCTGGCGCCGGGGCCGCGGGAGCTGCCGTTGCAGTACGTGGATGTGCGGGACCTGGCCGAGTGGGTGCTGGGAGCGGCCGAACGGGAGCTTCAGGGACCGTACAACCTGATGAGCCCTCAGGGGCACGCCACGATGGGGTCGTTGCTGGAGGCGTGCGTGCAGGTGACCGGCGGATCGGGGGAACTGCGGTGGGTGGAGCCGGACGTGATCCTCGATGCCGGGATCGAGCCGTGGACGCAGTTGCCGGTGTGGGTGCCGCCTGGGAGTGACATGCACGACTCCCTGCACTCCGCGGACGTGTCCCGGGCGGTGGGGACGGGGTTGAGGTGCCGGCCGGTGGAGGAGACCGTCGCCGACACCTGGGCCTGGCTTCAGGGGATCGGCGGGACGGCGCCGCAGCGGGCGGATCGGCCGTCGGTCGGGCTGGATCCGGTGGTGGAGGCGAAGGTGCTGGGCGGACGGTGACCGGATCCCGGGCCCGCCGGGCTGTGACCGGATCCCGGGCCCGCCGGGCTGTGACCGGATCCCGGGCCCGGGGTGTATCTGGCACCACCCCGTGAGCGGGGGGCCTGGCCCCGTGACCCCGGCCAAGAGGCCAGCGAGACTGCTGCCATGAACACCAACACGAAAAGCGGCCCTCTTTCCGCGAGGGCCCGGGACGTCGTCGTCGCGGCGGGGCGGGGGTTCGTGCTGGCTCTGGTGAGTCTTCCGGGGGCGGTGCTGGGATTCACCCTCGCGCTCGTGTCCATCGCGCTCGTCCCGGTCGGGATCGGGCTGGTCACGACCCCGTGGGTGCTGGGCCGGGTGCGGGCGTTCGCGGACTGGCGGCGGAGGGTGGCGGCCGAGTGGTGCGGGGTGGTGATCCCGTCGGCGTACCAGCCGGTCCCCGAGGGCAGGCCGTGGACGCGGACGTACACGTTGCTGCGCGACCCGGCCGTGTGGCGGGACCTGCGGTGGCTGCAGGTGGACATGACGGCGGGGTACGTCACCGCGGTGCTGCCGGTGGCGCTGTTCCTCTACCCGCTGGAGGGGATCGCGGTCGCGGCCGGACTGTGGCGGCCCCTCTCCCAGTGGGGCGGCTACTGGTACGGGTTCGTCCATGTCACCGACCAGTCCTCCGCGTTCGGCGCCGGCGCGCTTGCCCTCCTGCTGCTCACCCTCACTCCCCTCGCTCCGCGGATGGTGACCGCCCACTTCAGGCTGACCCGTTCCGTACTGGGCGCCAGTCAGCGTGAGCTGGCCGAGCGGGTGCGGGTGCTGACCGAGACGCGCAGGGACGCCGTGGACTCCTCGGCGGCCGAACTGCGGCGCATCGAGCGGGACCTGCACGACGGGGCGCAGGCGCGGCTGGTGGCGATGGGGATGGATCTGGGCACCATCGAGACGCTCCTGGACAAGGATCCGGCGAAGGCGAAGCAGTTGCTCGCCCAGGCCCGCCAGTCCTCGGTGGACGCGCTGGCCGAGCTCAGGGAGCTGGTGCGTGGCATCCATCCGCCGGTGCTCGCCGAGCGCGGGCTGGGGGACGCCGTACGGGCGTTGGCGCTGCGGCTGCCCGTTCCCACAGAGGTGAACGTCGAGTTGGGCGGGCGCGCCGAGGCGCCGGTGGAGGCCGCCGCCTACTTCGCGGTCAGCGAGGTCCTCACCAACGCGGTCAAGCACTCCGGCGCGGACCGGATCTGGGTCGACCTGCACCACGAGGACGAGCGGCTGCGGGTGACCGTCACGGACAACGGCAAGGGCGGTGCGGTGATCGGGGCCGGTTCGGGACTGGCCGGGGTGGAACGGCGGCTGGGTACATTCGACGGCGTCCTGGCCGTCAGCTCTCCCGCCGGCGGTCCCACCATGGTCACCATGGAGATCCCTTGCGCGTTGTCCTAGCCGAAGACCTCTTCCTGCTGCGGGACGGACTGGTCCGTCTCCTGGAGGCCCACGACTTCGAGATCGCCGCCGCCGTCGAGTCCGGCCCCGAGCTCACCCGCGCGCTGGCCGAGCTTGAGCCGGACGTCGCCGTGGTCGACGTACGGCTGCCGCCGACCCACACCGACGAGGGGCTGCAGTGCGCGTTCCAGGCGCGCCGGAGCAGGCCCGGGCTGCCGGTGCTGGTGCTCTCGCAGCACGTGGAGCAGCTGTACGCGCGTGAGCTGCTGGCGGACGGCAGCGGCGGGGTGGGGTATCTGCTCAAGGACCGGGTGTTCGACGCGGAGCAGTTCGTGGACGCCGTACGCAGGGTGGCGGCGGGCGGTACGGCGATGGATCCGCAGGTGATCCAGCAGCTGCTGTCCCGGCGGGCCGCCGACGACCGGCCGCTGGCCCGGCTGACCCCCCGCGAGCTGGAGGTGCTGGAGCTGATGGCGCAGGGACGGTCCAACGCGGCGATCGCCGGGCAGCTGGTGGTGACAGAACGGGCGATCGCCAAGCACACCTCCAACATCTTCGCCAAACTGGACCTGGAGGTGTCGGACGACGACAATCGTCGCGTTCTGGCCGTCCTCGCCTATCTGGACCAGGGCCGGTGAGGAACCGGCGATTCTCTGTAACTTCTGCTGCTCAGGCGGTGGTTGGGACACCAAGGACTGGTAAACCTCTGATTTGTTTGTGGGGTGGCTGAACACCCCTGAGGCGGCGCCCGTATCAATGGGCGCCGCTTCACTCCTGTCGGGCGCCTCGATGCCCCGCCAAGCCCGCAAGGAAGTCAGAGGAGTTCCATGGGACGCAACAATCGAAAACGCCGTACGCCGCTGGCCACCAAGGCCATAGCCGCATCGGCGGCCCTAGCGCTCGGTGGGGGCGGGCTGATCTGGGCGAACTTCTACGCCTCGGCGCACGAGTCGAACAACTCGGGGCAGAACCAGACCAAGGCCGCCGCCGCGACGGTGGCGACCATCGCCTGCCCGGACGTCGGCCAGAAGCTGACGAACGTGCCGGCCAAGGCCCAGCAGGGCGTGGCGACGGAGCTGGCGAACCTCGACAAGCAGATCACCGAGGCCTACGCCCGGCTCGCCTCCACGCGTCAGGCGCAGACGCAGGACGCCAGCTTCGTGCAGAACGCGATCGTCGGCCCCCTCAAGGAGAAGCGGGCCGCGACCCTCGACCGGATCCGCATCGACATCCAGCGTGTCGGCGGCCAGGTCGACGCGGCCGGGCTCCAGGCCCTCGCCGCCTGCACGACGATGACCACCAACCAGACCACGGCCGGCCAGGGCAACAACGGCGGCCAGCAGAACAACGGTGGTCAGCAGCAGAACGGTGGCCAGAACAACGGCGGCCAGCAGAACAACGGCGGTCAGCAGCAGGGCAACGGGCAGGCCTCGGCCACCCCGAGCGCCGGTGCAGGCGGCGCCCAGAACATCGGCGGTCAGGCCGGCAACGGTCCGGTCGCGGCCGACTTCGTGGACATCACGAAGGTCCAGCCGAACGTCGCCGCCAAGCCGCGTGCCAATGGCAACGCCTCGCGGGGCACCTTCGTCACCCGGTGCGGTGTCAACGCGAACAAGAACCACAACACCGACAACGTCATCGTGGCGCCCGGCGTGACCAACGGCGCGCACCACCTGCACGACTACGTCGGCAACCAGAAGGTCGACGCGTTCGCGACCAACGACTCGTTGATCAAGGACCAGACCAGCTGCCAGAACCAGGGTGACCTGTCGGCCTACTACTGGCCGGTCGTGCGTATCCAGGACGGCACGCAGGACTTCGACCAGAACCGGGACGGCGGCGGCAAGGAGGGCAACGTCGGCAAGATCCTGACGCCCGTCCAGGCGCAGATCAAGTACGTCGGCTCGCCCACCAGCAAGGTCACCGCGATGCCGCAGTTCCTGCGCATCATCACCGGTGACGCCAAGACCACCACCAACGGTCTGGCGAACGCCAACGCGCACTGGTCCTGCACCGGCTTCGAGAACAAGGTCCAGCTGACGACGCAGTACCCGATCTGCCCGCAGGGCAGCAACGTGGTCCGCACGTTCGCCTTCCAGTCCTGCTGGGACGGCAAGAACATCGACAGCGCCAACCACCGGACGCACGTCGCGTTCGCCGACGCCAACGGCAACTGCCAGAACGGCTTCAAGGCGATCCCGCAGCTGACGATGCGCCTGGTGTACAAGATCAACCCGCCGGTCCTGCAGAACGGCCAGGTGAAGAACGCCTACGCGGTGGACGGCTTCCCGGACCAGCTGCACAAGGCGGCCACGGACCACGACGACTTCATCGCGGTCTTCAAGAACAACCTGGCGAACACCATCGCCAACTGCATCAACCAGGGCCGGCAGTGCCAGTGACCCACTGAGCGTGTGACCGACCGAAGAAGGCCGGTGGCGGGATCTCCCGCCACCGGCCTTCCGGTGTGTGCAACAGGGGTTCAGCCGCTGTGGCTGCCGCCGTGCTGGCTGTGGTCGGTGCCGATCTCCTCCTCGCCGCCGAGCGTGGTCTGCAGCGCCTTGACGACCTTGTCCTCGCCGACGGCGACCCACTTGCGGCCCACCAGGTAGAAACCGCCGTAGTCCTTCGCGTCGTTGATCCACTCGCGCTGGCCGCGGTCGGTGGCGAAGGTGGCGAAGACGTACTTGCCGTCGGAGGTCTTGCAGATGGCCTGGCGGACCTCGTCGGAGTCGATCTGCATGTCCGGCTTGCACTTCGCCTTGGCGGCCAGGCTCTCCAGGCTGCCGGTGGCGGTGACCGGCACCTTCGCGGCCGCGTCACTGTCTCCGGATCCGCAGCCCGTCAGCGCCAGGGCGGCCGCGGCACCGGCCACGGCGAGCATCGGTCGGGTCAACCTCATCTGTTCCTCCGGGTCGCTCTGCCATCTGGGCCCAAGAGCCCGTTCCCTTCCATACGGCTGCGGGGGGCCGGGTGCTCAAATCCGGTGGGAGTCAGGGTACGGGTGTGCGAAAGTACGGTCCGTGAATCAGGACTGGGAAGATCGCGTGGCCGCCGCTTGGGCCGCCTTCGACGACTACGCGGAGGACGACGCCGGGGACTTCCGTGCCGTGATCGACGCGCTCGCCGCCGAGCTGCCCGAGGACAGCCCGCTGGGGCTCTTCGAGCGGGCCTGCGCCTGGGACTCGACCGGCCACTCGGACAAGGCAGTGCCGCTGTACCGGGAGGCGCTGGACCGGGGGCTGAGCGAGGTCAGCCGTTACAAGGGCAGGCGGGCCAAGATCCAGCTGTCCAGTTCGCTGCGCAACATCGGTCAGGCCGAGGAGGGCGTCAAGCTGCTGACCCCCGAACTGGACGGCCCGTCGGACGAGTTGGACGACGCGGTACGAGCGTGTCTGGCGCTGTGCCTGTCCAGTCTCGGCCGGGACCGCGAGGGCCTCTCCCTCGTGCTGGGCGCCCTCGCCCCCCATCTGCCGCGCTACCAGCGCTCGATGGCGAACTACGCGCGGCTGCTGGTCGAACCCGGGGAGTGAGTCCCCCGGGTGGCGGTGACCATCCGACGATTCGCTCGTTCTGCTGAACGTGCAGTCACAGGATGTCGCCCCGCACCCCGCACCGTCCTCCGCAGAGCCGGTCGTCGACGTCGAGCAGGCCGAGGCCGCGCTCGTCGAGCACTACCCCCGGCTGGTCCGGCTCGCCTACCTGGTGCTGCCGCCGAGCCTGGGCCGCAACCGGCGCGTGGTGACCGCCCATGCGCTGGTCCAGCGCGCCCTGCCCAGGGGCAGGGCCTCGGCACCCGTGATCCCGGCCCAGTCCAAGGGCCGGGACGGCGACCCGGGCTACGCCTTCGTCCGGCTCCAGGTGCTGCGCACCGCGCTGGAAGCGGGCCTCCCGCTCAGGTTCACCGCGTGGCCGAAGCGCTCCCAGCTGCCGCCGCTGCTCCCCCAGGTGTGGGGCCTGCGCCTGTTCCCCCGCTCGGGCGGCGCCGACGAACTCGCCCTGGACCAGCGGCTGTCGACGCTGTCCGGCCCGGGCCGCGCCGCCTATGTCCTGCGCGGCCTGGAAAAACTCCCCGACGGCGACGTCCGGGCGATCCTCACGGCGGCCGGCTGCGCGGACGTGGACGAGGCGCTGGACGAGGCCGACGAGATCCCGGCGGCACACCATCCCCACCTGGGCTCCCCCGAGTTCGACCCGTGTTCGCTGCACGCGCGGCCCACCGACCTGATGCGGCGCCGCCAGCACACCCGGGCCGCGCTCGCCGCCGCCGCGGCCCTCGCGGTGTGCGGGGCGCTGCTCGCCCTGCCCGGCGGCGGCTGGGGTCCCGACGGCGCCGCCGCTCCCGCCTACGCGCAGAACCCGGCCGCCGAGGCCGCCCTCGATCCGGCCAAGCTCCTCCGCGTCCCGCCCACCGCCTGGCAGTCCTCGACCCGCACGGACTTCTCCGTCTGGCCGGCCCGCGGCGACCTCACCGGCGACAAGCCGCTGCTGCGCCGTGCCCTCGCCGTCTGGGCCCGCCCCAGCGAGCACGTCCAGGTCTCCGCGACACCCGACACCCCCTCCGGCGGCCCCGCCGGCCCGCCGCAGCTGCTGTACGCGGGGAACATCGACGGCGCGCGGGTGGTGATCCTGTACGACGGGCTGCGCATCGCCCGTTACGCCGAGCCGAAGGACGGCACCAAGGGCGCCGCGCTCGACTTCGCGCGGGTCGACGGAGCGGACCGGACCGAGGCGAGCGCGCTGGTGCTGGGCCGGGCCGACGGCAACGTCCGCTATCTGACGGCGCCCTGGGTGACCCGGGCCGCCGAGCGGGACCTGCTCAAGCCCGGCGCCGGTGCCATGGACCTCGGCCTCACCGGGGGCATCACCTCACCCCTGGCCAGTGCCGCCCAGCAGACCGGTACCTGCACCTCGTGGAACGTGCTGCAGCTGACCGACGACACGGGCACGCATCTGCTCACCGACCTCGGGGAACTGGTCCCGGCCCGCCTCACCACCGGGCGGCCCGGCGCGATGCGTGACGCCTCCGGTGCGGAGGGGCTGCGCGCCTGGGCGCCGTACGCCTGCTCGCTGTCGGCGATGCGGTCGGCCGGGGTGCGCGGTGTCAACGCCTGGACGTACGCCGCCCAGGCGCTGCCCGAGGCGAGCGGTTCGGCGGACTGGGTGTGCACCCGGGCCGAGACGTGGAGCGGCGCCGGCCCGCGGGTGCTGGCCCAGTTCCGCACGCCGGGCGGGACGTACGGGGCGGTCGCGGCGAAGGCCGAGAACTCGCCGGCGTGCGGCACGAAGGATCCGCATGTGCTCGCCGGGGTGCTGTGGAAGTCGGAGGCGGGGCACTGGTATCTGCTCGCGGCGGGCAGCGAGGGCACGGCGTCGATCGGCGCGTCCGGCGGGATCACGGGTTCGGCCCAGGGGAGGTCGCTGGTCGTGCGGGCCCGCCCGGGCGCGCGGGCCGAGCTGAAGGCCACCCTGACGGACGGACGAGTGCTGAGCGGGCTCGGCTGACCGGTCAACGCCCGTCGACACCATCGGAGTTCGGGTCCGAGGGTGCTCTCGCCATCGGCTCACGCAGCCGCGCAGATGTGAACACCCTTGGCCGGTCCCGTCCGTTCGGGGCCGGATCCGATCGGTAAGGTGTTCGTATGACCACCGGAGTACGCCGCAGAATGGGAGTCGAGGAGCGGCGGCAGCAGTTGATCGGCGTCGCCCTCGAACTGTTCAGCCAGAGATCTCCCGACGACGTCTCCATCGACGAGATAGCAGCCGCCGCGGGCATCTCCCGGCCGCTGGTCTACCACTACTTCCCCGGCAAACTCAGCCTGTACGAGGCCGCGTTGAGGCGTGCGGCGGACGATCTGGCGGGCCGGTTCAGGGAGCCGCACCAGGGTCCGCTGGGGGCGCGGCTGCTGCGTGCGATGCACCGCTTCTTCGACTTCGTGGACGAACACGGGCCCGGTTTCTCGGCGTTGATGCGCGGCGGGCCGGCGGTCGGCTCCTCCAACACGAACGCGCTCATCGACGCCGTACGGCAGGCCGCGTATGACCAGATCCTTTCGCATCTGGGCGTGGAGGACCCGCCCGCGCGGCTGGAACTGGTCGTCCGGTCCTGGATCTCGCTGGCCGAGTCGACCGCGCTGATCTGGCTGGACGGCCGGCGCATCCCGCGCGCCGAGCTGGAGGCGCAGCTGGTGCACGACTTCGCCGCGCTGGCCGCGGTGAGCGCCGCCTACGACGACGAGATGGGCGCGCTGCTGCGCAAGATGGTCAAGGACGAGCCGGCCGACGGGCCCTTCGCGGACCTGGTCGCCCGGCTGCTCGCCCTGGCGTCCTGAGGAGGGCCCGGGACCGGAGCCGGCCTCAGCGCTCGAACTTGCGGTAGGAGGGATCGAGGTCGCGTACCTCGGCGGAGGCGTGCAGGGTGCCGTGGCCGTCGTCCTCGACGTGCTTCTTCAGCAGCTCCAGCACGGCCTCGGTCAGTCGCGCCTTGGTCTCGTCGGTGCGGCCGGCGAGCAGCCCGATGGTGACGTGCACGACGCCGTGACCGAGGTCGGAGGGGTCCTCGTAGCCGAACGCGGTGACCTGGGACGCCCGGAACTGCGTCTTGCAGGCCTCGGGCTTGGCGGCGGCGATCTCCACGAGCGCGTGATGCAGGTCCAGCGCGAAGCCCTCCCGGTCGAACGAGATCGTTTTCGAGTGGTCGACGGTGATCTGCGGCATGGGCACTCCTGTTCTACGGCGGCTACCGGCTCACCCTAGTTCCTCAGCTGGAGGGCGAGCATGGCGATGTCGTCCTCGCGGTCGTGGCCGAAGGAGGCCAGCAGGGTGTCGCACAGGGCGTCCAGGCCGGGCAGGGCGCCCACGGCGGCGGCGCGCAGGTGCTCCATGGAGTCGGTGAGGTCGGTGCCGCGGGTCTCGATCAGACCGTCGGTGATCATCAGGAGCCGGTCGGTGGGCTCCAGGAGCAGCTCGGTGGGCGGCGGATGGGGCAGCCCCACGCCGAGCAGCGGACCGGACGCCTTGACGTACTCGGCGCTGCCGCCCGCCCCGAGGATCAGCGGCGGCACATGCCCGGCGTTGGCGATCCGGGCCCGCCCGCTGGCCGGGTCGATCAGCGCCAGGCACACCGTGGCGGTGACCTCGGCGTGGTAGCGCTGGAGCACCCGGTCGAGCCGCTCGGCGAGCACGGCGGGGTCGCTCTCGTCGACGCAGTAGGCGCGCAGCGCGTGCCGCAGCTCGACCATGACGGTCGCCGCGTCCAGCGAGTGCCCCACGACGTCCCCGACGGCGGTGAGGACGCCGCCGTCGACCCGCAGCGCGGCGTAGAAGTCGCCGCCGATCTCGGTGTCGCTGGACGCCGGCACATAGCGGACCGCGAGGTCCACGCCAGGCAGCTCGGGCAGCCGTTGCGGCAGGAAGCTGTGCTGCAGGGTGAGCGCGACATGCCGCTCCACCTGGTACATCAGCAGCGGTTCGGCGGCCAGCGCGGTGGCCTGGGCGAGCTGGGCCAGCAGTGCCTCGCCCTCGGGGCTGACCCGGCGCAGCCCGCGGGTGGGCGTGGCCAGGCACACCGGCGCCTTGCCGTCCTGGGTGAGCACGAGCGCGAGGCGGGCGTCGTGCTGCACGCCGGGCCGGAAGAACCCGGTGGGCCACAGCGGGGCGGGAACGGTGGTGATCTGCACCCCCGCCTGTCCCCGGGTCAGCCGGCGCAGCAGGCCCGCCACGGCCCGGTGGGCGCCCTCGTCGGGCAGGGCGAGGGCGGTGCGGTCCCGGGACAGGCCCCGGTAGAGCTCGTCGTCCTGGTCGAGCACGAACACCGCGGCCGGGCAGCCGATCAGCCGCGCGGCACCGTCGGCGGCCACCTCGGCGAGTTCCCGCAGGGAGCGGGCGGCCTGGATGGTCACGATCGTCTCCGACAGCAGCTGCAGCCGCCGTACCAGCGCCTGGTCGTCGGCGCGCAGCCGGGCCGCGCGGACCGCGGAGCGCACCACCGCCTCGATCTCCTCGGGCTCCGCGGGCACCGTCAGATAGGCCTCGGCGCCCGCGTCCAGGCCCTCGCAGCGGTCGGTCGGGGCCACGGACAGGGCCGAGAAGTGCACGACCGGCAGCCCGGCCATGTGCGGCCGGTCCTTGAGCCGGCGGCACAGTTCGAAGCCGCTCATGTCGGGCAGGTGCACGTCGACCAGGGCCACGTCGGGCAGGGTGCCCTTGCGCAGCCGTACGTCGATCTCGGCCAGCGCCTCGGAGCCGCTGGCGACCGCGACGACCTCGTGGCCGGCGCGCCGCAGCACGGTGCCCATGGCATACCGGCTCGCGGCCACGTCATCCACGACCAGCACGGTCGTGCCTGTCAGTTTGCCGTTGACGTCCATCTCCAGCCCTTGGACAGCACCGGTGGGACAGACCCGGGTGACGGGCCTGTCCCACCAAAGGTAATGCCGATATCAGGCAGTCCGGGAGAACACCGCCACACTGCGCCCCGGAACGACGAACGTGCCCGATTTCCGCTCGTACGACGACGACTTGACGATAGAGTCCGCGCCCGCCGCCTGCACAGGGTGCAGGCGGTAAGAGATTCCTGTCAGGTCCTGGACGCGCTGCTCCTGCCGGGTCGGCGTCGCGTTGAACACGACGACGAGATCACCGAGTTCCATGGTGATCACTCCGGGTGTCTCGTCCTTCCCGGACAGCGGGAAGGACAGCTTCGACTGCACCTGTCCGGCCGTGCCGAGCGAGAACACGCTGTCCGTCGTACGGATCCTCAGCAGGTCGCGGTAGGCGGCCGAGGCGCCCTCGATCTGCTCGCACCCCACCTTCACCGCGCCCAACAGGGGCTTGGCGTAGGGCCACTTGGACTGGTTGTCGGCCGCCGGGGGCAGTCCCCGCCCGAAGCCGTTGCCGTCGGCGCAGTTCCAGTGGATCGCGTTGAACCAGTCGCCGCTGTCGAAGGAGTTGCGGTCCAGGGACTTCGAGCGCAGCAGGTCGGAGCCCGCCTGGGACAGGGACGGCCCCTGCGAGAGGGTGGCCGTCGCCATCGCCAGGACCTGCATCCGGGCCCGGTCGGCGGCGGAGGTACCCGGGGGCAGTTTGTACGTCAGCGCGTCGAACAGGGACTCGTTGTCGTGGGCGTCGGTGTAGGCGAGGGCGTCGCCGGGCGCGTCCGCGTATCCGGCGGGCTGCCCGTTGTAGTCGACCTCGGCGCCGGTGACCTCCTTGCCGTCGGTGTCGGTGAAGCGGTACGTGGCGAGGTTGCCGGACAGACCGACCTTGATCAGGTCCTGGTAGTGCAGCAGTCGGGCCTTCTGCTCGGCCGGAGTGCCGTTGGCGGTCGACGAGTTCGGGTCGGTGTAGAGGCCGGAGGCGAAGCCCTGGACGCCGGGGTCGGAGTCGAAGGGGCCGCCGCCGCGGACGGCGTCCCGGGCGCGGTCGGAGAAGGTGGCGATGCCGGTGCCGGCCATGTTCTTCTGGGTGGCCTGCTCGAAGCGGGCGTCGTCGGCGGCCTCGCCGAAGTTCCAGCCCTCGCCGTACAGGATGATCTTCCTGCCGTCGACGCCGTCCTTCTTGAGGGTGAGCGCGTCGAGGGCCTTCCTGACGGCCAGGATGTTGGCCTTGGGGTGGTGGCCCATGAGGTCGAAGCGGAAGCCGTCGACCTTGTACTCCTTGGCCCAGGTGACGATCGAGTCGACGACCAGCTTGCCCATCATGGCGTTCTCGGGCGCGGTGTTCGCACAGCAGGTGCTGTTGGCGACCGAGCCGTCGGCGAGCAGCCGCTGGTAGTAACCCGGCACGATCCGGTCGAGCACGCTGGTGTCGGCCTCACCGGCGGCGGAGGTGTGGTTGTAGACGACGTCCATGACGACCCGCAGCCCGTCCTGGTTGAGCGCCTTGACCATCTCGCGGAACTCGACCGTGCGCCAGGTGCCGTCGGGGTCGGTGGCGTACGAGCCCTCCGGGACGGTGAAGTGGTAGGGGTCGTAGCCCCAGTTGTAGGCGTCCTTGGCGGCCGTCTTCGCCACGCAGGCCTGCTGCTGGTCGGAGTCGGCCGGGTAGGAGGCGAGGTCGCAGCCGGGTGTCGCCTGGTCGGCCTTCTTCTCCGGCACGGTGGCGAAGTCGAAGGCGGGCAGCAGATGGACGTAGGAGGTGCCGGACCTCGCCAGCTCCCGCAGATGCCTCGATCCCTCGCTGTTCTTGTCGGTGAAGGCGAGGTAGGTGCCCTGGTCCCTGGCCGGCACGGTCTTGTCCGCGACGGAGAAGTCCCGGATGTGCAGTTCCTGGATCTGGGCGTCCCGCAGCGGTACGGCCTTGGGCTTGGCGAGGTGCGACCAGCCGCTCGGGGCGAGGGACCTGTCGTCCAGGTCGACGACGAGACTGCGCTCGGAGTCCGCGGTGAGGGCGAGCGAGTAGGGGTCGGTGACCTTGTTGGTGACGACCTTGCGGACGCTGGGCGCCCACACCTTCACCACGTACCGGTATTCCTTGCCCTTCCAGGACGCGGGGCCGGTGACGGACCAGACGCCGGTGGAGTCGTCGCGGCGCATCGCCTTGAGGGAGCCGCCCAGCTCCAGCGACACGCTCTGCGCGGTGGGCGCCCAGACGGACAGGGTGGGGCGGCCCCTGTGGAACACCGGGCCCAGCTCCGCCTTGGTAGCCCCCGGGTACAGGTCGTCGAGCACGCCGGCGATCTGGACGCCGGTCGCCGCCAACACGGCACCGTTCGCGGCCCGTTGGGAGGCGACGAGCTGCCCGTCGAGGGCCTGGCGCACCCGGCTGCGGTCGCGCGGGTCGACCGACCAGGCCGTGTAGTCCTTCAGATACGGGAACCTGGCCTTCTGCGCGTCGGTGAGGGTCGTCCTCTCCAGCCGCAGCCAGCGCTCGTCGTCACTCGTGAGCGTGCCGTCCTTCACGGCGATCGAGCCGTCGTGGGAGTACAGCAGCTGGGTGGAGACGGCCGCGTCGGAGCCGTTCCAGGCGACGGTGTTCCGGTCGATCCAGACGGCCTTGGAGGTGGTCAGGTCGAGCGCCGCCGCCGAGCCGGCGGGCTGGGGCAGCAGGTACTTCTCCTGCCCGTTCAGCAGCCACACCTCGTAGCCGTTCGCCCTGAGGTCCAGGGACTGGTCGGCGGGCAGGTCCTTCTCGTCGCCCTTGTGGATGATGTAACTCAGGTTGGTGGCCCCGTCGGTGAGGGGCACCTCGAAGACCGCGCCGTAGGCGTCGGTCCTGACCGGCTTCAGCGGGCTGGACCAGTCGGTGGGGTTCGCGGCGCCCGTCCAGACGTGCAGGCCCCAGCCGTCGTAGTTCCCGTCGGCGCGGTGGTAGTGGATGACCGCCTTGCCCTTGTCCTGCGCCGGGTAGTCGGGCCGGGTGGTCCGCACGGTCTCCTTGCCCTGCTCGATCCAGACCTCGCCGGTCTTGGTGACGTCGATGGAGCGGTCGGCGGAGACGTCCTTGTTCCCGTTCTTGTCGATGACGAGGAACCCGACGCTCGACGCGCCCGGCTTCAGCTTGACGTAGGCGAAGGCTCCGTAGGCGTCCCGGCCGACGAACGGGTGGCTGGCGGGCCAGGTCGTGGCCTCCCCGTCGGCGAGGTCGCCCCAGGCGTACAGGCCCCAGTCGCCGTAGTCGCCGTCGGTGCGCTTGTAGTGGACGATCGCGTAGTCGCGTGAGGAGGCGGTGGGGACCTCCGGGG
>NZ_WVUG01000489.1 GCF_017614965.1 Streptomyces griseorubiginosus | reverse complement strand
GCGCTGGTCTGGGTGGATGTCCGGGCCGGGCGGGCCGGGCTGCCCGGTGGGCCGCTCGTCGGGGCCGTCGGGGTGTTCGCGCTCATCGGGGCCGCTGTGGCCGGGCTGCGCGCGGCGGCCGTGTGGAGGCCGGGGGAGCGGTGGCGGGTGCTGCTCGCGAGCGCCGGGCGCCGTACCGTCCTCGATCCGGCCGGATCCTTCCTGATCGTCGGCGGCTTGGCGCTCGTCGCGCTGTCCGCCTGGTTCATCGCGCCGCTGGCCGTTCCCGTGCTGGGAGCCGTCGCGGCGGCCGCCGTCGCCGTGGAGGAGCGGCAACGGGGGCGATGAGGGGTGGGGGCCGCCGGGCATCCGGCGGCCACCGCCGTCGGACGCGAGGCCAGTGCTATGTGACATACCACTGTGTGGCTGCCATCTGTCATGCCCCTGACCATCCGCTCGGAAGCAACCTCCCGAAAAGAAAGGCCGAACTCTCATGTCCCCCATCCCCCGCAGGTCCCTCCTCAAGGCGGCCGCCGTCGCTGGCGCCGCCGCGCAGTTCAGCTGGGCGCTAGGAGCCCGGGACGCCGAGGCCGCCCCCAGAGCCGATGCCGCCGACGACGGTCCCGTGACCCTGGACTGGCTGGAGGACGGCGGCCTCGGCGCCGCGCCCGGCGCCACCGTCGGCGTCCCCTGGCCCAAGGGCGCCCATCGGCCCGGCCAGGCCTTCGCGCTCACCGACGCCGACGGCAAGGCCGTACCGGTGCAGTCGTGGCCGATCGCCTACTGGCCGGACGGATCGCTCAAGTGGACCGCCCACGCCGTCAGTTCGGGCTCGGGCAAGCTGACGCTCAGCGCCGGTGACGCGGCCGCCCCCGACAAGAAGGTCACCGTCGACAGGAGCGGCGGCACGATCGACGTGTCCACCGGCGTCATCACCGTGAAGATCGGCAAGAACGGGTCGACGATCATCAAGTCCGTCACCCGCGGATCCACCGAGATCGCCAGGAACGGGCGGCTCGTCCTCGTCCGGCAGCCCGAGATCGAGGACGAGGACCAGGGCACGGTCAGAACCGAGCGCTTCGACGGGGCGGTCGGCGAGGTGACGGTGGAGCAGGACGGGCCGGTCCGCGCCGTCGTCCGCATCGACGGCAAGCACCGCAAGGGCGGCCGGAGTTGGCTGCCCTTCTCCATCCGGCTGTACTTCTACGCCGGGGCCGACGCCTTCCGCATGGTGCACACCATCACCTACGACGGCACCCAGGAACCCGGCAAGGCGAGCGGCGACTTCATCCGCGGACTCGGTGTGCGCTTCGACGTGCCGATGCTGGACGAGTCCTACGACCGCCACATCCGCGTCGGCGGCGAGGGCACCGGCCTGCTGCGGGAGGCCGTGAAGGGCATCACCGGACTGCGCCGCGACCCCGGCGCCGCGGTGCAGGCGGCACAGTACGCCGGGCAGAAGCTCCCCGACCCGTCCACCTGGGACCAGCGGGTGACGACCCGGCTGCAGTACATCCCCGAGTGGGGCGACTACACCCTCTCCCAGCTGTCCGCCGACGGCTTCACGCTGCGCAAGCGCACCAAGAAGGGGTACGGCTGGATCGGCGCCGGCGGCGGCAGACGGGCCTCCGGGTTCGGGTACGTGGGCGGGGTGAGTGGCGGATTCTCCTTCGGCCTGCGGGACTTCTGGGAGAAGTACCCGGCCCAGCTCGACATCCGCGACGCCCACACCGACGCGGCCGAGGTCACCCTCTGGCTCTGGTCGCCCGAGGCCCAGCCCATGGACCTGCGCTTCTACCACGACGGCATGGGCCAGGACACGTACGCCAAGCAGCTCGAGGGCCTCAACATCACCTACGAGGACTACGAGCCCGAGTTCGGCACCCCCTACGGCATCGCCCGCACCTCGGAACTGCTGTTCTGGGCCAACGACTCGACGCCCAGCGCGGAGACACTCGCCCAACAGGTCGCCGCCGTACGGGTGTTGCCGCAGCTGGCCGCCCCGCCCAAGCAGCTGATCAGGGCCAAGGTCTTCGGACCGGGGCTGTACTCCGAGCCCGACCGCTCCACCCCGGCAAAGGCGAAGATCGAGGACCACCTCGACTTCCTCTTCACGTACTACAAGGACCAGGTGGAGCAGCGTCGTTGGTACGGCTTCTGGGACTACGGCGACTTCATGCACACCTACGACACCGTGCGCCACCAGTGGCGCTACGACGTCGGCGGCTACGCCTGGGACAACTCCGAGCTGTCGCCGGACATCTGGCTGTGGTTCGCGTACATCCGCTCCGGCCGGGCCGACATCTTCCGCTTCGCCGAGGCGCTGACCCGGCACACCGGCGAGGTCGACGTCTACCACCTCGGCCAGTGGGCGGGCCTCGGCACACGGCACGGTGTGCAGCACTACGCCGACAGCGCCAAGCAGCAGCGCATCGCCAACACGACGTACCGGCGCTACTACTACTTCCTCACCGCGGACGAGCGGGTCGGCGACCTCATGCATGCCAACGTCGACTCCGACGAGACGTTCCTCGTCCTCGACCCGCAGCGCAAGGTGCGGACGGATCCCTACACGCCCGACCGGCACGCGCTGTCGATCGGCTTCGGCACGGACTGGAGCGGGCTGGTGTCGGCCTGGCTGACCGAGTGGGAGCGCAAGGGGCCCAAGTGGGAGAAGGCCAAGGCGCGGGTCCTGTCCACGATGGAGGGCATCGCCGCCCAGCCCAACGGCTTCGTCCAGGGCAGCGGGCTCTACGACCTCGACACCGGCCAGTTCGCCGTGGCGAGCTCGCCGGTGGTGTCCGTGTCCCACCTCTCGGCCGTCTTCGGGCTCAACGAGCTGTGCGCGGAACTGATCGACCTGGTCGACATGCCGAAGTTCAACCAGGCGTACTTCGACTACTGCCGTTACTTCAACGCCACCAAGGCCGAGCAGAAGGCGCGGTACGGCTCCGACTTCGGCACGCTGCTGCTCTTCCAGGGGCACTCGCGGCTGGACGCCTACGCGGCCGTCCAGACGGGGGACGCCGCACTGGCCGAGCGGGCGTGGGCGAAGTTCTACAACTCCGACGGGTACACGGAGGCTTCGCCCTGGAAGACGGAGCCGTTGAGCGGGCCGGTGGCGTTGGTGGCGGGTAGTGAGGCCGCGTGGGTTTCGTCGAACGACACGGCTCTGTATGGGCTGGCGGCCATTGAGAATCTGGCGTTGCTGGGGGACAGGATGCCGTAGCCCCCTGGCGGGGCGCTTCAGTGCATATTGGTCAAGACGTCCCGGACTCGGCGGACATCGCGGATCCGGCGTTCGTAGGTGGAGCCCAGAGCGAGGAGCAGTGCGCCGGCCACGGCGAAGGGCGCCCAGCGGGGGAGGGCGCCGGTCAACTGGGCCAGATACGGGGCCAGTTCGTGCAAGGCGTCCAGGGCCAGGACCGATCCGCCCAGGAGCAGCGGGGCCTGGAGGCGGTGGCGGGCGCCCAGCAGGGTGACCGCGAGAGCGGCCGTGCCCAGCAGCAGCGGGCGCGTCCAGTGCGGGTCGTCCCAGGCCGCGGCGAGGCTCGGCAGCAGCGTGGCGGCGAGCCCGGGGCCGTACGCCGTCCAGGACGACGTGAGCCGGTCGCGCCGCCTGCGCCAGGCGCCGACGCACAGGGCCGGGACGGTGGCCGGGATCGTGTACGCCTCGACGGTGCCGACGTCCCAGGCGGCGAGCCGGATCCAGGTGGCCAGCAGGAACAGTACGGCCGCCGCGTAGCCGACCGGCCGGCGGTCGGGACGCACGGCCACTCCGGCCGCGATCACCGCGCACAGCGCCAGCACCAGGGCGAGCATGGGTGGGTCGGTGATCGCGAGGCCCACCGCGAGCAGCGCGGTCGCGGCGCCGGTCAGCTCCACCGGCAGGGTGGCCCGCCCGGTGACGCGCGCGGCGAGCAGAGCAGCGGCCACCGGGACGAGCAGGACCACCAGCGCGGTGTGCTGCGGCTGCCATCCCGCTGCCGCGCCGATCGCGCAGGCCAGCGCGGCGGCGTACCCGAGGGCGGTCGGGGCGGTGAGGGGAGCGA
>NZ_WVUG01000488.1 GCF_017614965.1 Streptomyces griseorubiginosus | reverse complement strand
GGGCGGGGAGGCAGGGTCGGTGGCGGTGGTCGACGTGACCATGGACGGACTCGTTTCCCTCGGCTCGTGCGGGCCGTTCGGGCCGTTCGGGCTGTTCGGCTCCTCGGTCATGCCGCCGTACCCATCACTCGGCCGCATCTGGCGCCCCGCGCCTCGTTGACGCCGCTCAGGATCGCGGCGGTCACCGGGACCAGGACCAGCACCGCCGCGGCGCCCAGACAGAGGTGGTCCCAGAAGCCGAAGCGGAGGGCCGATCTGTCTCCGAGGAACGGCCGGTAGTGCCCTTGCGGATCGATCACAGCTCGGGTCGTCGTGCCGATCGCGGCCTCGTGCGTGCACCGCTTGTCGTTGCCGATGGTCTGCCGGACCGAGCCGTCGGGCAGTCTGACCCGGCAGTACAGACTGGACACCCCGTGCGACACCGAGCGCTCGGGCTTCACATACGTGACCCTGGCCTCCTGCCCGCGCAGGCGGAGGTACCACTGGTCGGCCTGCCCGGGGCCGACCAGGATCAGGACGACATAGGAGACCCCGACGAAGCAGTAGGCGACGGTCCCCACCCAAGACGAGCGCGCCCGGAACCCGGCCCACGCCACGGCCGGTACACATGCCACACCCACGAGCAGCGCGGACGGACCGATCACGTACGTGGACGACAGGCAGACGACCACGCCCGCCACGGCCACGACGAGCAGCCGCGTCCACCGCCGCAGGGCGCCGTCGCCCGCCAGACCCCAGGTGGCGGCGCCGGGAGAGAACTCGGAGATGATGTGTCGCACGCGCCGCTCACCGCCGTCCTCGGCGGCGATCCGGCGCAACTCCGGCAGGCCCAGTCCGCTCTGCTCGAGGGTGCGCCGAGTGGTTGCCGGCAATCGTGCGAACAGCTCGTCCGCCGTACCCGACTCGCTCACGCCGCCGCCCTGGGCGCGCGGTTGCCGTCACGTCGTCCTGCGGTGACAGCGATCACCGGGGTCAGGACCAGAACCACGACGGCACCCAGGCAGACGTACCCCTCGACGATGCCGCCGAGGTCCGACTTCGTGCCGAGAGAGGGGTCGTAGTGGCCCGACGGATCGACGACGGCCGTGGTCCTCTGCCCCACTCGGTCGGCGCATTCGGCCTTGTTGTCGATCACCTCGTGGACCGAACCGTCCTGCAGCCGGACCCTGCAGTATGTCTCGCGGGTGCCATGCGTCCACTGGTGGGTGGGTGAGGCGAGGGTGACCGTCTGTTCCTCGCCACGCAACTGGAGATACCAGGCGTTTACGGAATGCGAACCGACAAAGATCAGTACGAAATACATGGCCGCCGTGAGAAACCGTGCGGCAGGAGCCCCACGGGAATCGGGGGTCTTGAAGGCCAGCCAGATCACCAGCAGCCCGAGCCCGATGCCCACGTAGGCCGACGCCGTGCCGATGAACAGACTGAGGACCAGGCTGACGAGAGCCGAGGCGACGGTCCCCAGCAACAGACGTCCCCAGGGCCATATCGCCGGCCTCTTGCCCTCTCCTGGCCCTGACGGCCGAGGGCTGGTGGAGACGTCGGCGAGAATCCGACGCACCTTACGCAGGCCATCCGGAGCAGCGGCCATCTGGAGCAGTTCGGGCAGCCCCAAGCCGACCTCGGCCATCGCCTGCTGACGCTTCTCCGGAAGTTCCGCGAACAACTCCTCGACGGACCGGTCATCCGCGCTGGTCACGTGATCCCTGTTTTCTCGATGTCGGGTTGTGGGGCAACCGACCGACCTCATCCATCGGTACTCCAGTGCCAGTTGTAGAACGGTGTCCCGCCGGCGCCGATCACCGGAAGCTTTTTCGCTCCCTTCAGGAAGTTCGGCCCTGTGACCCACGGCTCGCCGGGGTGCGTGTGTGCCAGGTTGCCCCAGCCTGCAAGGAGCGGCGCTCCCTGACTGCCGTAGTAGAGGATCTTGGCCTGCCTCGCCATGCTTGTCGGCGATCCGCTCTTACGGCACTGTGGCCCCGAGGGCGGAAGCGGCGGCGGCGTACCGCTGATGCGTCTTGGTCAGCAGCCCGACGGTGTCACGGGTCTTGTCCTGAAGCGCCCGCCCGGCGTCGGAGTCCCAACCGTTCCCGTCCACGAGGTTGTTCAGCTTGCCGGCCTGCTCCTCGATGAGCTTGGCGGTGTCGGCGATGCGCTTGCCGAGCCGGGCGACCTCGTACGGGTCGCCCGGCGTGAACTCCTTGTCGTCATACCGGGCCGTCTGCCAGTCGACACCGGAGAGGTCGTAACTCACTTGGCCTCGCTACCCTCCCCCGGCTGGGCTTTGAGCAGCGCGTCCGCCAGATGCTGATCGACACCGTCGTAGGCCTTCGCGGCCGCGCCCGCGGTCTTGCCGAGGAACTCCAGCCCGTTGCAGAGCTCTTTGCGCTTCTTCTTCCAGTCGTCGGCGAAGTCGTCCAGCGCGGAGGCGACGTCTCCCGACCCGATCTCGGCGCCGTAACCGTCGACAAGGTCCCTGGCCTGCTCGAAGTTGGCCTTGAGCCGGGCCACCGACCTGCTGATCTCCTTCAGCTCCGACGTGGACACCTTGACGTGATCCGCCACTACGACCCCCGTACGCATACGTCACATCCGCCCCTCAGGCACGGGCGGCCAGGGTTACTGTCCTTCGACGGCTTTTCGGCCAGCAACCAAAGGACTGCAAAGGGAGCGTCCGGATCGGGTTGCCCGGACCGGCATGTCCGCAGGTTGTGCAGGCACCTGACTCATAGGATCGTCGGCATGGCACTGCGCCCCGTTATGGTCAACATCAAGGCCCTTGACCACTCGACGGTCGGCCGGTTCTGGGCGTATGCGCTCGGCTGGAGCGCCTACAGCGCCGGCGCGACCACGTACGTCGGACCCCCCGGTGGCCTCGTCTGGCCGGACCCGGTCGTTCTCGGCATCGACGTCGTTCCCGTCCCGAAAGCGAAGACACCGACGAAGAACCGCATGCACCTCGATCTCGCCACCACCTCCGACGTCCATAAGGCGGAGCTGGTCAGGCATGTGAAAGCGCTCGGTGCGACGCCGGTCGATGTGGGGCAGGGCAAGGTGCCGTGGACGGTCCTCGCCGACCCCGAGGGCAACGAGTTCTGCGTCCTGGAGCCGCGGGAGGTCTACCGGGACACCGGGCCGATCGCCGCGGTGGTGGTCGACTGCGCGAATCCGCGGGCGATGGCCCGGTTCTGGGACGAGGCGACGGACTGGACCCTGCACGAAGTAACGGACGACCAGGCGGTGTTGCGCTCCGCGAAAGGTGTCGGTCCGTATGTCGAATTCCTCCGCACCCCCGACGCGAAGACGGTGCCGGACCGCGTCCACCTCGACCTGCTGCCGTATCCCGATGACGACAAGACGGCGGAGGTGACCCGACTACGGACTCTCGGCGCGACGGACCTCGACCTGGGCCAGGGTGACGTCCCTTGGAGTTGCCTGACGGATCCGGAGGAGCATGAGTTCTGTGTGCTTGCGTTGCCTTGAGGCCGGGGCATCGCGGGGACTTCGCCGGATTACTCCTGATCGTCGTCTGCGGCAGCGTCGGCACCGGATGGGTACGCGACGAAGGTGCCTTTCGCGGGGAGTGTGACCACCAGACCTCGCTCGCGGAGCTCGCGAATCGCACGACGGGCAGTCAGATATGCCACTCCGTACTCCGCACCAAGGTCCCGCTCTCCCGGCAACCGCGCTCCAGGCCGCAATTCGCCTGACGCGATACGGGCAGCAATGTGGTCCGCCACCTGCATATACACGTACGCGATCTTGTTCGGGTCAATCGGGGAGTCGCTTCTGTCTGCTGCCATAGCAACCACCGTAAAACAGCCCTGAGCTGCAGCGATGGACGTAATGCTGCGCACTGCTATGCACTGACATGCGTAGCAATGTAGGCTGAAAACGGAAAGACCCCGGCGACGGAGGCAACCGTCCCGGGGCATGGCCAACGCCGATATGGAGCGTCGACATGCTGGACCTTATCGCCCGCGCCCTCGCCTGGGTGCTGACCCTGTGCACCCCGCACCCTGTCTCTTATA
>NZ_WVUG01000487.1 GCF_017614965.1 Streptomyces griseorubiginosus | reverse complement strand
CCTCCGTACCGCCCCCGCCAGAATCCACCCCTCCACCGCCTCGTACTGATGCCGTTGCTCCTCCGACGCCCGCCGTCCCGAGAGCACCGTGCCCAGCCAGCCGAACAGGAAGCCCAGGGGGATCGTCACCAGGCCCGTCGTGGTGAACGGGAACCAGTTGAAGTCGGCGTCGGGGAAGGCGGAGAGGGGGGAGCCCGAGACCAGGTTGGTGCCCGGCATCAGGAGCAGGACGGCCAGGCTGCCGCCGATAAGGGTGCACAGCAGGCCGGCTCGGGTGTAGCGGCGCCAGAAGAGGCTGTAGACCAGGGCGGGCGCGATGGCGGAGGCGCCGAGGCAGAAGGAGAGGGTCACCAGGGGCTGCAGGCTGTGGTGCTGGACCAGGGTGGCCAGCAGGATCGCGGGGACGCCGACCGCGAGGGCGGAGACGCGGGCGAGCCCCATCTCGCGGCGTGCCGACATCTCCTGTACCCGGGCCGCGAAGACGTCGTGGGCGAGGGAGTTGGCGCAGGCGAGGATCATGCCGGCGACGGAGGCGAGCAGGGTGAGGAAGATCGCCGTCGTGATCGTCGTGAAGAGGAAGGTCTCCGCCGTGGAGACCTCGGGGCCGAACGCGGCGCGGGAGCCCAGCAGATAGGCCGTGTTGCCGCGCGGGTCGGCCTGGGCGATGGCCGCCCGCCCGATCAGTGCCGTCGCGCCGAAGCCGACGACCGTCATGATGAGGACGAAGAGGACCACCATCGACACCGCCCAGGACATCGAGCGGCGCACCTGCCGGGCGCTGGAGGCGGTGTACATGCGCATCGTGACGTGCGGGAGGCAGGCGCCGCCGAGGACGACCGTCAGTTCCGAACTGATCATGTCCAGGCGGGGGTTGGGGCTGCCGGCGAACTCCACGCCCGAGCGGAGGAAGGCGGTGCCCACCCCGCTCTGCGATGCGGCCGCGTGGAACAGGGCCCCGGGATCCCAGTCGAAGCGCCGCAGGATCAGTACGGCCACGACCGCGCCCGACCCGAGCAGCATCACGATCTTCAGGATCTGGATCAGGGCGGTGCCCTTCATCCCGCCGATGGCGGCGTAGCTGATCATCAGGGCGCCCAGGCCGATGATGCAGCCGGTCTTCAGCGCGTCGCCGGAGAAGCCGAGGATGAAGGCCAGCAACTGGCCCGTGCCGGCGAGCTGCACCAGCATCAGGGGCAGCAGCGCGGCGATGGTCACCGCGCACGCCGTGATGCGCACCGCGCGCCCCGGCATCCGTCGCGCCAGCGCGTCGCCCATGGTGAACCGGCCGGCGTTGCGCAGCGGTTCGGCCAGCAGGAACATCAGCAGCATCAGCGACAGGGCGGTGCTGAGGGCGAGCACGACGCCGTCGTAACCGCACAGGGCGATGACCCCGCCGGTGCCGAGGACGCTCGCGGCGGAGATGTAGTCGCCGGCGATGGCGAGGCCGTTGCGCATGGGGGAGAGGGAGCCGTAGCCGGTGTAGAACTCGTCGAGGTCGTCGCGGTCGGGGCCGGTCATCACGCACAGCAGCAGGGTGATGGTGGCGATCGCGGAGAAGGCGACGAGGGACATGGCCTGGGCGTTGCCGCTGAAGCCGTCGGTCATCGGGCCGCCTCCCGCTTGGCGTCCACCGCGGACTGCTTGCGGATGCGGTCCGCGATCGGGTCGACGTAACGGCGCGCGGTGTGCTCGTACAGCGCGATGGCCAGCCAGGTGACGGGGATCTGGATCAGCGCGAGCAGCAGTCCGGTCGGCAGGCCGTCGGTGACGTCGCCGGCCATGACCGACGGCGCGAAGGCGGACAGGACGAGGAAGAGGGTGAAGTAGCCGAGCGCCGTCAGGGCGGCGGTGCGGCGCTGCCAGCGGTAGGCGCTGCGCAGGATCCGCAGGTCGCTGTGGTGCCCGAGCGGGGGATGCGGCGGGCGGCGCCGGGGCGGCTCGGGCGGGTCCGCGACGGGCGGCTGCCAGGGGTACGTGGCCTCGTAGGACGGCGACGAGTCGTATTGCTGGTACTGCTGGTACTGCTGGGGTTGTTGTGCGGGTCGGTACGGGTACGACGGGGACGGGTCGTAGGACATCCCGGTGCTCCTTGCGTGGCTCGGGTCCGGTGCGGACCGCAAGGGAGGTGGGGGCGGCGGAGTCCCGCACGTTACTCGGCGGTTCGGAAACGCACAGCACTTTTGACAAACTGGCTGGTCGGTATGCGCTTACTTCGCTGACCTGTGACGTTACCCGCGTTAACTCAGATTTTTGGCGGCGCCGCGCGCCCTCTCACTGCTCCTTGAGCACCGGGAAGCGACGCGGGGCCAGGAACAGCAGGACGAGGAAGGCCGCGGCGGCCGCGCAGCCCGCGCCGATGTACACCGCGTGCACCGCGTCCGCGATCGCCCGGCGCGTCGCCTCCGGCACGGCACCCGAGTCCAGGCCCCGGGTCACCGAGTCCAGGTCGCCGGCGCCGCCCAGGCGGGCGGCGAGCACCCCGTTGGCGACCGCGCCGAAGACGGAGGCGCCGATCGTCTGGCCGGTCTGGCGGCAGAAGAGCACCGAGGCGGTCGTGGTGCCCCGTTCCGCCCAGCCCACCGTCGACTGCACGCCCACGATCAGCGGGAGTTGGAACAGCCCCAGCGCCGCGCCCAACAGCAGCATCAGCAGCGTCGGTTGCCAGGCCGATCCCGGGTACGGCAGGAACGGGAACGCGAACAGGATCAGCGCCGCCGTGCCGATGCCCAGCATCGCCGTGTTGCGGAAGCCGATCCGCCGGTACACGTGCTGGCTCAGCGCCGCCGACACCGGCCAGGTCAAAGTCCAGACCGAGAGCACGAAACCCGCCGCAACGGGCGCGAGACCCAGCACCGACTGCGCGTACGTCGGCAGGAACACGCTCGGCGCCACCATCAGCAACCCCAGCGCGCCCAGAGCGAGGTTGACGGCCGCGATCGTCCGCCGCCGCCACACCCACCCGGGGATGACCGGCTCGGCAGCCCGTCGTTCGATCACGACCACGGCACCGGCGAGCGCGAGTCCCGTACCGAACAGCGCCAGCGAGGGCGCCGACAGCCACGGCCAGGCCACCCCGCCCTGCACCAGGGCCGTCAGCAGCACGCCCCCGCACGCGAACACCGCCAGCGCGCCCGCCCAGTCGATGCGCGGACGGCGCTCCAACTCCCGTCGCGGCTCGCGCAGATGACGGACGACCAGCCACAACGCCACCGCCCCGATCGGGAGGTTGACCAGGAAGATCCAGCGCCAGCCGGCGTACGCGGCGAGCAGGCCGCCGATTCCGGGGCCGGCCACCGCCGACACCGCCCAGACCGTGGACAGCTTCGACTGGATCCTGGGCCGTTCCTCCAGCGGGTACAGGTCGGCCGCGAGCGTCTGCACCGTGCCCTGCAACGCACCGCCGCCCAGCCCCTGGACGACGCGGAAGGCGATCAGCGCGCCCATGTTCCAGGCCGCGGCGCACAGCAGCGAGCCGAGCAGGAACACCGCGGCGCCCGCCACGAGCACCGGTTTGCGGCCGAAGGTGTCGGACAGCTTGCCGTACACCGGGAGCGTGACCGTGACCGCGAGCAGGTAGCCGGAGAAGAGCCAGGAGAAGTAGGAGAATCCGCCGAGGTCGCCGACGATCTGGGGGACGGCGGTGGAGACGATGGTCGCATCGAGCGCCGCCAGCGCCATCGCGAGCATGAGCGCGGCGACGACCGCTCCGCGTCTGTGCGTGTCCGCCGGCCGGCCGGGCGGCGCCACACCGGCACGTGTCTCTGTGCCCCCCTGGTCCACGTGATTCCTTTCCCCTTGCATCTATCCGCCGTCCGACAGCTTCCCACTTGAGCCTCACGTAGCGGGAGGGTGGAGCCTGTGTGGGCCGGTGGGTGGAGCGAACCCCGAGACCGACTCCACCTGTCGGTGGACGGCCCCTAGGGGTCCCCTCCGTACTACGGCTGGGGGAGGGTTCGTCCCCCTGGAGGACGAGAGGGGCCCGGGCCGGTCCTTAACCTGGCTTTACGCCGCTGGGGAGCGGTCGGGGGGCGGTTCACCGA
>NZ_WVUG01000486.1 GCF_017614965.1 Streptomyces griseorubiginosus | reverse complement strand
GTACCGGCTCGTCGGCGGGTACCGGACGCGGCTGACGGGGCTGGCGCGCGGTGAGGCCGAGGCGTTGTTCCTGAGCGGGGTGCCGGGGGCGCTGCGCGAGATGGGGCTGGAGGACGCCGCCTCCGCCGCGCGGCTGAAGGTGTCGGCGGCGCTGCTGCCGTCCCTGCGGGACGCCTCCCGCAGCGCGGCCCAGCGGTTCCATCTGGACGCGCCCGCCTGGTTCCGGGAGCCGGAGACGCCCGAGCTGCTGCCGGTGATCGCCGAGGCCGTGTGGGAGGACCGCCGGCTCACCGCCCGCTACCGGCGCGGGGAGGGCGAGGTGGAGCGGTGCCTGGAGCCGTACGGGCTCGTGCTGAAGGCGGGCGTCTGGTACCTGTGCGCCCGTGTTCCGGACACCGCCGCCCATCGCACCTACCGCCTCGACCGGTTCACCTCCGTCGTGCCCGACAGCGCCCGCTTCACCCGGGACGAGACCTTCGACCTGCCCGGCTTCTGGTCGGCGCACGCCGTGCGGTTCGCGCGGTCGATCCTGCGCGCCGAGGTCGTCGTACGGCTGTCGGCGGCCGGGGTGCGGGCGCTGCCGTACGCCGTCGATCCGCAGGCCGCGCGGGAGGCGCTCGAACAGGCCGGTGACCCGGGCGAGGACGGGTGGGTGAGGGTGACCCTGCCGGTGGAGTCCGAGGAGGTCGCGCACGGCCAGCTGGCGGGGCTGGGCCCGGAGGTGGAGGTGCTCGCGCCGCCGCGGCTGCGCGAGCGCTTCGCGCGGGACGCGGCCCGGCTCGCCGCTCTGTACGGGACATAACAATCCGCCGCACTCCACGTGCGCCCCACCCGCCCAGGGCCGATGCTGGACCCGTGATGGACGAGACGGAGTTCTGGGAGCTGGTGGACGCCACCCGCGAGGCCGCCGAGGGCGACCCCGAGGAGCAGGCCGACCTGCTGGTGGAACGGCTGCTCCAGCTGGAACCCGACATGGTCCTCGACTTCGCCCGTCATTTCGAGGCCCGCTACAACCGCGCGTACACCTGGGACCTGTGGGGGGCTGCCTGGGTGCTGCTCGACGGCGCCAGCGACGACGCGTTCGACTTCTTCCGCTGCTGGCTGATCGGTCAGGGGCGGGAGGTGTACGAGGGCGCCGTGCACCATCCCGACGCGCTGGCCGACCTCCTGGACGACTTCGACGAGGAACTCGACGGCGACGGCGAGGAGCTGGGGTACGCGGCCGACGACGCCTACCAGCAGCTCACCGGTACCGTCGCCCCCGACCTCGGCATCGCGCCCGCCGCCCCCGAACCGGCGGGCGCACCGCTCGACTTCGAGAACGAACGGGTGCTGGCGGAGCGGTATCCCAAGTTGTGGGAGCGTTTCCGGGGCTGACGTCCACCACCGAGACACGGACTGTGAGGGGGCCATGGCCCGGATCCCGTACCCGGAGCGCGACGCCGACGCCGTCGCCAGGCTTCCCGTACCGCTCAACGCCTTCCGCATGCTCTCCCACGCCCCGCCGCTGACCGGCCCCACGATCGACCTGGGCATGGCCGTGCTCGGCGAGTCCACGCTGTCCGCCCGGCTGCGGGAGCTGGTGATCCTGGCGGTGGCGGCCGGCACGGAGTGCGAGTACGAGGCGGTCCAGCACGGCCCGGTCGCGCTGCACTACGGGGTGACCCCCGAACAACTGGCGGCGATCGCGGAACGACGGGCGAGCGGCGCGGAGTTCGACGCGGCGGAGTCGGCGGCGATCGGTGCGGCCTTCGAGCTGGTCTCCCGGCACACCCTCGCCGAGGAGACCCTGGCGGCGCTGCGGGCCCGCTTCACCGACCGGCAGGTCGTCGAAGTGGTCACGACGGTCGGCTACTACGTGATGCTGGCGGGCCTGATGAACGGGCTCGGGGTGGACGTCGACCCGTCCGGCGAGCGGTTCCTCGGGCTGTCGGGCGACGGGGACGCGTAACGGGGAAGGGCGACGGGGACCGCTCACGGGTCAGGCCGCGCGGCGGCGGGCGGTGTCAGAGGGGATGTACGCCTGCGTCTGGTCGGCCCTGACGGCGTGGTGCATGGGGGCCGCGTTGGCCTGGTCGAGGGCGGAGGCGGTGACGGCGGCCGGGCCGAGGACGACGGCCGCGGCGGCGCAGAGGGCGGCCCAGGGACCACGGCCCAGCCGGCCTCGACCGGCCGCCCTCTCCCCGGCGTTCGGGGTTTTCGTGATGTTCGTGTGGCTGCTGTTCATTTTCCCCACCTCCAGTCAGTGCGTGTGCATGACCATAGGGAGGCCACCTCGGGGGGATCGGTGAGGCGGCTACGAGAAACCTGTGAGGCCCCATGAGCAGCCCCCACGTGAGGGAGATCAGCCGCGCGGACCACCTGGCCCACCTCCGCACGCACCCCGACGCGAGCCATCTGCAGATACCGGAGTGGGGCGATGTGAAACCCGACTGGCTGGCGGAGAGCGTCGGCTGGTTCGAGGACGGGGCGCTGGTCGCGGCCGCGCTCGTGCTGTACCGGCCGCTGCCCGGCACCCGGCGCTTCCTCGCCTACCTCCCCGACGGCCCGGCGATCGACTGGCGCGCCCCGCGTCTGGAACGCCGACTCGACCCGCTGCTCGCCCACGTGGAGCGGCGCGGCGCGTTCTCCGTGCGGATCGGTCCCCCGCTCGTGGTGCGCCACTGGGAACCGGCGACCGTGGCGGCGGGCATCGCCGATCCCGACGCACGGCATCTGCGCGACCTCGCCCCCGACGGTGTGGACGGCTACGCGCTGGACGTCGCCGAGCGGCTGGGGCGGCTCGGGTGGCGGCGGTGCGCGGAGGGGGACGAGGGCGGCTTCGGGGTCGGTCAGCCGCGCTACGGCTGCCATGTACCGCTGGCCGGGCGGACGTCGGACGAACTGCGCGCCGGACTCGCCCCGCACTTCGAGCAGTCGCTGCGCACGGCCGAACTGGCGGGTGTGCGGGTCGTCTGGGGTGCGGCCGTCGATCTGCCGGACTTCCACCGCCTGTACACCCGGACGGCCGCCCACGACGGCTTCAAGGCCCGCCCCCTGGACTACTTCGGGCGGATGTGGAAGGCGCTCAACGCCGAGGACGACGACCGGCTGCGGCTGTATCTCGCCGAGTACGACGGCGAGGTCCTCTCCGCCGCGCTCATGATCAACGCGGGCCCCCGGTCCTGGCACTCGTACGCGGCCTCCGGTCGCCGGGGGCGTGAACTGCGGCCCAGCAGCCTGCTGTTGTGGCGAATGCTGTGCGACGCGCGGGCCGCGGGCGCCGACGTCTACGACCTGCGGTCCATCACGCCGGTGCTCACGGAGGACCGGTTGCTGGGCCGGCTGCGCTTCAAGACGGGTGCGGGCGGCCGGGCCGTGGAGTACCTCGGGGAGTGGGAGCTGCCCGTGGGGAGTCAGGGGAAGGTGCTGCAGCGGGCGTTGAACGCCTGTCTCGGGCGCCGGTGAGCTACCCGGTCCGGCCCTGCAGCCGCGCGGCCCGCTCCCTGATCTCCGGGAGGCGGGCGACGAGGGAGGCGCCGGGGCAGCTGGTCATGTAGGCGTCCTTGTGGCCGGCCAGGGCCGGGAGGGTGGCCGTGGTGCCGGCGCGGAAGCGGCTGAGGCTGTTGCTGGAGGTGAGCCGTACCCGGGCGCGGGGGTCGATGTCGGACAGGCCCAGCTTCCAGGCGGCGAGGGCGGCGATGGCCTCGGCCATGGCCGGGGGCACGGGGACGCCGGCGGTGAAGGTGCCGAGGGCGGCGATGCCGGCCGTGCGGTGGTTGAAGCCCTGGGTGTGGGCGCCGGTGACGGCGCGGTCCGTGCCGCCCGCGCGGCCCTCGTAGATGGTGCCGCACCGGTCGACGAGGAAGTTGTAGCCGATGTCGTCCCAGTTCCGGGCGCCGGTCTGGCCCGCGTAGAGGTAGCGGATGATGCGGGGCGCGTCGGCGCAGTCGTAGCCGTTGGGCGAGTCGGTGTGGTGGACGAAGACCGCGAGGACCTTGTCGTCGTAGCGCGGGGGCGGCTGCGCATGCCGGGCCAGGTCGTCCAGCCAGGCCGAGCGCGGCACGATACGGGGCTTCGGCGCGGAGTGGGCG
>NZ_WVUG01000485.1 GCF_017614965.1 Streptomyces griseorubiginosus | reverse complement strand
CCCCACGACCGACATCCCCCCGACAAACCGCGGGCGATGAGTTCGGGGCCCCGGGACGGTCTACAGGTCGTGGGTGGGGCAAGAGGGTCGTCGTGAGCGCGGCGGCAGGTCGCCCCCGAGGAGGAGGGCAGCGTGATGAACGGACATGCGGGCAGGGTGACCTGTGATCTCACGATCTCGGTCGACGGGTATTCGGCGGGGCTGAACCAGAGCGAGGAGCGGCCGTTCGGGGACGACGGCGGTGACGGGTGGGGCGGCAGGCTGCACGCCTGGATGTTCGAAACCCCCGAGGAGAACCGGACCGAATTGGAGCGGATGACGGCCGCCAAGGCGTTCGTCATGGGCCGCAACATGTTCGGCCCGGTGCGGGGCGAGTGGGACCGGGAATGGCACGGCTGGTGGGGCGAGGATCCGCCGTTCCACGCCCCGGTCTTCGTGCTCACCCACCACCCGCGCGACCCGCAGCCGATGAAGGGCGGCACCACGTTCCACTTCGTCACCGACGGAATCGAATCCGCGCTGGCACGCGCGCGTGAGGCGGCCGAGGGCGGTGACGTGTCCGTCCAGGGCGGCGCGACCACCGTCAACCAGTACACCGCCGCGGGCCTGATCGACGAACTGCGGCTGCACATCGTGCCGTTCACGCTCGGCGCCGGCACGCGGTTGTTCGACGGCGTCCCCGCCCTGCGTCTCGAGCAGGTGGAGTCCCGGGCGGCGAGTGCGGTGACCCACGTGACCTATCGCGTGCGGTCCTGAGCGGAGGGCCGCGGAGGGCCGCGGGCGGCGGCGGAGGGCGGCGGAGGGCGGCGGCACTGAAACGCCACTGCCGAACTCCTCTCACCCTCGTTCGTGTGAACCCCTTGAAGGAACTCGCATCCCAAATTCGAACAGGCGTAGCATTGCGGCGTGGCAACGACCTATGACTTCCCCAGTGACCTCCTCGCCGGTCAGGAGGAGCTGCATCAGGTCCGGGCCGAGCTGTCGGCCCTGCTCAAGCGTCTCCCCTGGTCGGTCGAGCCCTTGGACGGTTTCAGTGACACCGGCGGCTGGCGCAAGGTGGAGCGGCCCGCCTCCCCGGGCTGGACGCCCGACGAACAGGCCGAGGTCGAGAAGCTCCGCCGCCGTGAGCACGAACTGGCGGTGTTCGTCACCACGCACCGCTTCTGGACCGAGGTCACGACCGACGACCGGGTGGACGCCCGCACGAGGCTGAAGCACGCGCACGAGGAGAGGCAGACGGCGCGGGAGTGAACGCGGAAGACCCCGGCCCAGACGGCCGGGGTCTTCTCATGCGGTGGGCGCGGACGGTTTCGAACCGCCGACATCCTGCTTGTAAGGCAGGCGCTCTACCCCTGAGCTACGCACCCGAGACGAGTCGACAGCCTACCTTGCCCGAGGCGGTGCCCCGCAAACCCGTTCCGAACATCCCGCCCGGTACATCCTGCCCGGTCGGGGGATAACCCCACCCCGCATCCGGGAGCGTCCCGGATCCCCCTCCCGCTGCCCGCTCCGTACGGTCGTAGAGCCTCAACAGTCCGTTCCGGGAAGCAGTCCGTCGCGGGAAGCAGCCCGTCGTGGGAAGTCCGTCTCAGGGGGAGATCGTCATGGCCAGTCGCAGCAACGTCGCCCGGGTGGCGCTGGGTGTCGTCGCCGTCGCGTTGATCGGCGGGACCACCGCGTGCGGAGCCTCCGCCGGGGACGACAAGACGCCGGACCACCGGACGTTCGCGCTGGCGGGGAAGACGCTCACCGTCGACTCCGACGACTCGGCGCTGGAGATCGTCGCCGCGGACGCCAACAAGGCGGGGCAGGTCGAGGTGACACGGTGGTTCCAGGGGTCCGTGGTGATCGGCAAGGGCCCCAAGGTGACCTGGTCGATGAAGGACGACCGGCTGACGCTGCGGATGAAGTGCTCCGGTGTCGTCGCCGACTGCTCGGCCAAGCACCGGATCGAGGTCCCGCGCGGTGTCACGGTGAAGGTCGAGGACGGCGACGGGAGCGTGCGGGCCCGCGGCTTCGAGGACGCCCTGAGCATTCGTACCAGCGATGGATCCGTGCACGTCAGCGACTCCACCGGACCCCTGACGCTGCGCACCGCCGACGGATCCGTGCACGCCGATGTCTCCTCCCGGCAGGTCCGGGCCGCGAGCGGCGACGGCTCGGTGCACCTCACCCTGGGCGCCGTACCGGACCTCGTCGACGCCGGCAGTCACGACGGTTCCGTCACCGTCGCGCTGCCCCGTGCCACGTACCGGGTGACGACGAAGACCGGTGACGGTTCGGTGGACGTGTCGGTGCCCCGGGACGACTCCAGCTCGCACGTCGTCTCCGCGCGCACCTCCGACGGCAAGGTCACGGTGAAGACCGCGAACTGACCGGCCCGTGTGTTCGTCCTTCACGGGTGGGAGAATGAAACCCGGTACCCGCCAGGACGGATGACAGCACGGGAGAGGGATGTGACGGCGACACCTTCCGAGCCGTACTCGCCGTCGGTGCCTCGGGCACACCGCAAGGCGCTCACGGACACCCTCACCCTCCTCGCCCTCCCCCTCGTCGCCGCGCCCGTGCTGCTCGCCGCGTTCGCCGGCGGCGGGACCCGGCGCTGGTTCGGTGGGCGGGCGGAGAGTCAGCGGGCGGAGGCGCAGGCGGCGAAGGACGCGGCGGCGGCCGCGTTCTACGAGCTGGACACCGCCCAGCGGGACCTGCGGATCTCGATCGAGACGATCACGGCCGTGGACGACTCCCCCGCCGCCCGCCGGGTCGTCTCCGACTTCGAGGCGCTGGGACGGCGCATCGACGAGGTCAGTCACCGCTACATCGACGCCGTCGACGCCCACGATCTCGACCGGGACGACCTGGAGGCCTCGGCCGCCGCGCACGCGCGCACCGAGCTGACCCGGGCCAAGGACGAGCTGCTGAACGTCAAGCGGGAGCTGGACCGTTTCGGCGACAGCCTCGGCCCGCTCCTCGGCAAGGCGGAGACCCAACTGGCCCGGCTGGCACCGGCGGTGGAGCGGGCCCGGCAGGGGCTGCTGGCCGCCTCGAACGCCCTGGACGCCGTACGGGGATCGGGGTTGAGGGCGGACGACCTCGCCGCGCGTCTCGCCGCGCTCGGCCCCGAGCTGACCAAGCTCAACCAGGGCGCCGGACAGCACGGCGTCCCGCAGACGCTGGAGCGGGCCGAGCGGGTGGCCCGGGAGGCCGGGGCGGTACGGGCGGAGGCCGAACGCCTGCCGGAGAAGGCGGCCGAGATCGACCATCGTCTGGTCTCCCTGCGCACCCGCGCCCAGGCGCTCACCACGCGCGCCGGCCAGGTGGAGCCGGTCCTCAGCGAGCTGCGGCGGCGCTTCTCGGCAGCGTGCTGGCAGGACCTGCAGCACGTACCGGAGCAGGCGGCGGAGAACGTCCGGCAGGCCGAGCTGAAGCTGAAGGAGGCCCAGGCGGCCCGGGACGCCCAGCGCTGGCCGGACGCCACGGCCCTGCTGTCGACGGTACGGGCCCTGCTGAACACCACCGACGAGTCCGTCTCGGCGGCCCGGGACCGCCTGCAGCGGCTGAACGCCGTGCAGAAGGACCCCCAGCAGGAGATCGACAGAACCCGCTTCGCGATCCGGGACGCCCAACGCCTGGCGATGACGGGCCGGTCGACCCCCGATCCGCGCCACGCGCGCCCCCTCGACGACTCCGTGGCACGGCTGGAGCGGGCGGTCACCGCCCTGGAGGGCCGCCACCCCGACTACTGGCACTTCCTCACCGAGACGGAGGCGGTCCGCCGGACGGTCGCGGACGTGGTCGCGCGGATCCGGGAGGAACGCGGGGGCGGCCACTGAGCGACCGCCCCCGGCCCCCGGCGGGCAGCGGTCTCACCGCGAACAGCGGCAAAATTACTTTGTCCCCCCGCTAACCTGGGCTCATGCCTCGATACGAATACCGCTGCCGGACCTGCGGCGACACCTTTGAAGTCAGCCGGCCGATGGCCCGGTCCGCCGACCCCGCCTCCTGCCCCGCCGGACATGAGGACACGGTGAAGCTTCTGTCGACGGTGGCCGTCGGGGGCACGGCGTCCACCCCCGCGGCGGCACCGAGGGCCGGCGG
>NZ_WVUG01000484.1 GCF_017614965.1 Streptomyces griseorubiginosus | reverse complement strand
GGGACAAAGGTGGCGGGGATGGAGATGACATGGGAATGCTGACGATCGGTGCCTTCGCCAGGGCCTGCCGGCTGTCCCCGAAGGCGCTGCGCCTGTACGACGAGCTGGACCTGCTGCGTCCGGCCCGAGTCGACCCGGCCACCGGTTACCGCTACTACGCGCCCGACCAGCTGGAACAGGCCCGGCTGGTGGCCTGGCTGCGACGGCTGGGGATGCCGCTGGCCCGTATCCGCGAGGTGTGCGCGCTGCGGCCGGCGGAGGCGGCGCGGGAGATCCGCGCGTACTGGTCGCGGGTGGAGGCGGAGACGTCGGTACGGCGGGACCTCGCCGCGTTCCTCGTCGAGGAGCTCCTGCGGGAGCCGGGAAAGGACACCGACATGCTGGAACTGCGCTACTGCGCCCACTCCCACCCCGGCCGGGTGCGCCCCGCCAACCAGGACACGGCGTACGCGGGGGCGCGGCTGCTCGCGGTGGCCGACGGTTACGGGCCGGCCGGGGCGCCCGCGAGCAGCGCGGCCGTGGAGGCCCTGCGCTTCCTGGACACGGACGAGCTGCCGGCGGGGGACGTCCTGAACGTGCTGGAGGAGGCGGTGCGGGGCGCGACCGAGGCGGTCCGTGGCATCTCCGACGGCGCCGACGAGAACGGCACCACCCTGACCGCCCTGCTCTGGACGGGCTCCCGGCTCGCCCTGGTCCACATCGGTGACTGCCGCGCCTACCTGCACCGCGACGGCGGGCTGTTCCGGATCACGCACGACCACACGATGGTCCAGTCGCTGATCGACGAGGGCCGTCTCACCCCGGAGGAGGCGACGGCCCATCCGCAGCGCGCCCTGCTCCTCAAGGCACTCACCACCGGCACACCGGACCTGGGGCTGCACGAGGCGAGGCCGGGCGACCGCTATCTGCTGTGCTCCGACGGCCTGCCCACGGTCGTCCCCGACGCCCGCGTGCGTGCCCTCCTGGCCGGCGCGCGGACGCCCGCCGAGGCGGTCCACGCCCTGGTCACGGAGGCCAACGCGGCGGGCGGCCCGGACAACGTCAGCTGTGTGGTGGCGGACGTGGTGACGGCGTAGGCGCCCGCACCCGGTCCGTCACTGGTGGGTAGGGTCCAGTTCTGACCGGACCCAACGCTCGCGTGCACACGGACAGGAGATCGCGTGTCCTCTCTCTTCCCGGCCCTGGAGAGCCCGGACGGGCAGGTCGCCCTGCGGTTCGGCGACCGGTCGATGACCTATGCCGAGCTGGCGGGCGCGACCGCTGCCCTGGCGGCACGGCTGCCCGCCGGCAGCAGGGTCGCGGTGTGGGCCACGCCCGCGCTGGAGACCGCCGTCGCCGTGGTCGCCGCGCTGCGCGCCGGGGTGGCCGCGGTGCCGCTCAACCCGAAGTCGGGCGAGAAGGAGCTCGGGCACATCCTGTCCGACAGCGCACCGGTCCTGGTCCTGGCCGCGCCCGGCGACGAACTCCCTTCGCCGGTACGGGACCTGCCGCGCCTGGATGTCGAGGTCACCGGTGCCGGGAGCACGCTCCCCTCCCCGGCCGTCGCGGACGAGGACCCCGCCCTCGTCGTCTACACCTCCGGCACCACCGGCCCGCCCAAGGGCGCCGTCATCCCCCGCCGGGCGATCGCGCACACCCTGGACGCGCTCGCCGACGCCTGGCAGTGGACCGGCGACGACGTCCTCGTGCACGGGCTGCCGCTGTTCCATGTGCACGGTCTGGTGCTGGGCATCCTCGGCCCGCTCCGGCGCGGCGGCTCGGTCCGGCACCTGGGCCGCTTCACCACCGAGGGCGTGGCGCACGAGCTCGACAACGGCGCCACCATGCTGTTCGGCGTACCGACGATGTACCACCGCATCGCCCAGGCCCTGCCGGAGCATCCGGAGCTGGGCCGGGCGCTGAGCCGGGCCCGGCTGCTCGTCTCCGGTTCCGCGGCCCTCCCCGTGCACGACCACGAGCGCATCACGGCGGCGACCGGACAGCGGGTCGTGGAGCGCTACGGCATGACGGAGACGCTGATGAACACGAGCGTCCGCGCGGACGGCGAGCCGCGCCCCGGCACCGTCGGCCTGCCGCTGCCGGGCGTGGACCTGCGGCTCATGGAGGAGGACGGGACGCCGATCACGGCGTACGACGGCGAGAGCGTGGGCGAGATCCAGGTGCGCGGCCCGAACCTCTTCACCGGCTACCTCAACCGGCCCGACGCCACCGCCGGGGCCTTCACCGCCGACGGCTGGTTCCGCACCGGCGACATGGCGGTGCGCGACCCCGACGGCTACGTCCGGATCGTCGGCCGCAAGGCCACCGACCTGATCAAGAGCGGGGGTTACAAGATCGGGGCCGGGGAGATCGAGAACGCGCTGCTGGAGCATCCGGGGGTCCGGGAGGCGGCGGTCACCGGGGAGCCTGACGCGGACCTGGGCGAGCGCATCGTGGCCTGGGTGGTACCGGAGGACCCCCAGTCACCCCCGTCCGACAGCGAGTTGGCGGACCATGTCGCGAGCCGCCTCGCCCCCCACAAGCGCCCCCGGGTCGTGCACTTCCTCTCCTCCCTGCCCCGCAACGACATGGGCAAGATCATGAAGCGGGCCCTGACCCGTGACTGACACCGAACGCCGCTCGGCCCGGGAGTTCCTCGCCCTGCTCACGGACCCCGCCACCTTCACCGAACTGCCGTCCCCCGCCCGGGAGTCCGCCCCCGACGGCCCCCTCGCCTGGCAGGGTTACGACGCCTCACGCGCCCGCGCCGCCGAGCGCACCGGCGAGTCGGAGTCCGTGGTCTGCGGCACCGCGAGCGTCCTGGGCACCCGGGCCGTGCTGATCGCCTTCGAGTTCGGCTTCCTCGGCGGCTCGCTCGGCGAACGCACCGGCGACCGGCTGGAGGCGGCGTACGGCCACGCCCGCGAACAGGGTCTGCCGGTCGTCCCCCTGGTCGCCACGGGCGGCAGCCGCATACAGGAGGGCATGCTCGCCCTGACCCAACTCCAGCGTGTGGCCCGCCAGTCGGCACTCACGCGAGAGGCCGGTCTCCCCCAGATCGCGATCCTGCGCGACCCGACGACGGGCGGCGGCTGGGCCACCCTGGGTGCCGGCGCGGACATCGTCCTCGCGCTCCCCCATGCCCAGGTCGGCTTCGCCGGCTCCCGGGTGCGTCCACCCGACGCGGACCCGTCGGCGTACACGGCGGAGGCCCAGGTGGCGAACGGCGCGGCGGACGCGGTCGTACCGGCGACGGAACTGCGCGAAACACTGGGTCTGTGGCTGCGGTTGCTGACGGACGGGGGGAAGCGGCGGGGGTCGGACGGGGACGCCTCCGGCGTGGTGGGTGACACACCGGTACTCCGGTCCGGCACCGAGCCCGCCCCCGTGCCCCACGCCCTGGGTGCCGGCGACCTCCCACGCACCGGCTGGGAGGCCGTGCAACGGGCCCGTTCGCCTCGACTCCCGCGCGCCGAAGCGTACTTGGACGCCTACTTCACCCGTCGCCTCGCTCTCAGCGGTGACCGGTGCGGTGGCACCGATCCCGGGATGCTCTGCGGGTTCGGTGAACGGGACGGTCGTACCGTCGCCTTCGCCGCGCAGGCCGGCACCGCGACCCGGCCCGCCGGCTTCCGCACCGCCGCCCGGCTGATCCGTCTCGCGGACCGGCTCGGGATCCCCGTCCTGACCCTGGTGGACACTCCTGGCGCCGCGAATGACGCGGAGGCCGAGCGGCAGGGCGCCGGGGCGGCGATCGCGGAGCTGTTCGGCGCGGTGGCCGCCGCCCGCACCCCGATCACGACCCTGGTCATCGGCGAGGGCGGCTCCGGCGGCGCGCTGGCCCTGGCGGCCCCCGGCAACACGTACGCCACCCCGGACGGCTACTTCTCCGTCATCGCACCGGAACTCGCGGCCGCGATCCTGAAACGCCCGCCGCAACAGGCCGAACCGACCGCCGACCAACTCCGCATCCGCCCCCAGGACTTGGTGGACCTGGGCGTCATCCGCGGTATCTCGGAGCCGCCACCGCGCGGGCGTCAGGGGTGAACGCGTACAGGAAACCGTCATCGACGGTCCTTCGGCGCGGACCGGAACCAGCGGCCTTTATTTCTGCTTTACATGCGTCCATATACCAGCAAAACCCCCATTCAGCCGCACCCCACCC
>NZ_WVUG01000483.1 GCF_017614965.1 Streptomyces griseorubiginosus | reverse complement strand
GGGTTCGAAGGGAGCGGAGTTCGACGGGGGCGGGCTGCCGCTCGCCCGGATGGCGGGGATCAGTCTGGCAGTGTGGCCTACCGGAGCGACATCCGTCAGACGCCCACCCGGTCGGTGGAGTTCCTGGGTCCGGTCAGGACGACCCCTTCGGGTCGTTCGTCGGGTCGGTAGGAGGCTTTCCACCGGCCGCGAGTTCGAACTCCGCACGGGGATGTTCGAGTGAACCGAGCGAGACGATCTCCCGCTTGAAGAGGCCCGAGAGGGTCCATTCGGCCAGGACACGGGCCTTGCGGTTGAAGGTGGGCACCCTGCTGAGGTGGTAGACGCGGTGCATGAACCACGCAGGGTAGCCCTTGAGCTTGCGCCCGTAGACATGCGCGACACCCTTGTGCAGACCGAGCGAGGCGACCGAGCCGACGTACTTGTGGGAGTACGTCTCCAGGTCCTCGCCGCGCAGCGCGTGCGCGATGTTGTCGCCGAGGACCCGGGCCTGGCGGACGGCGTGCTGGGCGTTGGGGGCCGTCTCCGCGCCCGGCTGCTCGGCGGTGACGTCGGGGACGGCGGCGGCGTCTCCCGCCGCCCACGCGTGCGTGACGCCGTCGATCGTGAGCTGGGGGGTGCATTTCAGCCGACCCCGTCCGGTGAGCGGGAGGTCGGTCGCGGCGAGGACGGGGTGCGGCTTGACGCCGGCCGTCCACACCAGCGTGCGGGTCGGGAAGCGGGCCCCGTCGCTGAGCACCGCGACCCGGTCGGTGCAGGACTCCAGGCGGGTGTTCAGCCGTACGTCGATGTTGCGGCGACGCAGTTCGGTGACCGTGTAGCGGCCCATCTCCTCGCCGACCTCGGGCAGGATGCGGTCCGAGGCCTCGACGAGGATCCACCTCATGTCCTCGGCCTTGACGTTGTGGTAGTAGCGCGTGGTGTAGCGGGCCATGTCCTCCAGCTCGCCGAGCGCCTCCACTCCGGCGAAGCCGCCGCCGACGAAGACGAAGGTGAGCGCGGCGTCGCGGATGGCCGGGTCGCGGGTGGAGGAGGCGATGTCCATCTGCTCGATGACGTGGTTGCGCAGGCCGATGGCCTCCTCGACCGACTTGAAACCGATGCCGTGCTCGGCGAGCCCGGGAATCGGCAGGGTGCGCGAGATCGAGCCGGGCGCGAGCACGAGTTCGTCGTACGACAGCTGTTCGGCGCCCGCTCCCTCCTCCTCCGTGGCGAGGGTGGTGAGGGTCGCCGTGCGCTTGCCGTGGTCGATCGAGTGGACCTCGCCGATGACGACGTTGCAGTGGTCGAGCACCCGGCGCAGCGGTACGACGACATGGCGCGGGGAAATGGCACCGGCCGCCGCCTCGGGCAGGAACGGCTGATAGGTCATGTACGGGTCCGGGGTCACGACCGTGATCTCGACCTCGCCCCGCCCCAGTTCCCGTTTCAGCTTCCGCTGCAGGCGCAGGGCCGTGTACATCCCGACGTAGCCGCCGCCGACAACGAGAATGCGCGCACGTTCCTTCACCATCCCATGACGCACCCAGCGCTTGAGTTTGTCCACAGCCTCGACAATTTGTGTGACCGCAGGTCGGGGATCTCCGGAGTTGGCCGAATTGCCCAAGTAGTGAGGAGGAGCGCAGGTCAGTGGGTGTGCGCCGGGGAGTGCCAGGGGGTGCAATCGGGACTTATACCACCCGTGGTCCGATCGGGGGGCGCTCCGTGCGGAACCTGCCCCTTCTGAATTGACCCCCTCTCAACTATGTTCGTGTGTCGACGGGGTGTAGGGGGAAGCGCTTCATCGGATCCGAAGTCCGCGACGGGCGGACCGGTGATCCCGGCTTCCCCGCACGCTCCGCCTTTTCCGATGGCGGGGAGAGTCTCCGGGGGGAGACGTCATTACCGGGGGAACGTTATGCATGTTCAGGACTCTCATTGGTCGTCCGCGCTCGCAGCGGGCGGCATGGTGAGCGCGGCGGCGGGCAACGGACGCGGGGACGGGCCGCGTACGACGCCGCTGCGCGTGGACGCACAGCGCAATCTGGAGCACGTACTGCGTGCGGCGCGCGAGGTCTTCGGCGAGCTGGGGTACGGCGCGCCGATGGAGGACGTGGCGCGGCGGGCTCGGGTGGGTGTGGGGACCGTGTACCGGCGGTTCCCGAGCAAGGACGTCCTGGTGCGGCGGATAGCCGAGGAGGAGACCTCGCGGCTGACCGACCAGGCCCGGGCGGCGCTCGGGCAGGAGGACGAGCCGTGGTCCGCGCTGTCGCGGTTCCTTCGGACGTCGGTGGCGTCGGGAGCGGGGCGGCTGCTGCCGCCGCAGGTGCTGCGGGTCGGCGTCGCCGACGAGCGGGACGCTTCCGTGTTCGACGAGGCTCGGGTGCCGCAGCAGCGGGGGCCGGGCGCCGGGGTCGGCGCCGGTGAGCTGCGGCTGGTCTCCGAGGACGACACGGGGGCCGCGGCGCTGCTCGAGGTCGTGGGGCAGCTGGTGGAGCGGGCCCGGGCGGCGGGTGAGCTGCGGGCCGACGTGTCCGTGTCGGACGTGCTGCTGGTGATCGCCACGGCGGCGCCCTCGCTGCCGGACGCTGCGCAGCAGGCGGCGGCGTCCGCGCGGTTGCTGGACATCCTGCTGGAGGGGCTGCGGTCGCGGCCCGCTTGATGCCGATGCTGTCCGCGGGTGGGGAGGCGCCCGGCCTTCGGCCGGTTGTGCGTTCCCACCCGCACCACTGTGCGGCTTCTCCTGGGCGTCGGTTGAGGCTTCCCCGTTTGGGTGAGGGCTAGTACCGGGGGGTGGGAAAACCCCCCGGACGAGTGGATGCGGTGTACTCCGGGGGCCTGAACAATAGCCAATATGGCACTCTGACCCGGTGTTCGGGACGGATAGGGCTGGCGGCGGGGGCATTCCGCGATGAGTGTTGACGGGCGGGACGGGTCACAGGGGGACGGTGACCCGGATGCCGGTGGTTCGCCGCAGGTGCCGAGTCAGGGCGGTCGGCCCTCCATCCCGGCCCAGGCCGGTGAGCCCGTCGAGGGCAGCGTCCCCGCCCAGCGCGGCCGGCGCGAGGACGGCGCCGTACTGCCACCGCCGAGGAGCCTGCCGCCGTCGGACGCCGATCTGATCGAGCGGATGCGCTCCGGCGACGACACCGCGTACGAGGCGCTGTACCGGCGCCACGCCGACGCCGTGCGCCGTTACGCCCGCACCTGCTGCCGGGACGCCCACACCGCCGACGACCTCACCGCCGAGGTCTTCGCCCGCATGCTCCAGGCCGTACGCCGCGGGCACGGTCCCGAGCACGCGGTACGCGCCTATCTGCTCACCATCGTGCGGCGCGTCGCCGCCACCTGGACGAAGTCCGCCAGGCGGGAGCAACTCGTCGACGACTTCGCGGTGTTCGCCGCGCAGGCCGCCCGTTCCCCCGAGGTCTCCGACGACGCCGCGTCCCTGGGCTCCTTCGGCGCGGGCCTCGAACTCGGCGCCGATGTGCGCGCGATGCACGAGGCCGAGCAGTCCCTGGCGATGCGTGCCTTCCGGTCGCTGCCCGAACGCTGGCAGGCCGTGCTGTGGCACACCGAGGTCGAGGACGAGTCGCCGAGCGAGGTCGCCACCCTCTTCGGCCTCGACGCCAACGGCACGCGCGTGCTCGCCAGCCGCGCCCGCGAGGGCCTCAAGCAGGCCTATCTGCAGGCCCACGTCAGCGCCGCCCTCGTCGGCGACGAGGAGTGCGCCCGCTACGCCGACCGGCTCGGCGCCTACGCGCGCGGCGGTCTGCGCACCCGTGCCGAGCGAGGCTTGCGCCGGCACCTCGAGGAGTGCGCCAAGTGCCGGCTGGCCGCGGGCCAGATCCAGGAAGTCGCCGGCGGCATCCCCGCCGTCGTACCGGTCGCGGTCATCGGCTGGTTCGGCGTCGCCGGGTACGCCAAGGCGCTCGGGCTCATCGCCGGTGGGGCCGGCGCCGGGGCGGCGGGTGCCGCGGGCGCGGCCGCTGCCGCGGGCGGCGGTTCGTCCGGCGGGGCCGGCGCCGGTGGGGGTGCGGCGGCCTCCGAGGGGCTGGGCGCGCCTGTGAAGGCCGGCATCGCCGCCGGTGTCGTCGCCGTGGCGGGCGTGGCGGTGGCGCTCGCGCTGGCCGGGAGCCACAGCCCCGCCAGGAAGCCGGACGCCAAACCACCGGTCTCCTCACCGGTCGTACGGCCCGAGCCGCCGACCTC
>NZ_WVUG01000482.1 GCF_017614965.1 Streptomyces griseorubiginosus | reverse complement strand
GCGGCGGGCGGGGCACGTTCCGCTGGGTCGGCGTGTAGAGGGACGGCTGCGGGGTGCGGCCGAGGTCGCGGAAGGCGCGCAGCATGTGTTCGGCCTGCGCCGCGCCGAGCCTGCGCTCCGGGTCGCGCTCCAACAGCCCCCGTACGACGGGCAGCAGCGGCTCCGCCTGCACGGGCGGGCGGATCTCGTCGAAGACGACGGCGTGCAGGATGCCGCCCAACGAGTCCCGGCGGAACGGGGATTCACCGCTGAGCACCGTGCACAGCAGCGCGCCCAGCGACCACAGGTCGGACTCCGGGCCGGTCCTCGCCCCGGACATCCGCTCCGGGGCCGTGTACTCGGGTGAGCCGACGAACGAACCGGTCTCGGTGAGGGTGGTGGCGCCCGCGACCTGCGCGATGCCGAAGTCGGTGAGCACGACCCGGTCGGAGCCGGCCTCCATCAGCACGTTGGCGGGTTTGATGTCCCGGTGCAGCACGCCGGCGGCGTGCGCGGTGCGCAGCGCGCTCAGCAGCCCGATGCCGATCCGCGCGGCCTCGTCGGCGTCGACCGGGCCGCGGGCGGAGATGCGGTCGGCGAGCGAGCCGCCGTCGATCAACTCCATGACGATGTACGGGCGTCCGTCGTCCTCGACCACGTCGTGCACGACGATGATGTGCGGGTGCCGCAGCTGGGCCACCGCCCGCGCCTCGCGCAGGGTGCGCTCGCGCCGCTGCCGGGCCTCCTCGTCGGAGAGCGTGTCGTCGAACGGGAGTTCCTTGACCGCCACCTGCCGGCCGAGCAGCTCGTCGGTCGCCCGCCACACCACGCCCATGCCGCCGCGTCCGAGCCGCGTCTCCAGCCGATACCGGCCCGCGACGACACGGACGCCTTCCCCCTCGGTCCCCATGCGCCCCATCATGCCCCACCGGAGGAACCGGCTCCGGGACACCGACCGGCCAACTCCCGCTCACCGCCTAGGAGGCGGTCTTCTCCTGCCAGCCCTGCAGCACTGCCTTGAACTGCTTGGCCGTCGTCGCCCAGTCGGCGGCCGGCGAGGACATGTAGATCGCGTACTCGGTGCCCTCGCGGGACATGTACGTCTCCTCGATGGCGCGCCGCGGCCCCGGGAACTTGGTGTCCTTGGCCTGCGCGGTCCACGTGTACTCCCACACCGAGCCGTCCCGGTCGCGGTAGAGGTTGCGCTGCAACTGGACGCGCTCGTAGGCGACGAGCCGATGGAGCTGCTGCTCCAGGTCCTTCTGGTGCTCGTAGGCGCTGTTGAAGTCCGGCGAGGTGTCGATGGCGATGCGGACGAAGTGTTTGCCGCCGTCGGGTGTGTAGTCGACCTGCCGCAGGGGCCCGGAGACGCCGACGACCTGCCGCTTCCAGCCGTCGGGCAGGGAGACGGTGAAGCCCCAGGGATCCTTGTACTCCTTCCAGTTGGCGGGATCGGTCCCGCTCGTGCCGCCGGTCGGCGAACCCGTGGGCGACGGGTCCTGCGAGGACGACGAGCCGGAGTTGTCCGAGCCCTGCCACTCGTCCCACTTCGCCAGGCCGAAGGCCACGCCGTTGGCGAGGATCGCGGCGAGGGCGATGACGAGGACGACGGCGCGCAGCTTCCGCCGCTTGGGCCGGGCGGCGGAAGCGGTCGGGCCCATACCGTTCGGCCCCATACCGTTCGGGCCCATACCGGTCGGCCCGATCGTCGTGACTCCCGTCATGGGGGGGTACGGCGTCGCGGAGCCCGTGGGCGGTGTCGCACCGTTGTGGGTGTGCGAGCCAGTGCCGGGTTGGGTCTCGTAGCGGTTGCCCACATGTTGGGTCGGCACATAGGCCTGCGCCGTGCTGGGGCGCCGCCCCTCCGCCGCCTCCGCGAGCATCTGCTCCGCCTCGGCCGCACCGGGGCGGGCGGCCGGGTCCTTGTGCAGCAGGGCCGCCATGACCGGCCCGAGCGGGCCGGCGTACTGCGGCTGGGTGGCCTCCTCCTCGACGACCGCCTGCATCGTGGACAGCGGCGAGGTGCGGCGGAACGGTGAGCGGCCCTCCACCGCCGTGTAGAGCGTGGCGCCCAGCGCCCACAGGTCGGAGGCGGGGCCCGGGTCGTGGCCGCGGACCCGCTCGGGGGCGAGGTAGTCGACCGAGCCGACGACCTCGCCGGTGCGGGTGATGGTCGTGTCGCCCTCGATCTGGGCGATGCCGAAGTCGGTGAGCAGCACCCGCCCGTCGTGCCCGATGAGCACGTTGCCGGGTTTGACATCACGGTGCAGCACCCCGGCGGAGTGCGCGGCGCGCAGCGCCCGCAGCACCCACAGCCCGATCCGCGCGGCCTCGGCGGGCTCGACGCGCCCGCGCTCCTTGACCGCGTCGGCCAGCGAGTAACCCTCGACCAGCTCCATCACGATCCACGGCCGCCCATCGTGCTCCAGCACGTCGTGCACGGTGACGACCGCGGAATGGTTGATCCGCGCCGCGGCACGCGCCTCCGCGCGTGTACGCGCGAGCAACCGCTCCCGGTCGCCCTCGGAGACGTAGAGCGCGGCGGTCAACTCCTTGATCGCGACGGCCCGGTGCAGCACCTCGTCGTGCGCCCGCCACACGCGGCCCATGCCGCCGCTGCCGATGGAGTCGGCGAGCCGGTAGCGGCCCGCGACAAGCTGGCCCTGCATCTGATTCACGTTGCCCCGCAATGGTCTTGACAGGGTCAGACTAAGGACCGGCTCCCTCGCAGGGAACCACGGGGGTGCCAAGGTGACAGCACTGTGACGGTTGTCGCTTCGGCCGCGAGAAGTGAACCTCAGGGCGTCCGGCACGTTACGACGCCGTGGATCACGGAGAGTGACTCACTTGGTGTACGCGTAGGTGGAGTACGCCTGCTCGTACAGCTTGGTCACCTCGTCGCGCTGGGACTCCGGGCCACGCACCTGCACGACGTGGTACCGCCCGTCGATCAGGATCGCGAGATTGCGGACGTACAGATCGTGTCCGCCGCCGTCGGTCCAGGTGAACTGCCCCTCGGCCATGACCCGCGTGCCCACGGTGATGGTTCTCAGCCCGGTCGCGGTGGCCCAGCTGGAACTGCGGTACGGCTGCAACTCGTGCTCCTCGTCGCGCTGGTACGCCATCGGATCGCTGCCGTACGTCACCGCGCCGTCCCGCCCCGGCACGACGATCAGCTGGAAGTCGCCCTTGGAGTAGACGACCTGGTTCCAGGCGTTCTTGTCCGCCCGGCTCCACCCCTTGGCCACGGCGACCTGGAACCCCTCGGGGTCCTTGCGCAGGGTGAACCCGGCGGCGACGTCGGGGTCGGTGGTCTGGGTTCCGGTGGCCCCGGCGGAGGTCGAGCGACTCTTCTCGGGCGTGGGCGAGGACTTCGGGGACGGGGACTTCGAGGACGGGGACCGGCCGCCGGTGCTCTTTCCGGACGGCTGCGGCGCGGGACTGACGTCCCCGGCCGCTCCGGTCCGCTGCCCGCCCGCCGCGCCGTCGTCGCCGGCCTTGGGCATGAACAGCAGGGCGTAGGCGACCGCGCCCGCGAGCAACAGCAGTATCAACAGCAGCAGGGTCCTGCCGAGCCGTCGGGGGGAGTGCGCCTGCTCCTTGGCCCGCTTGTGCCGGCCGTGCGGGGAGGTCGCGGGCAGCCCGGCGCGCCGCCTGCGCACCAGTTCGCCGCGCCGCCGGATGATCGGCAGCCGGTTCGGGTCGGTGGGCGGCGCGGGGACGACGTGCGTACCGGCGTCCGGTTCGGGAGCCGACCGCACCAGCGAACGCAGCCAGCCCCTGAGTTCCTCGAACTCCAGCCGCTCGGTCGGGTCCTGTCGCAGCAACGATTCCACGACCGGCCTGAGCGGCCCGCACTCCTCGGCGAAGGCGGGCGGCTCTGAACAGACCATCTGCACCAGCTCGGCCGTCGACTCCTCGGGGTAGGGCGCGTGCCCCTGGACGGCCCTGAAGAGCAGCGCTCCGAGCGCCCACAGGTCGGTCGCCGGCCCGATCGGCGCCGCCAGCTGCCAGTTCTCGTGCACGGGCCCGGCCTGCTCCGGCGCCCACCGTTCGGTGACGGGACCCACGACGGCCATCCGAGCCTGCCGCGCCCGCTCCGCCTCAAGAGCGGTGGTGGGCCCACGGGACGGCACGGGGGTCTTGGCCAGCAAGTCGTCCCAGTGGGCGGGCGGTCGGGAAGCATTGGCGTCCGACTGCGGGAGGCCGGGGGCGGAG
>NZ_WVUG01000481.1 GCF_017614965.1 Streptomyces griseorubiginosus | reverse complement strand
CCCTGGCGCCCCGACCCGCGCCCCCTGGACGCGCTGTTCACCGGCACCTACGCCCACCTGGGTGTCTGCGACTTCTGGCACACCGAGCACACGACCGCCCCGCCCGATCCCCGGGCCGACCGGGAGCACACCACCTGGCACGGACACACCCGCGCCGCCGTCGGCACCCTCCTCGCCAGCGGCGAACTCCTGCCCGCGGGCCGCCGCTTCACCGAGGAGATGGGCCGCGCCCTGGACCGCGCCGACGTCTGAGCGGGCTCAGTCCCGCTGCTCCGTCAGCTCCGCCAGCCGGCGCAGATGCGGGCCGTACTCCGGGTCCGCCAGGGCGGCCGCGAACTGGGCGGTGAGGTAGGCGAGCGGGTTGCCGGTGTCGTACCAGCGGCCCTGGATGACCTGGCCGTACACCGCCTTGGTGGCGGCGTAGGCGTTGATGGCGTCGGTGAGGTAGATCTCGCCGGTGCGGTGCTCGTACCAGGCCCTGGTCTGCTTGCGGAGTTCCTCGACGATGCCCGGGGTGATGACATAGCCGCCGATCGCCGCGTAGGCGGAGGGCGCGTCCTCGGGCTTGGGCTTCTCCACCAGGCCGCTGATGCGCAGCAGTCCCTCGCCGAGGTCCTCCCGGACCCGGGGCACGCCGTAGCGCTCGGAGTCGGTCGGGTCCATCGGCATCAGGGCGAGCACAGCGCAGTTGGTCGCCTCGTAGGCGCGGATCAGCTGCTGGGCGCGGGGGACGTCGGCCACGAAGACGTCGTCGGGCCACAGCACCAGGATCGGCTCGTCACCGGCGTTGCGGGCCGCGTTCAGCACGGGCGTGCCGTTGCCGTACGGGCCGTGCTGGTCGAGGTAGGTGATGTGGCCGAGCCGGGACAGCTCGCCGACCTCCTCCACCGCGTCCGCGTAGGCGGTCTTGCCGTCGGCGCGCAGCTGGGCGACGAGGGCCGGATTCGGCCGGAAGTGGTCCTGGATCAGGCCCTTTCCGCCCGAGACGACGATCGTGATGTCCGTGATGCCGGACGCCACCAGCTCCCGCACGGTGTGCTCGACGACGGGCTTGTCCCCGACCGGCAGCATCTCCTTCGGGATGGCCTTGGTCAGCGGCAGCAGACGGGACCCCAGTCCGGCTGCGGGGATGACTGCGCGGCGGATCGTCGTGGCCATGGGGTCCCTTTCGTCGAAAGGCCGGTCCCGTCGTCGGAAAGCCGGACCCGGTTCCTGTCCCGTTCAGGAAACGCTGCCCGCGGGCCCGGGCCGGAAGCCCCGGGTGAACAGTTCCGGTCATGCCGGTGGAGCCGTGGCGAAGAGGCCCGCCTCACGCCTCCTCGGCCAGTTCCGCCACTCCCGTCACCCGGTGCAGCGGGTACGTCCGCACCTCGTCCGCCGTGTGGTCGTACGCCGTCACGAAGCCGCCCTCGACCCGGATCGGGGCGATGACGCGCTGGCTCGCGGCGCCCTCCGCGTTGACGTACCCGATCCACAGCGCCTCCCCGGTCAGGACGGCGGCCTGCATGGTGGCCAGGGTCTCGGCGGAGCTGGTGCGCGGCAGGGCACCGCCGCCCGCCGCGGCCGAGGGGGGCTGTTTGCGCGGGGCCGTGGAGGCCACGTCACCGGCCCTGATCGCGCGGATCGCCGCCGACAGCAGCGTCGCGTCCGGCGTCGGCGGGCCGTCCGGGACCGGCTCGGGCGCGGTGCGCGGCGGGGTGCGGTGGGCGTCGGCGCGGGTGATCAGGACGTCGCCCTCGGCGGACTCGGCGGCCGGCGCGAAACCCATCGCGCGCAGACCCTCCAGCAGGGTCGCCGGGTCGGCCTGGGTGGCCAGCACGGTGGGCGCGAGACGGCGCAGGCGCAGACCGGCGGCCCGCTTGTCGGCCATGATCTCGTTCAGCAGGGCGTCGTCGTCGCAGCGCACGTACGCCGAGGCCGCACCCACCCGCAGATGCCCGTGCCGGCGGGCCACGTCGTCGATCAGGTACGCGAGCGGCTGCGGTACCGGTGTCCGGGAGTGCGCCGCGAGGAAGGCGTGCAGGTCGGAGGCGGTCCGCCCGGCGTCGAGGGCCCGCCGCACCGACCCCGGCGTGAACCGGTAGACCGTCGCCCCGCCCTTCGACTCCACGTCCGCCAGCACCCCCAGCATGTCGGCGAGCGGCCGCTGCAAGGGCCCCGGCGCCACCGCCGTCAGGTCGGCCTGCAGCAGCACGTGGTCCAGCGGCTCGGGCAGCAGCGGCGCGAGCAGCCGGGCGGCCGCGGCGGAGGCGGTGGCCTGCTCGACGGGGGAGAGGGGCTCCACGGCGACGGGCGTGTGACGGACGGGGAGCTTGTCGCCGGGGCCCCCGGACTCCGCCCCGGCCGCCTTCTTCGCGGGCGTCGAGGACGCGGGCGCACCCAGCAGCGCCCGCCCATGAGCCGACAGCGCGCCCCGCCCCGTCACGCCCAGCATCTCCGCCTCCGACAGCGTCCAGCGGGCCAGCCGGGCGCGCAGGTCGTCGTCCTGCTGGGGCCCGCGCAGGGGCCGCTCCCAGCGCAGCCGCTCCAGCACGGACTCGGCGGACGGCGCGGTGCCCTCCGGCAACCCGGCCAGCAGCGTCAGCACCCGGTGCCGTACCTCCGGCGCGGCCGACCGGTCCAGGCCGGGCCCGAGCGCCGACAACGCACGGTCCTTCGCGTCCCGCCCGCCGACCAGCCCCGCCGTCCGGGTCGCCCTCAGCCACGTCTCCGCGAGCCGCGCCCAGCGCACGCCCGCGGGCTGCTCCAGCCACTCGTCGTACGCCGGGGTCGCCGCGAACCGCTCGTCCGCCTCCCCGTCGGACGCCAGCAGGCCCGCCGCGTAGGCGAGTTCGACCCAGAAGGCGGCGACCGGCTCGGACACGTCCAGCGCGACCGCGGTCCGCTTCAGGTCGCGCACGCTCAGCCCGCCGGCCCGCAGCACGGCGGGGCCGCCCTCGTCCCAGTCCTTCAGCAGCTCCTCGACCGTCGCCAGCGCGGTGTACGCCTGCCCGGCCGCCGTGCTGTCCACAACCTGTGGACGGTGCGTGGCCGCGGGCTCCAGGGCGGGCGGCAGCGGCTCCAGCGCGCGGTGCGCCCGTCCGCCGCGCAGATGCAGGGCCACCTCCCGGGGCAGTACGACCGTGCCGGGCGCCGTCGGCAGCAGCAGCCCGCGGTCCAGCAACTGCCGCAGGTGCGCCGCGGGATCCGGGGTGACCTGCCCGTACGGCGGCCCCCACACCAGCCGGGCGAGCACCTCCCGCGACTCCTGCGGCAGCCCGGCGAGCAGCGCGGCCATCCGCTCGCGGTCACCGAACAGGGCGGTGAGGGAGCCCACCGCCGACACCGAGTCGTGCGTCGAGGGCAGCCCGGCCGCCGTCACGATCTCCTGCACCCGGCCCGGCGACATGCCCGCCGTGGCCTCCTGCACGGTCGGCCCGAGCCCGGTCGGGGACGGGTGCTGCGGGGACGGCGCGAGCAGCTCACGGGCCGTGCGCACCAGCCGCAGCCGCTCGTCGTCGCCCCAGACCAGCGCCTGCTCCCGCAGGGTGCCGAGGGCACGCGGAAGAGCCGCGGCGACCACCGGATCACCCTCGTCGCCGGTCATCAGCCCGAGCAGCTCCCCGTACGACGCCGGGTCCGCCGCGACCGCCAGCGCCTCCGCCGTCTGCAGCGCGAACCGGTCCAGCCGCTCCAGCGCCCGCACCACGCTGGCCCGGGTACCGGCCCGGGTGGCGAGCTGGGTGAGGTCGGTGGGGACGGGGGTGATGAGATCGGGGCGAGCGCGCAGCAGTGCGGCGAGGGAGTCGTCGTCCCTCGCTCGGAGTGCCTCTGCGAGTGAACGCGGGGCCGGGGTGCTCATCCGACTCACGGTACCGGGTGGGCGGGCGTCCCAGGAGGCTCCGCCCCCGGACCCCCGGTTCGCCCGAAGGGCCCGTCCTCGGACGCCGGACGGGCTGTTCGATGCTGACCTGCGATACCTTCGTACCGCGGGCCATCCAACGCAGCCGCCCCGGAGGGGACTTCGTGGGGATCGAGAGCGACCAGGTCGTCTACGAGTATCTGAGCCGTGTCGGCGACGTGGCGCAGCAGCGGCAGCTGCCGTCGGCCACACGCATGCGCCTGGTGTCGGAGCTGCGCAACGAGATCGACCGGCGCCGCGCCGGGGGCACCGCCGACAGTCCCGCGGCCGTCCGCCGGATCATCTCCCGGCTCGGCACCCCGGACGAGGT
>NZ_WVUG01000480.1 GCF_017614965.1 Streptomyces griseorubiginosus | reverse complement strand
ACTGCGACTCGGCCGGCCCGCCGCGTCCTGCCGGGGGATCAGCAGGAGTTGGTGACGTAGTCCTCGGTCGGGGCGAGCAGGTGCTCGGCCCAGACGGTGTGCATCTTCACGTAGGCGTCCGGGTTGAGGATGTCCGCGACCTGCTGGCCCAACGACTCCTGCAGATGGGCTGAGTTGATGTGCTGGAGCAGCACGCTCAGGGTGTCGTCGGAGACGCTGCCGGCGCCGTTCACGGCGGGCGTGAGGATCGACTCGAGCCAGACGGTGTGCATCTTCAGGTAGCTGTCCAGCTTCAGCGCGTCCTGCACCTGCTGGCCCGGGGACTCCTCCAGGTGCGCCTTGTCGATGTGCTGCAGGATGGGCAGCAGCACCTGCTGAACGCTGACACAACTCCCGTCACCGTCACCGCCGCTGCTGCCGCCGGAGCCGCTGCCGCCGGACGTCGAGCCGCCCGTGCCGCCACCGGTCGAGCCACCCGTCGAGCCGCCCGTCGACCCTCCGGTCGAGCCACCGGTGGACCCTCCGGTCGAGCCGCCCGTGGACCCACCGGTCGAGCCACCCGTCGAACCGCCGCCCGACCCACCGGAGTCGCCCCCGCCGCTGTCGGCGACCACGGTGATCGAGGCCGTCATGTCCGGGTGGACCGCGCAGTAGTAGTCGTACGTACCGGCCTTGGTGAAGGTGTACGACCAGCTGTCGCCCTTCTGCAGCGAGCCGGAGTCGAACTTGGCCGGGCCGCTGGTGGTGGTGACCGTGTGCGGAGCGGTGTCCTCGTTGACCCACTTCACCGTCTGCCCGACCTTCACGGTCAGCTTCGGCTTGCTGAACGCGTAGTTCTTGATGTCGATGGTGTAGTCGGCAGCCGCGGCCTCGGTGGCCGACTGGCCCATGTCGGCCATCTGGTGCGCCTCGGCGGCCGGTTCGGCCGCTCGCGTGGCCGCGGACCCGGTGGACGCCTGCAGCAGGCCGAGTCCGACGGCGGCCGCGAGGCCCGCGCCCAGACCGGTGGCCAGCAGTACCTTGTTGCCCACCCGGGAGCGCGGGCGGCTCGGGGGAGCGGTGGTTTCTTCGGTGTGCATGGAGGTGCTTCTCCCTTGTGAGGTTCCCCCGGCGGGGGTCCCTGTCGGGTGACAGGGGTCGGGAAGTGTGCCGGTCAGCGGCCGGGAGCCGAGGTGACCAGCCAACTCGTCGCGGCCAGTACGACGAGGACGAGCCCCGTCTCCGCCGCGACCGAGTGGACGAAGGGCCGTACGGTGGCGCGGTCGCCGCGCAGCAGTACGGCGATGTCGAGCCGTGTCCGCACCCAGCCACGGCTGCGCTGCGCGACCGCCAACACGAGTGCCAGCACCGCGAGTTTGAGCAGCAGCAGCCGCCCGTACCCGGTGCCGACCAGGGCGTCGTACGACCCGACGACCTGCCAGGTGAGCACAGCGCCGGCGGCCACGATCGCCGCGACCGACACCCCGGCCAGCGTGGAGTAGCCGGAGACCACGGCCGACAGCTCCTCGGGCCGGCGCCGGGGCAGCACCCCGAACAGCAGCAGCGCCAGGCCGCCGAGCCAGAGCGAGACGCCGAGCAGATGGACCAGGTCGGCCACCGCGCCCCAACCCGGGTGCGTGCCCTCGGAGTTGTGGCCGGTCATGCCGGCCGTCCGCAGCAGCCCCACGGTCACCGCCAGCGCGCCCACCCGCCAGCCGGGTGACCGCGCCGCCCGCTCCGCGCCCTGCAGCAGGGCGGCCAGCACGATGGCGGCGAGCACCCACATCAGCACCCGGCAGGCGGCCACGACGCCGACCTCGGTGCCCGACAGGTCGGTGTAGGTGGCCCGTCGGAAGACGTCACCGAGCGAGCCCAGCGCCCCGTACGCGCTCTGCAGCCCCGGTGTGAGCAGGCTCGCCGCGAGGCCGGCCGCCCAGGAGAGGGTGAGGACACAGCGGGTACGGCGGTCTCCGGCGCCCTGCGGCCAGAGCAGCGCGAGGAAGGCGAGGCCGCCGACGTACAGGGCGAGGGCGAGATAACCGGTCCAGCGGGCGGTGATCCAGGCCGTGTGGACGGTCTCGGAGGGGTGCGGAACCGGCGGTGTCGAGGAGTCGGAGGACTTCGCGGTTAGGGGGAAGGAGAGCGCCCCGGACGTGGAATGCCCGTCATCCATGTCAAGGACCTGCCAATCTAGAACGAGGCGGTCCTGGCCGGAGATCTTCGGGACGGTGACCTTGACGGCCTTGCCGCCGCCGGCGCGGGTCACACCCAGCGGCCTCCCGGACGCCTTGATGTGGACGTCCGCCGGGTCGACCGGCTCGCTGAAGCGCAGCGTCACGGTCGCCGGGGTGTGCGTGAGCCGGGCGCCGTTGTCCGGGGTCGAGGACATCAGTTCCGTGTGCGCCGACGCGGGCGGCGCGGCGAGCAGCAGGGCGGCGAGGGCGGCCAGGACAGCGGTGAGCAGGGACGGGGCGCGGCGTCTCACGGCAGTACCTCCGGCAGCACCGAGGGAGAGGCGGCGACGCCGACACAGAGGGAGGAGGACGGGGAGAGCGAGGGAGCGGGGGACGGCGGCGGCGAGGCCGGCGTGAGCAGGCTGTCCAGCAGGCCGGTCACCGGGGTGACAACGCCGTTCAACAGTGGTTGGACCAGTCGGACTTCGCCCTCCCCGCAGCTGTCCGGGGCTGAGGAGGACGGGGGCGTCGTCGGGGAGGGCGAAGGCGAGGGAGAGGACGACTCATGTCCCGCGCCGCCGGTTCCGCCCCTGCCGTGGCCATGGCCGCTTTCCCCGCCGGAGGTTTGGTCGGCGACGGGAATTCCGGCGCCGCTGTCGCCCGCCGGATAATCTCCCGCCGAGCCGAATCCGTAATTCCCCGTCGCGCTGTCGGGCGGCGGTCCGGTCTCCGAACGGGACGTCGGCTGACGGGGCGTGGGCGCGGCGGCGGAGGCCGGCGGCGAAGCGGTGTCGACGGTCGTGGTGCCGGGGGCTCCGATGCCCGAGGCGTAGCCGAGGACGACGATCACGGCCGCGACGAGCGCGCCCGCGACGATCTCGTCGCGATGGTCTCCTGGCCAGGAAGCCCTGGCGAAGAAGGACATGGTCCCTCCTGACGCTGTGCGTGGACGGCGGTGACCAGGAGTGCACCGGGGTGACGATTCCCGTCCGCTACGCGTCAGTTAATCGATCGTTTCGTGTCCTCATATTCGACCGGGGACGGGTTGTGAGAACGGACCTCACCACACCAATGCGCGCATTGCATTCCGTGAAGAAACCGGAGGGAGTGTGAATTCGAACGCCCGCGGCATTTAATTCTTCACGAAATCCCCTTTCCTGCATATGCCCTATGTGTCGGTGTGCAACTCGACGCAGCACGCGCCCGGTCGGGGCGTCAGTACCGCGGTGGTGTCGGTGTTGCCGGAGGCGGCCAGGCAGCTGGCGAGGAAGGCGTGGTTCATGCCGCAGATCAGGTCGGGGGCCTGGGCGGCGACCGGGTGGAACGGGCAGTTGTACAGCACCGTGCGGCCGGAACCGGCGTCGGCCGGCTCGAACCCGAGGGATTCCAGGATCGCCGTGACGTCCCCGCCGGGGGTCTCCGCGCCCAGGGCCTCGCCCCGCGCCCGGGCGACCCGGAGCGCCGCCTCCCGGGCGCTCTCGCCGGGCCGCTGCGCGGTCAGCGCCTCGGTCAGCAGGGAGGCCAGCAGGTCGTGGCGGCGCGGAGGGAGGCTCAGGGAGAGGGTCTCGGGGGTGGGCTCGTACACCTTCGGGGCGCGGCCGACCCGGCGCGGGCCGTGGCCGCCGTGGCGCGCCTGCAGCAGGCCCGACGCGACCAGCTTGTCCAGGTGGAAGGCGGCCAGCTTGCGGGAGATCCCCACCGCCGCGGACGCCTCTTCCCTGGTCACCGGGCGTCTGGCCCGCCGGACGTAGTCGAGCAGCCGGCGCCGGGACTCGTCGCCGAGGACGGCGAGCGCGGCGGCCGTGGCATCGGGGTTCACCGCATCACCGTAACTCCGTCGAGTGGACTTGCTTGACCTGTCGCCGAATAAGACCAACACTCGTTGGTGAAATACCTCATGGGCGAGGTGGGTCCATGACGGCAGTGCGGGAGGGCAGAGCGTCGGCAACGGGCAGCTGACGCTCTCCGCCGTCGCTCTGGCCACCCTCGGCGTCTCCGGCTACCTCGGCGGCGAGCTCGCCTACCGCTACGGCGTCCGCGTGGCCGCGGAGTCCGTGCAGGCCGAGGGCTACCGCAGTAGCCGTACGACGCCCTGACCAGACCCCCCACCGGAGCCGGACGCCAGACCCCCCACCGGAGCCGGACGCCAGACCCCCCACCGGAGCCGGAC
>NZ_WVUG01000047.1 GCF_017614965.1 Streptomyces griseorubiginosus | reverse complement strand
GGGCAGAGCCGAGGAAGTCTGCCGTCGTCTGATCGGCCATCGTTCTCTCCTTTTGGGAACGCAACGGGAACGTACGGCCACTCTCGGGGGCGGGCTCCGGCGGAGGAACCTGCAGCTGGCGGGAACTGTTCCCACCCATTCCGCCAGATGGCGGGGCCAGGCTCCGCGCAGCGGACGACGAGGCGTTCCGCGTCCAGCCCGACGCTGACCGAGACCCCTGCGGGCAGCGGATCACAGTGGCATCGGATCGCCCACGTACCTCTGCTTCAGAGTGGCGAGCACCTCCCGCAGACCCGGCACTGTTTCCTCGGCCGATCTGCGCCACACGATCCCGGCCCGCAGGGTCAGTCCGGGCTCGTCGAGCGGCACCACACGGAAAGCCGGAGCGGCGAAGACACGTGTGGTGGGCAGGTCCTCGTCACCGAGGACGGTGAGGGTCAGTGCGCCGGTGCGCAGCACGTGGGCGGCGGTCTGGACGATGTCGTTGTGCGGCAGATCCACCAGGTGCGTGACACCGGCATTCAGGAGCGCGGTCCTGTTCTCGCTCATCACAGACGGGTGCACCTTGGCCGAGGTCATCAGCACTTGACGGTCCCGCAGGTCCCGCAGGGTCAGCGAGGTGCGAGTGGCGAGTTCGTCGGTCGCCGCCATCACCATGCCGATGGAGCCAGTGGCGATGACCAGGCTATCCGTGCCGGGTGTGGTGGCCGGAAGGTGGACGACGGCGAGATCGATGCGGTCGGCGGTGAGCTGGTCGAGGAGTTCGGCCGACGACGCGAGCGTGACGGGAAGCTCGACACTCGGAGCGGTCTCGCGGTAGGCGGTGATGACCGTGTCCATGACTTTCGGCGGAGTCAAGGGAGCCGCGCCGACCCGGCATCGTGGGACGTCCAGGTAGTCGTGTGCGAGGTCCCGCAAACGGTCGAAGTCCCGGACCACCGCCTTGGCACGTTCGCGGAAGACCGCACCGAAAGAAGTCAGCTCCACGTGATGGTGCTCGCGGACGAACAGGTCACGGTCGAGCTCGTGCTCCAGTTCCCGGATACGGCGGCTCAGGGGTGAAGCCGTCACATGCAGGCGGTCCGCGGCCCGGCCGAAGTGCAGCTCGTCGGCGACGGCCAAGAAGTAGCGAAGCTGCTGGATGTCCACGGAGCCAGTAGATCACCCGCTCCGCATCCGCCTCCAGGAGCTGCGACGTTGCCGTTTCGGTCACGTGCACATGAGCGAAACGGACGTGTACAGGCACCCGCGTGCCGGTCCAGGCTGATGCACGGAAACGCGGTGTTCATACGGCCGACATCAGGCCGCCGCAGGTCTCCGGCGTGCGCGGGTACGGGGTGTTCCCTCCCCGACCCCGGCGTGATCCCCCTTGGCCCCTCGGCTCTGGATCGGTCCGCCGTGCCCTGCGTCGGTGCGCGGCGCTGACCGGCCCGGCCCAGGAGGCGAACGATGACCGGAGCAGTGACCGGCGGGGACACGTCGGCACCTCTGTACGGGGTCCGGGTGGTCGACACCACCGACGGACGCGGCGAGGGAGTGGGCCGCTTCCTCGCGAGCCTGGGCGCCGACGTGATCCTCGTGGAGCCGCCCGGGGGCGCTCGTGCCCGCACCCGGGCCCCGCTTCACGAGGGAACCAGCCTGTACTTCGCCGTGCGCAATGCCGGTAAGCGTGGCGTCACCCTCGAGCTGGACACCGAGGACGGCCGGTGCGGCCTGAGGGCGCTGCTGGACGCGGCGGACATCTGGATCGAGTCCGAACGCTGCGGCGTGCCGGGCTTCGACTACGAGAGCGTCACGGCCCGAAATTCCCGGCTCGTCCTGGTCACCGTGACCGACTTCGGACTGACCGGCCCCTATGCGGGATACGCGGCGACCGACGCCGTGCACGCGGCCCTCGGCGGCCTTCTGTGCCGTTCCGGCCTGCCGGGGCGCCCACCGCTTCCGCCTCCCGGTTCGATCGTCACCGAGTCCGCATATCTGCAGGCCGCATGGGTGGCCCTGCTCGCGCACTACAGCAGCCTTGAGACCGGGCGCGGCGACCACATCGACTTTTCCGTGCACGAGGCGGTCACCCAGATCCTGGACCCCGGTTTCGGTATGGGCGGCTCCGCCACCGGGGGCCGACGCGCCGCAGACCTGCCGCCCGGCCGACCCGCCGCCGGGCATCTCTACCCGATCTTCCGGTGCTCCGACGGCCTGGTGCGCGTCTGTGTGCTGAGCCCGCGGCAGTGGCGCGGCATGCGGGCCTGGCTGGGCGAGCCCGAGGAACTGGCCGACCGGCGCTACGAGAACATCGCCGTGCGCTTCCAGGAGGCCGACCGGATCCACGCCCGGATTGCCGACCTCTTTCGCGACCGCTCCCGCGACGACCTCGTACGGCAGGGCCAGGAGCACGGCGTGCCCATCGCGGCCGTCCTCACCGCCGGTGACGCCCTGCGTGCCGAGCACTACCTGGAGCGCGGGGCGCTCGCGGACACCGAACTCGCTCCCGGACTTACGGCTCGCATACCGGCGGGATTCCTGGAGATCGACGGAGCGCGACCGTCCCCGCTGCGCAGGGCCCCGCTGCCGGGTGAGCACACCGACGAGGTGCTCACCGAGGTGCGTGCACGCGTCGAACCGGTACGCGGTGAAACGAGGCCCGAACGTGTTAACCCCTTGGCCGGGCTGCGCGTCCTCGACCTCGGTGTCATCGTCGCCGGAGCGGAACTCGGCCGGCTCCTCGCCGACCACGGCGCTGATGTGATCAAGGTGGAGAACCGCGCTTTCCCGGACGGCGGACGGCAGTCCGTCACCGGCGAGGTCATCACCGCGTCGGCCGCCTGGGGCCACCGCAACAAGCGCAGCCTGGGCCTGAACCTGCGCGACCCGGAAGGCGTCGGCCTCTTCAAGCGGCTCGCCGCCGAAGCCGACATCGTCCTGTCCAACTTCAAGCCCGGCACGCTTCAGTCCCTCGGTCTCGGCCCCGACGTACTCCTAGGACTGAACCCCCGTCTCGTCATCGCGGACAGCAGCGCCTTCGGCGCGAGCGGTGCGTGGAGCCGTCGTATGGGATATGGGCCGCTGGTGCGGGCCTCGACCGGGCTGAGCGACCTGTGGCGCTACCCCGACGATCCGGACGGCCACAGTGACTCGATCACCATCTACCCGGATCACGTGGTCGGGCGGGTCGGCGCTGCGGCCGTCGTGGCCCAGCTCGCAAGGCTGCGCCGTACCGGCCGCGGGGGCACCGTCGGCATCGCGCAGGCGGAGATCATCCTCGACGCCCTGGCCGAGCACCTGGCAGGAGAGTGGCTGAACCCCGGATCGCTGCACACCGGAGCCATGACCATCGACCTGGTGGTGCCCTGCGCCGGTGACGACCAGTGGTGCGCGATCGGCATCCGTGACGACGTGGACTGGAACCGGCTGTGTGCGGTGGCCGGGTACGAAGTCCTGGCCGCCGACCCGGAGTTGGCCCGGCCCGAGGGACGCCTGGCCGGCCGCCGGCGGATCGAAGAGGCCCTGTCGTCCTGGACAGCATCCCGTTCCCCGCGGGAGGTCAGCAGCCTGCTCCAAGCCTGCGGAGTTCCGGCGGCGCCGATGCTGCGGGTCCACGAACTCCTGACGGACCCGCAGTTGCAGGCCCGCGGCTTCTTCACCGAGCTGCGGCAGCCGACCTTCGACGAGCCCCTGCCCACCGAGGCCCGTCCCGCTCGCTCGCGCCACCTCGCCGACCCGCCGCAGTGCCCCGCCCCGCTGCCCGCCGAGCACACCCGGCAGCTCAGCCGCGAGCTGCTGGGTCTGTCCGACGTAGAAACCGACCAGCTGCTCGCCCGAGGAGTGCTGGAGACCCTTGAGGAGACACCGCCCGTGAGTTCCCCCGCACCCACCGTCCTCGTGGAACGCCGAGGCCACGTCATGGTGGTCACCCTCAACCGGCCCGAAGCCCGCAACGCGGTCAACGCGGCGCTCGCCCTGGGCGTCGGCAACGCGCTGGAGGAGGCGGACCGCGACCCGGAGATACGGGCCGTCGTCATCACCGGCGCCGGAGACAAGGCGTTCTGTGCCGGCGCCGACCTGAAGGCGGTGGCCCGAGGCGAGAACATCATGCCGCCCGAGGCCGAGGCGTGGGGCTTCGCCGGCTACGTCCGCCATCACATCGGCAAGCCCACCATCGCCGCCGTGCGCGGCTTCGCCCTCGGCGGCGGCACCGAGATCGCCCTCGCCAGTGACCTCGTGGTCGCGGCCGAGGACGCCTCCTTCGGGCTGCCGGAGGTCAAGCGGGGCATCATCGCCGCCGCCGGCGGCGCCTTCCGGCTCGCCGCCCAGCTGCCGTCCAAGGTCGCCATGGAGCTGCTGCTGACCGGCGACCCGCTCGACGCGGCCACCGCCCGCGACCTGGGCCTGGTCAACCGGGTCGTGCCCGCCGAGAAGGTGCTCGACGAAGCACTGGCGCTGGCCGAGCGCATCGCCGCCAACGCCCCGCTCGCCGTCCAGGCCAGCAAGCGCATCGCCCGCGGCATCACCGCCGGGCGTGTCGACGCTGAGCAGGCCGCCTGGGACCTCTCCCATCAGGAGGCGCAGACGCTGATGACCTCCCAGGACGCCCAGGAAGGCCCCCGGGCCTTCGCCGAGAAGCGCACCCCGGTCTGGCAGGCGCGCTGAACCCGTCATCGGCGGCAGCACAACGAAAGGCACCTGACGTGACCACCTCCTCACACCCCGCTCCCCGAGGCCCCGTCATCGCGGGACTCGGCATGACGGACATGGGCAAGATCTACGGCCGCAGCCCCGCCGGCTTCGCGGCCGACGCCGTACGGCGCGCCGCCGACGACGCGGGCTTGGCCCTTGCCGACCTCGACGGCCTGCTCACCAGCAGCGGCGTCCTCGGCGGGGTCGGTCTCGACCTCCAGAAGGACCTGGGCCTTAAGGACCTGCGGCTGCTGTCGGAAGTACAGGCGTACGGCTCCACCGCCGGCGCGATGGTGCAGTACGCGTCGATGGCCGTGCGCTCCGGTTTGGCCGAGGCTGTGGCCTGTGTCTTCGCCGACGCACCGCTGAAGGAGAAAACGTCGTCGGGCGCGGCCTACGCGCGGGCCGCCGGCGCGTCCGGCTGGCGGGGCCTCATGGCAGCGGCCGGGATCATGGGCGCCAACCCCCTGTACGCGCTGGCGGCCCGCCGTCACATGGACACCTACGGCACCACCAGCGAACAACTCGCCCACATCGCCGTGGCCCAGCGGGCCTGGGCGGCGACCAACCCCCGCGCCCAGTTGCGGGACCCCATCACAGTGGACGACCACCAGGCGTCCAGGATGATCGCCGAGCCGTTCCATCTGCTGGACTGCTGTCTGGTCACCAACGGCGGCATCGCCGTCATCGTCACCACCGCCGAGCGCGCCGCCCACCTGCGCAGGCCGCCCGTCCACCTACTCGGCTGGGCCCAGTCCCACCCCGGCTACCCGATGCACCAGGGCAGCGACTTCGGCCTGGTCAGCGGGGCAGCGCAGGCGGGCCCCGCGGCCCTGAAGATGGCGGGCGTCTCCCTCGGTGACGTCGACGTCGCCGAACTGTACGACTGCTACACCTTCACCGTGCTCCTCACCCTGGAGGACTACGGCTTCTGCGCCAAGGGCGAGGGCGGCTCCTTCGCGGCGAGCGGCGCGCTCGCGCCCGGCGGATCGCTGCCGGTCAACACCGGCGGCGGGCAGCTCTCCTCCTACTACATGTGGGGCATGACCCCGCTGTCCGAGGCCGTTCTCCAGGCCCGCGGCGAGGCGGGCGAACGGCAGGTACCGCGCCACGACGTCGTCCTGGTCAGCGGCAACGGCGGAATCCTCGACCACCACTCGACGCTGGTCCTCAGCCCTCACCCGCACGCCTGACCACCACCGATCCATGGAGCCACCATGACCACCCTCGTCGTACGACGCGACGCCGCGACCGAGAAGTTCTTCGACGGGACGGCGCGCGGTGAACTGCTCATCCGCCACTGCACCGCCTGCGGCGCGCACGCCGCGCCCCAGTTCGAGGCCTGCCCCGCGTGCCAGGAGCCCACGGCGGCCTGGGTACCGGCCGCCGGCACCGCAACCGTCATCTCGTGGACCGCCATACACGGCCGCCCCGGCGACGACGCTCCCGCCCCGCAGCGGGTCGTGGCGCTCGTCGAACTCGCCGAGGGGCCCTGGCTGTATGCGGCGCTGAACGGGCTGCGGGCCGGCGAGCGTCCGTGGCCCGGGATGTCCGTCAACGTCGCCTTCGAGCACCCGGAAGGCGGCGAGGCGATCCCCGTCTTCCTGCCCGCTGCCTGAGCCGCCCCCACACACGAGAGCACACCGAGGGAACCTTCCATGAGCACCCTGCACACAGCCCCAGACCTCGCCGGCCCGCAACCGCTCGATCCGCCGGCGGAGGTTCAGCGGCGGCTGCTGGACGCCCAGCGCGCGGCCTTCCTGGCCGAGGGCCCGCCCGCCCTGGACGTACGGCTCGACCGCATCGACCGCCTCATGGCCTGTGTCCTGGAACACGCCGACAAGTTGTGCGCCGCTCTCGACGCCGACTTCGGCTCCCGCCCCCCGCTGACGAGCCTGGCGAGCGACATCGTCGGCGCCATTCCGGACGTCCAGCTGATCCGGGAGAACCTGGCGGGATGGATGGCGGACGAGGAGGTCCCCGGTTCCGCCGAGGCCGGGCGGCCGGCCTTCGTGCAGAACCGCCCGAAAGGCGTCGTCGGTGTCGTCGGCCCCTGGAACTTCCCCGTGACCCTCGTCGTCCAGCCGGCCATCGAGGCGCTGGCCGCGGGCAACCGCGTGATGATCAAGTTCTCGGAGGTGGCCGAGCGGACGGCCGAGGTCTTCGCCCGGGCCGTCGCCTCCCGCATGTCCGTGGAGGAGGTGGTGGTCGTACGTGGCGGTGTCGCCACCGCGTCGGCGTTCTCGTCGCTCCCGTTCGACCACCTCATCTTCACCGGCTCTCCCCGTGTGGGGGCCCGGGTGGCGGCGGCCGCCGGGGAGAACCTGGTGCCGGTGACACTGGAACTGGGCGGCAAGAACCCCGTCGTCCTCGGATCGGACGCAGACGTCACCCTGGCGGGCGAACGCGTGGCCGGCATGCGGCTGATGAACGGCGGTCAGATCTGCCTCTGCCCGGACTACGTCTTCGTCCCGCGCGACCGCGTCGAGGAGTTCCTGGCGGTGTACGAAGAGTCGGTGCGGGCCCACTTCCCGACCTACCTCGACAACCCGGACGTGGTCTCGATCATCGACGACCGCAACTTCGACCGGGTGACCGCACTGGTCGCCGACGCCCAGTCCAAGGGGGCGCGGGTGCTGACCATCGCACCGCCCCAGGAGACCGACGCACTGCCCCAGCGCGCGGGCCGCCGTATCGCGCCCACCGTGCTGCTGGACGTGACCGAGGACATGGCCGTCGCCTCGGAGGAGATCTTCGGCCCGGTTCTGGCCGTGTACCCGTACGACGATCTCGACGACGTCATCACCTACGTCAACACCCGCCCCAGCCCCCTGGCCGCCTACTTCTTCGGCTCCGACGGACCGGAGTTCCAGGAGTTCATCAGGCGGACCACCTCGGGCGGCGTCAGCCGCAACGACCTCGCCGTGCACTGGGGCATCGAGGGCGCGCCGTCGGGCGGCATCGGACGCAGCGGCATGGGCGCCTACCACGGAAAGGTCGGTTTCCTGACGTTCAGCCACCGCCGGACCATCGCCGCCAGTACGGCTCCGAAGGGGCTGGCCCAGAGCCTCCTGCCCCCGGCGGGACAGGCCGAGGCGGATGCCCTGCGCGGTGTGGTCGCCCACACCCTGGCCGAGATCCGGCAGCGGATCGGCGAGAGCACGTCCCCTCGGCAGTCCTGAATCGTCCCCGCTCCCGCATCCCACCCGGAGAACCCCATGCACACCCAAGCGGCTGTTTCTTACGGACCCGACACCGGCTTCACCATCGAGGACGTCGAGATCTCGGACCCCCGCCCAGACGAGATCCTCGTCCGCCTCACCGCGGCGGGCATCTGCCACACCGACCTGGCCACGAAGGCCCTGATGCCCGCGGGCGTTCCCGCGGTGTACGGCCATGAGGGCGCCGGCGTCGTGGAGGCGACCGGTGCCGATGTCACCGGTGTGAGAGCCGGAGACCGCGTCGTGCTGAGCTACAACAGCTGCGGCGCCTGCGCCCGGTGCGCCGCCGGACGACGCGCGTACTGCGAGCGGTTCGCCACCCTGAACAACGCGGGGCGCCGCCCGGACGGCAGCTCGACGCTCAGGCATCAGGGCGGCGACGTCTGGTCCTCGTTCTTCGGCCAGTCGAGCTTCGCCCGCCACGCGCTCGCCTCGCGCGAGAACATCGTCGTCGTCCCGCAGGACACCGACCTCGTGACCGCCGCACCCATGGGGTGCGGCTTCCAGACGGGCGCGGGATCGGTCGTCAACCTGCTGCGGCCCACTCCCGGCTCCAGCCTGGTCGTGTACGGCGCCGGCGGGGTGGGACTCGCGGCGATCATGGCCGCCGCGGCCCTCGGCACCGGCACCGTCATCGCCGTCGACCTCTCCAAGGAGCGGCGTGCCCTGGCGACGGAACTCGGCGCCACTCACTCCCTCGACGGCGCGAGCGCGGACCTCGTCGAGCAGATCAGGGAACTCACCGCAGGAGGAGCGACCCATGGCTTCGACACCACCGGGGTCCCCGGTGTGATCCGCAACGCCGCCCTGGCGCTGGCCCCCCTGGGGTCCCTGGTCGTCGTGGGCCTCGGCGCGGTGGACATCGGCTTCGACGTCATGGACCTCATCGGAGGCGGCAAGACGATCCGAGGCAGCATCGAGGGCGACGCGAATCCGTACGAGCTCGTGCCACTCCTACTCGACTGGCACGCGCAGGGCCGTTTCCCCGCGGACCGCGTCATCTCCACGTTCGCCTTCGAAGACATCGACGAGGCGGTCGCACGCATGCGGACAGATGTCGTCAAGCCCGTCCTCACTTTCTGAGCCCGGGCCGAGTCCATAGGCACAGGTCCGGCACGGTAACGGCAGAAAGTGCCCTACCAGCGCGGGCGCCCCTCACACAACGACACAGTCCGCGCCCGGCCACTCCCCATGGCCGTGGGGTGCCGTGGACGCGGAGTCGACGCGGGAGTCACTCCGTTGACTTTGTCCACGTCAAGCGACAGCGTTTGTCGATGGGTTCGGGCAGCAGTTGAGCTCTGGTGCGCGGACGAGTTCACCAGATTGGACGGCTCGGTGCTCGCGTCGGTTGGACGGGTGCCGTGATCACCAGCGGCCTCGCACCTCGGCGGGCGACCCGGCAGTGCGGGCCGTAACCAGACAGCGTGACCAACGGAAGGACCCTGAATGCGCAAACTCGTCCACTACATCGCCACCACTCTCGATGGCTTCATCGCGGGCCCGGACGGCGGCGACCCCACCGGTCCCAACGGCTTCTGGCCCATAACGGAGGACTACATAGAGCACCTCGTGGCCGAGTATCCGGAGACACTGCCCGTCCAGGCCCGGCAGGCGCTGTCCGTCACGGCGGAGGGCACGCACTTCGACACAGTGCTGGAGGGGCGGCGCAGCTACGAGATCGGTCTTGCGGCCGGCATCACCGACGCCTACCCCCACCTGCGCCACCTGGTATTTTCCCGGACGCTGGCCGAGAGCCCGGACTCGGCCGTCGAATTGGTCGCCGACGACCCGGTGCCAACCGTGCGCGAACTAAAGCAGCAGGAAGGCAAGGACATCTGGCTACTGGGCGGCGCCGAGTTCGCGGGCTCTCTGTACGCCGAGATCGACACGCTCATCCTCAAAGTCGGCCCGCTGACCATCGGCGACGGGATTCCGCTGTTCTCCCGCAAGGCTGCCTTCGACCCGCGTACCTGGACACTCGCAGACCACACCGCCCTCAAGAGCGGCGCAGTGTTCCTCACCTACACGCGCGTCGGCAGCTGAACGCCCCGGACGGGCGGCGCTCGTGGAGGCCGGGCGCGGGCGCGCTCAGAGGATCACGCAAGCACCGCCGTGCCGCATGCCAGGGCCGTGGACGGCTGCACGAAGGTGAGTCGAGCGGGGGCGACCCGAGGCCGGCCGCGTGCGGCGCGATCTTCGGCGTCTGCGGCATGGACCTGGTGCGCAGGCCGGGCCCGGTGGCGCTTCCCCTGGGGCCGGCCCAGCTCAGGCCCCTCCGGTTCGGTCCAGAGCCGGGGGAGCCGGCTCACGCCAGAGGTCAGGAGGGTGCCCTGTTCGCAGACGCGGCGGGCCACCTCACGGAGTTTGATGTTGTTCCTCCTGGGAGTAGCGGACGTCGAAGGCTTGATGTTCGGTGAGATGGTGGGTGCCCATCGGTGGCGGTGAGGCGCAATTCTCATGGAGAGAGGTTGTCACTCGTCGACCGGTGGCCTGGAGACGGTCGCCGTGCGCGTGCCTGACCACCCCGTCGCGCTCGCGCTGCTCGCGGCCTTCGGCGGCGGGGTCACGGCGCCGTCCGCCAACCGCTTCGGCCAGGTCACATGAGCGCGTCGGCGAATGTCTTGATCATCGCGCGCAGCAGATCGGGACTCGCCGCGGCGAGGTTGTCCTCGACGAGGGCGTGCAGGGGCACACTGTCGGGTGCGGTCATCGTGCTGATCTCCTTCGGGCTTCGACACCTCGAAGATCAGCCGGTGGCCGTTCATCTATGCGGGCCCCATCCTGATGCCGGAGCAAACCCCCGGATCAGGTCGAACCCGTACACCACTTCCTCAACCGCAACCGGCGACGGCGCGAGAGGTCCGGCCAAGGGAAACCTTGTTTCGCCGCAGGAGAACGAGGGTGCGTTACGGGACAGCTCCATGGCCAAGTGCAGCCGGGTTCAATGGTGCGAACTGTCCCCGAAGGCGGTCACAGTGAGGAAGCGGATGGGGAGTTGGAGCAGTGACTCCGGCCCATGCGGGGCCTCGCCGTCGAACTGAAGGGCGTCGCCCGGGCGCAGGGTGTAGCTGGACTTGCCGTGGCCGTAGACCATGACGCCCTCCAGCATGTAGATGATCTCGGTGCCCGCGTGCTGGAAGAGCGGGAAGACCTCGCTCTGCTCCGTCAGGGTGACCAGCAGGGCGTCCATCCGCTTGTGGGCGCCCCGCAATGAGCCGAGCTGGGCGTACTCGTGGCCGACCTTGGTGCCGCGCCGCACGATGCGGGCACCATGGCCGGCCGGGACGAAGACGGCCTCACGCTCGTCGTCCATACCGCGGAACAGGGCGGTGACCGGGACGTCGAGACCGCGTGCAAGCCGGGAGAGGGTGGTGAGGCTGCACGCGGTCTGGGCGTTCTCGATCTTCGAGAGCATGGCCTTGGAGATGCCGATCCGCTGCGCCATCTCGCCGACCGACAGCCCGGCCGCCTGCCGGTACTCACGGGCCCGGACGGCGATGATGCGCTCCAGGGCCTTGTCCTCGGAGTCCTGTGCGGGGGTGGGGTGCTCGCTCACCGGCGCATCCTAGCCCGCGCGGTCCAGGCGGAACCGGGGGTGGGGCTCGGCCCGGCCGGTGGCGAGGTCGGCCGCCATCGAGCCGATGAGCGGGGCGAACTTCGCGCCGTGGCCGGAGCACGCGGAGACGATCACGAACGGGCCGTGGCGGTCGAGGACGAAGTCCTCGTCGGGGGTGGTGGTGTAGAGGCAGGTCGCTTCGGCCACCGGCTCGGGCTCCAGCCCCGGCAGGCGATCGCGGACGAAGTCGCTCACGCGCGTGCGCGACGACGGGTCGACGGCTTCGCTGCGGGTGCGGGCGGTGGTGGGGGTGCCGCGGTCGTGCTCGGCGACCTTCACCGCGGGCAGCGGACCGCCGTCGCTGCCCGACGGCAGGCCGTACGTCTGCATCGCCCCGTCCTTGAAGACCAAGGTCGGCCAGGCGGCGGACGGCTCGCGCTGACGGAAGTGGAAGACCTGCTGCTGCGTCACGGTCATCGGGGGAAGGGGTACGGGAAGTTCGAGTTCCGGCAGCCACGCCCCGGACGCGACCACCACCGTGTCGGCGACGAGCTCACGCCTGTCGTCCATGTGCAGCAGCACCGTGTCGGATACGTCGACGCCGGTGACACGGACGCCGATCCACGCGTCGGCCCCGTGTTCGCCGGCGCGCCGCACACAGGCCGCCACCGTCTCGTCGGCGTTGATCACGCCCGCATCCGGGTGGTACAGCACCGGCCCGTCGAACCGGATGAAGGGCCAGCGCTCGGCTGCGGCCTGCGCGCCGAAGAGTTCGTGGGCCACCCCGGCCGCGGTGAGGATCCCGGCCAGACTCTTCGGGTCGCGCCCCTCCCCCAGGTCGAGGCCACCAGTCGTGCGCAGAAGGGGGGTTGAGGAGTCGTCCTCCAGCTTTCGCCACTGCTCGTGCGCCTGCCCGGTCAGCCGTACGTAGCAGGGGTCGGCGTACGCCCGTCGGAAGATCCGTGAGCTGCCGTGCGAGCTGCCGTGCCGGTGGCCGATGTCGTACGCCTCGACAAGTGTCACCTCGTGGCCGCGTCGGGCGAGATGCCAGGCAGTGGCCGCGCCCATCAGCCCGGCACCCACGACGGCGATCACCGGTCCTGCCCGGGGATCCAGTTCGTACCGGCGAGCGGGACGCGGGCCATGGCGGCGGATTCGATGGTAAGGGCCACCAGGTCCTCGGGCTCGAGATGCAGGAGGTGGGCCTTGCCGCAGGCGCGGGCGAGGGTCTGGGCCTCCATGGTCATCACGCGCAGGTAGTTGGCCAGACGGCGACCGGCCTCGACAGGGTCCAGGCGGGCGGCGAGCTCCTCGTCCTGGGTGGAGATGCCGGCCGGGTCGCGGCCGTCCTGATAGGCGTCGAAGTAGCCTGCCGCCGAGCCGAGTTCGCGGTACTGGGCGTCGTACTTGGGGTGATTGTCGCCGAGCGCGATCAGCGCGGCCGTGCCGATGGCGACCGCGTCCGCGCCGAGGGCCAGGGCCTTGGCCATGTCGGCGCCGCCCCGGATGCCGCCGGAGACGACCAGCTGGACCTGTCGGTGCACGCCCAGCTCCTGCAGCGCCTGTACCGCCTGGGGCAGGGCGGCCAGGGTGGGGATGCCGACGTGCTCGATGAAGACGTCCTGGGTGGCGGCCGTGCCGCCCTGCATGCCGTCGACGACGACGACGTCCGCGCCCGCGTGCACGGCGAGCTTCACGTCGTAGTAGGTCCGGGTGGCGCCGACCTTCACATAGATCGGCTTCTCCCAGTCGGTGATCTCCCGCAGTTCGAGGATCTTGATGGCGAGGTCGTCCGGGCCGGTCCAGTCGGGATGCCGGCAGGCGCTGCGCTGGTCGATGCCGACGGGCAACGTCCGCATGCCGGCGACTCGTTCGGTGATCTTCTGCCCGAGCAGCATGCCTCCGCCGCCGGGCTTGGCGCCCTGCCCGAGGACCACCTCGATGGCGTCGGCCGCGCGCAGGTCGTCCGGGTTCATACCGTAGCGGGACGGCAGGTACTGGTACACGAGATACCGGGAGTGGCCGCGCTCCTCGGGAGTCATCCCGCCGTCGCCGGTGGTGGTGGAGGTGCCGACCTCGCTGGCGCCTCGGCCGAGGGCCTCCTTGGCCGGGGCGGACAGGGCGCCGAAGCTCATACCGGCGATGGTGACGGGGGTCGCCAGACGCAGCGGGTTCTTCGCATGGCAGGTCCCGAGGACGACGTCGGTGTCACAGCGCTCGCGGTAGCCCTCCAGCGGGTAGCGGGACATGGAGGCGCCGAGCAGCAACAGGTCGTCGAAGTGCGGAAGTCTGCGCTTGGCGCCCCAGCCTCGGATGTCGTAGATGCCGGTCTCGGCGGCGCGCTGGATGGCGTGGATGGTGGCGCGGTCGAAGGTGGCCGACTCGCGCAGGCCCTGGGAGGCGAAGTCCATCGATCGTCCTTAGTACGCGGCCGAGTTGTCGGCCTTGAAGTGGTACAGCTGCCGGGCGGAGCCGTAGCGACGGAAGGTTGCCGGGTCCTCGTCCCGGTCAGCCGCTTTGAGCAACTCGGCCAGTTCCATGAGGTGTTCGGGACGCATTTCCTTCTCCACGCAGTCCGCGCCGAGCGACTTCACCGTGCCGCGGACGTAGATCCGGGCCTCGTAGAGCGAGTCCCCCAGCGCGTCACCCGCGTCGCCGCAGACGACCAGCCGCCCCGCCTGCGCCATGAACGCGCTCATGTGCCCGGCATTTCCCCCGACGACGATGTCCACGCCCTTCATGGAGATCCCGCACCGCGCGGACGCGTCCCCGTCGATCACCAGCAGTCCCCCATGGGCGGTGGCCCCGGCCGACTGCGAGGCGTTCCCCCGCACCCGCACCGTTCCGGACATCATGTTCTCGGCGACCCCCGTTCCCGCGTTGCCGTACACGGTGACCGTCGCGCGCTGGTTCATACCCGCGCAGTAGTAACCGACGTGGCCCTCGATGTCGACGGCGAGATCCTCGCGCATACCGCAGGCCACGGCATGCGCACCGCGCGGGTTCAGGACACGCCAGGATGTGGCCTGCGGCGCGTGCAGGGCCCGGTTGAGATCCCGAACCGGCGTCTCGGCCAGGTCGATCAGCGTCGCCATACGTACACCACTTCCGGCTCGGGTTCGAAGATGCGGGCGTTCTCGACGCCCGGCAGGACGTCCAGCGCCCGGTACTCGGAGGCCATCGCCACCCATTCCTCGGTCTCGGCGACCAGAGCCGGCTTGCAGGCGATGGCGTCCCGGACGACCGCGAAGGAGTCGTTCGTGGACACCAGGAGGGTGTAGAAGCCGTCGAACCGCTCGCACAGCAGCCTCAGCGCCTTCTCCAGGTCGGCACCCTGCGCCAGCTGGTGGGCGATGAAGCGGGCGCCTACCTCGGAGTCGTTCTCGCTGTCGAACGCGACGCCCTGGGCCCGCAGCTCCCGGCGGATGGTGGCGTGGTTGGCGAAGGAGCCGTTGTGGACGAAGCACTGGCCGGGGCCGACGGAGAACGGGTGGGCGCCTTCGGGCGTCACGGCGGACTCCGTGGCCATGCGGGTGTGTCCGACGCCCTGCCAGCCGGTGACGGACGCGAGCCCGAACGACTCCGCCAACTGCAGTGCAGTCCCGACGCCTTTGAGTACGGCGCATCCCTCGCCGGAGCCGACGACCGTGGCCTCGGGAAGCACACTCCTGAGCTGCTCCACCTCCGCGTGCACCACGGTCGTGGCGGCGGCGTCGATGGCCACCGCTCCCGGTAGCGCGGCCTCCACCTCGGCCATGGAGGTGCCCAGCAGCGACACGACGCTGCGTCCGGGCGGGGACAGCCGCGGGTCGCCGTAGACGGCGACCCCCGCAGAGTCCGGTCCCCGCTCGACGACCTGCCCGAGCATCGCGCCCAGCAACTCGCCGAGCCGTGGTTCCAGTGCGGGCCCCCGCAGATGGAGCCCCACGATTCCGCACATCTCACGTCCCTTCAGAATGCGGTCAGATAGCGGTCGAGCTCCCAGGCGCCGACCGTGGCGTGCCATTCGAAGAACTCCTCGCGCTTGAGGTCGGCGAAGTACCGGCTCACGCCGGGACCGGCCGCGTCCAAGGCGCCGCTGATCACGTCGTCCGCCTGAAGCGCCTCGACGGCATGCAGCAGGGTCGGCGGCAGTTCCGGGCCCTTGCCGGCCGCGCCGGGCTCACCCGGGTCGAGGCCGCGCTCTATGCCGTCGAGTCCGGCGGCGAGGGCGGCGGCAGCGGCGAGGTAGGGATTCGCGGCACCGTCCCCGCCGCGCAGTTCGATGCGGTTGCCGTCGGGGACGCGAACGAAGTGGGTGCGGTCGTTGCCGCCGTAACTGGCCAGACGCGGTGACCAGGTGGCGCCCGAGCGAGTGGAGAGGGCACCCGTCCGCTTGTAGGAGTTGACCGTCGGCGCGATGACGGCCTGCAGTGCCCGCGCGTGTTCGACGATCCCCGCGACGAACGAGTAGGCGAGGGAGGACAGGCCGAGACCGCGTCCGTCGGCGGAGTCGGGGAAAGCAGGCTCCTCGCCCCGCCACAGCGACATGTGCAGGTGCATGCCGGTGCCGGTGCGGTCGGTGAACGGCTTCGGCATGAACGTGGCCGTCATACCTCTCTGTTCGGCCAGCACCGACACCAAATAGCGCAGGGTGACGACCCGGTCGGCGGTGGTGAGGGCGTCGGCATGCCGGAAGTTCTGCTCGAACTGGCCGTTGCCGTCCTCGTGGTCGTTGGCGTAGTTGCCCCAGCCGAGCGCGTTCATGGCGCTGGAGACGGCGGTGAGGTGGTCGTACATGCGGGTCAGCCCGCGAGCGTCGTAACAGGGCCGGGCGGCGATGTCCCTGGCATCGGCGACACTGAGCACGCCGTGCTCGTCGCGCTGGACGAGGAAGTACTCGACCTCGGCGCCCACCGACATCGACAGCCCCTGAGCCGCGGCCCGCTGCAGCAGTCCGCGCAGGATGACGCGCGGCGCGTAGGGCCAGGGCTCGCCCTCCACGTAGGGGTCGCAGTGGACCAGGGCGAGGCCCGGCTTGACGAACGGGACGGGCGTGAACGAGCGAGCATCCGGGCGGGCGATGACATCGGGGTCGCTGGGCTGCTGACCGAGAGCGCCGGCCGCGTAGCCGGCGAACCCGACGCCCTCGTCGCGGAGTTCCTCGACGGCCTGGGCCGGGACGAGCTTGGCGCACGGCTTGCCGGTGAGGTCGACGAAGACGGCGAGAACGAACTCGACGCCGTCGGCGCGGACCAGTTCGGCGAGATCGGGGGCGACGGCCACCATGGGCCCTCCTTGAGTGTCCACTGTGGTGAATCAATGTTGCACACGAGTAGACAGGCTGGGCGTTACGGGAAGATTTCCGCGGGGCAAGGTCCCCGTAAGCGAAAGGGCCGGGCCCCGCCCCCCAGGGAGTCGGAACTCGGCCTGACATACCGCCAGGAGACGATGGCGGGATGCTTCGCCGGCGACCGGATCGGACGACCCGCCGTACGAGCCGGCCCGCCACCACCCAACGACCAGGGCCGTTGCACGATCGATGCCACAACGAGCGGATTGCGGCGGTGACGGGCATGCCGAGGCTCCCGGAAACCCCGCCGCGCCCCCTGGTGGCTCTTCGAATCCGGTTGGGATGCCGATGGAGTCTCCCTTGCTGATGCAGCTCAGATGCTGCGGCGGCGGCCGACGGCCCAGAAGGCCACGCCCAGCAGGACGAAGGCGGTCACCGGCACCAATTCAGTGAGCAGGTACGTCCATTTCTCATGTACCGCCCAGCCGTCGGGTCGGAAGTCGTCGCCGAACCAGTGGATGCCGAGGCCAGGGAAGAACACCTGCGCGGTGCAGAAGGCTGCGGTACTCACGGACAGTGTCGTCAGGAGCCCTACGCGCGGGGCCCGGTAGGGGCGCGGCTGCTGCGGCCGGGTACGGCGCAGGCGCCAGGCCACGGGGAAGATGCAGAGGTAGGAGATGAGCGTGGTGGACACGGTCAGGTTCAACTCGGCCTGAAAGAACTTGTAGATGTTGCCGCCCGTGATCTCCGTCCCGGCCACCAGTACGGCGGTGGACACCACCCCGGAGAGAAGGTTGACCCGGACCGGGGTGCCGAAGCGCTCGGAGAAGACGCCCAGCGCCTTCGGACCCGCGCCGTCGTAGCAGGACACCGCCAACGTCCTGTCCGAGCCCATGAGCCAGGCGAGGCCCGAGGTGAAGGCGACGACCACCACCAGCAGACCCATCACCCAGCCGACGACCGTGCCGAGGCCCGACAGGTGCGCCGTCACCGTGCCGTCGGCGGCGGTGGAGACGTGGCCGCCGAGGGCGGTCAACGCCTGGCGGAAGGCGTCGGGGAAGCCGGCCAGGCCGGTCGCCTGACTGGAGGGCAGGACCAGCAGAATGCCCAGCACCGGCAGTCCGTACAACACGGTGGCGGTCACAACGGACTTGGCGATGCCGGCGGGTACGTCCCGGGTGGCGTCCTTCATCTCGTCCCCGGCGGAGCTGGGTAGTTCGAAGCCGACCAGGCTGAACAGGATCAGCGGCACCAGCAGCACGAAGCTGGGGTAGGTGGGCACGTAGTCGCCGATGCCCGGACCGTGGAAGCCGTGCTGCAGCCCGTAGGCGAAGACAACCAGGACGAAGACGCCCAGGAGTGCGAACCGGGCGATCGCGCCGATCGTGGCGATCCATTTGCCGACCCGGAAGGAGTAAACGCACAGCAGCACGCCGGTCCAGATGAACGCCAGGCCGAAGGCGTAGGTGGCGGGCCGGGACCAACCACCGCCGCCGAAGAACACGACGATGCCGCCGATGGCGGTGCTGACCAGTGTGCCGCCCATCCACACCGGGTTGCTGACCCAGTAGAAGACGTTGGTGATGGCGGCGGGCATCTGTCCGAAGGCGGTGCGGACCCATATGTATGCGCCGCCCTCGTCGGTCCAGGCGGCCCCGAGTTCGGCCAGCAGCATGGCGGAGGGCACCGCGAAAACAGCGACGCAGATCAGCAGCCACGTGAAGCCGGCACCGCCCTGGGTGGCCAGGGTGCCCAGGCCGTCCACGCCCACCAGGGTGCAGACGAGGAAGAAGAAGATGTCGCTGCGACCGAAGTGCTTGCGCAGTTTGGCTTTCTGTACGGCGCTGTCGGTGTCGGGTCCCGCCGGGTCGGCGGGATGGTGGTGCTCGGTCTCCGTTGACACGGGCGCTCCTGAGGGTGGGAGAGACGGAGGCTGCGCGGACAGGACGGGCTCAGGCCTTGGTTGGCACTCTTGTCGGCCCGGGCACATGTGGGTGTAGGGGACGCGACTGGCCGCGGTGAGTACCACGACGCTGGTCGCGGTTCGTCAGGCTCCGTCGGTCAAAAGCTGCCGGGCGGCGCGCTGTCCGCTGCGGATCGCTCCCTCCATCAGGCCCATGTAGCTGGTGTCGGCGTACTCGCCTGCGAAGTGCACGGCGCCGACAGGGGCCTGGATCGCGTCGACGTCGGCGGCGGGGTTGGCCGGCTGGGAGGTGTACGCGCCCAGGGCGAACGGGTCGGCGGGCCACCGGGTGATCAACGGCTCGGCGCCGTCCGCCTCGAGCAGCCCCGGCCGGGTGGCGCGCAACTGCTCGCTCCAGCCCTCCGTCTCCGGGCTGTCGAGAACACGGTGCGCCGCGATGGCGTCCGCCGAGCCCATGAACGCGTTCAGGACGGGGGCGACCTCGCCGCTGCCCTCGCGGGCGGTCCAGCTCCAGAACCTGCCCTGCGCGGACATCACGGCGCTGGTCTTGGGCCGTTCAGCCAGCGGCAGGTGCCACTTGCAGGCATCGCCGGGCACCAGGGTTTCCAGCGCCTGCCGCTTCCAGTCGGGCATCGGCACCCTGACCCGGCCGGCCCGCAGCACGGCCAGCGGCAGCGCCACCACCGCTGCGTCGTAGAGTTCCTCGCCGGCATCGCTGCGGACCAGCACCAGTCCGGCAGGGCCGTGCGGGCCGTGCGACTGTTCGACGGTGGTGACGGTCACCCCGAGTCGGACCTGGTCGCCGAGGCGTTCGGCGAGCTCCAGCGGCAGTCGCTGGTTGCCGCCGGCCACCCGCCAACTGGGCAACTGCTTGAAGGAGCCTACGTGTTCGAAGATGTCGGCGCGGACGGCATCGGCGCGGGCCGCGGCCGAGATCTCCACGCGGGCCTGCAGCACCCGGCGGACGTCCTCGTCGGCGCCGGTGGCCTCGATGGCGGCCAGGGCAGTGGTCAATTCGGGACGCTCGGCGGCGAGCTTGGCAGCCTGGGCACCCACCGCAGCGATCTGATCGACCGTCACTGCCGGCAGGTCGGCGGGGTGGCGTATGTAGTAGCTCATGCCCGTGTCGGCCAGGCGCAGGCCGGTGGCGGCCAGAAGTTCGCCGAAGGCGGTGTAGCCGTCGAGGACGAACTCGGCGCCTCGCTCGATGACGGCGGCGCCCAGCGGTGTATCGAGGCGTTCGGACCAGACCCTGCCGCCGACGCGGTCGCGGGCCTCCAACACCGTGACCGCGCGACCGCTGTCGGCCAGCAGGGTGGCGGCGGCCAGTCCGGCCAGGCCCGCGCCGATGACGCACACGCGTCCGCCGGTCGTCTCCGACAGGGTGTCAGTTGCCATGATGCGCTTCCTCTCTTCGGGCCGCCGCGGGTGCGGCGGTGCGGCCTTGCTGTGCGGTGAGATCGGATCCGGGCGTCGTGGTGGGCAGGTGCACTCCGGTGAGGGTGGCGGGAGGTGGGGCAGCAGCCGCTGCGCGCCAGGGCCGTCGACCACACCGGCCCGGCCGGTGATCGACGGTCTCGCAGCCGTCGGGGTGGTCCCGGAGCACTCGCAGCGCATCTCGCGAGCGAGTTCCCGATACGTGATCGCTGTCCGGTGTGGGATGGCAGCCCAGGGAGCGGGAGACAGGCGGGTCCGGTGGCTGCCTCCCCGGCCTCCGGTCTCGCGGAGGCCAAAGGGTATGGGGGGCGCGGGTCTGTGTTTCCGCCGTCGCCAGGGGTAACTGTGCCGGCCGTGTCGCGAGTCAGGAGTAGTAGAACGCGAACTGCTTCAGCAGGGTCTCGTCCACGCGGTACTCGCCGCGCCAGCCGGCGGCGATGACGAAGGCGTCGCCGCCGGCGAAGGTGCGGGTCTCACCGTCGTCTCCGATGAGGGTGACGCGTCCTTCCAGGATCCGGGTGTACTCGTCTCCCGGGTACGAGTCGATGTACTCGGAGTACGGTTCCGCTCGCCACGTGCCGACGCTGAAGCGGCCGTCAAAGCTGGTCAGATGATTCGACTCCTGCTCGTTCGGGCTGCCGCTGCGCAGCGCTTGCGCCGTGACGTAGTGACTCGGCCGCATCTCGGCGAGCACGTCCTCGGTACGGGGGATCTTGGTGATCTTCGGCATGTCGTTCCTCTGGTCCGATGCGTTACTTGTTGTCCGCGAGATCGCCTGCCGGCCCGTCACTGCGCGGCGATCAGCTGGCGTGCCGCCCCGCGACCAGTGCGCACGGCGCCTTCCATGTAGCCGCAGACCCATTGGTCCGAACCGCAGACGTAGAACGGGGGTTCGTGCCGACCGTGGAGCGGTCCGACCGCGGTGACGTCTCCGGGGTGCCAGGCGGTCACGTAGCCCTGCGTCCAGGGATCGGTTGCCCAGTTCCGCAAGTAGGCGCCGAGGGGACGGGCCGCTTGGGGGCCGAATGCGTCGGCGACTTCGTTGAGGAGCTTTTCCTGCCGCAGGTGCTCGGGGGTCGCCAGGTAGGCGCCAAGGCGCTCCGGCGGCACCAGCCCGGACATGACACCGTCGTTCTGGGCCCAGGTGCCGCCGAGAAGGTTGTGCTCCATGTAGCTGGTGCCGTCGAGGTTCGCGTCCTCCCAGAAGGAGTGTTGGTAGACGGCGACGAACTTGGTGGCCAGAGCGTGCCGCTGCCGGGTCAGGGAGGCGAGCTTGTCCCGGCTGACACCGCTGATGTGGAGCTGGCGCAGCGGTCCGGCGGGGATCGCGCACACGACGTCGCAGCACCGCATCCGTTCGCCGCTGGTCAGGGTCACGTCGACTCGCCCTGCCTGGACATCGACGGCGCGCACCGGGCTGCTGTAGCGGATACGGGATCCGAGTTCGTCGGCCATGCGCAGTGCGACGGACGCGGAGCCCTCCAGGACTCGCTCGTTCTCCCATGTGTCGTAGTTGTAGAAGCCTTCCGCTCCGGCGGCTGACTCCTTGCGCAGGTCGGCGAGGAGGGAGGTGCGCTCGACGGATTCGACGGCGAGGGCGAGGTGCGCGAGTTCCAGGGCCCGCACGACGGCGGGTGTCGCACCCACCGATCGCAGCCAGTCCCCCAGCGACAGACGGTCGAGGGCAACAGCATCGGGATGGCTCCAGGGGTCGTCCGGGTCGACGGTTGCGGCGAGCTTGGCGTACTGCTTCTCGACCTCGTCGTAGCAGCGTCGGTCCGAGCCGCTCATCCAGGGCATGTCGTCGCCGGTGACGCGCCTGCCGGACAGGATCCACGACAGCTCGCCCTGGCTGGCGGTGAAGGTGGGACCGAGCGTGAGGCCCAGCTCGAGGGCGAGTTCGCGGTAGGCGGTGTGGAAGGTCCCGATGATCTCTCCGCCCAGTTGGACGGTGCGGCCGTCGCCGGTGGTGGTCTGCTCGACTCGGCCGCCGGCCCTGGCCCTGGCCTCCAGGACGAGGACGTCGGTTCCCGCCCCGGCCAGGTCGCGGGCCGCGCTGAGACCGGCGAGTCCGGCCCCGATCACGATCACGTCATGCCTGGTCATCTTGGATTCTCCTCGTACGAAGGGGCGGGACGGGACTGGCTCCTGGACGCGGTGGTCAGGAAGCCACTGGCTCGTAGAACCTGGTGGTGAGGGGATTACGTCGGCGGTACTTGCCGACGGGAAGGCAGGCGAGCTTGGACAGGCGCAGAGTGCCGCCGACCAGCCACACGCAGGGCGATCAGCGCGGCCAGGTTGACCAGAGGCAGCAGGTTGATCAGGAAGACGTCCAGGACGACGAGGTCGGTGAAGTCGCCCAGGCTGAACAGGGGCGTAGCTCACCGAGCAGACGAGGACCGATGTCACGGGTGATCCTGCGCGGGGGTTCTGCCTCGTCAGGGCGGGGGACATCAGGGACCGGGCGCCGCCGCAGGGCGCAGAGCAGGGTGCGCTGCAGCGATGGCGGCGTCGATGAGCACGGTCGGGCCGTGTGCCCTCGCGGCGTCGTCGCGGGAATCGATGACGGCCATGCTCACTCCCCCTGGGACCCGGGCGGCCCATCGGCGAGCATGTCGGCCTCGACACGGCTCGCCTCGGCACGCGCGACCGCGTTGATCTCGATGCGCATGCCGTCGGGCAGCAGGCCTGCCTTCACCACCGTGGAGGCAGGATGGGGAGCAGTAAGGATCTCCTGACGTACGGCCTCGAACTCGCGGTAGACGTCCATGTCGGACACGTACACGTTCCTGCTGGCGGTGTTCGCCAAACCGGCCCCGAAGGGGGCGATCAGCTTGCCCTGGTCGCCGAAGGGTCCGATGCCCCCGGTGAAGATGAGCCCGCCGGCCCGGGCCGCTTGCGCGTAACGGGCCTTCGGGGCCCAGGCCCAGGGACCGTGAAGAGTATCGATGGTCACGCCTCTGCTTCCGCCAAACAATGCCAGATTCATCCGCATTCATCCTGAACAGGAGATTTGCAGTTGGAGGGACAGTAGCCTCGACGCGCTTCAGGCTCCATCATGCGGCTGTCAGAGAAAACTTCCGAGACATGTACTGGAGTATGAGCTCCATGGCAGACCTATTGACCGTCGGAGACCTGGTAGGCATGCCGACACTGGGACAGACTGTGCTGGCCGGCGCCGACGGACTGGATCACGTCGTGCTGTGGGCGCACAGCTGCGAGATGCCCGACCCGTGGAGCTGGCTGGGGCCGGACGAGCTGCTGATGACAGTCGGGCTGTGCCTGCCGACCTCCAGCAAGGACCAGGTAGCGCTCATCGAGCATCTCAAGCGGGCACAGTTGTCGGGCATGACCGTCGGAGACGACCAGATGGCTCCCCCACTCACTCCCGAGATGTTCGCAGCGGCCAATCGCCTCGGCTTCCCGATCCTCCTCACGGACCACAGCGTCCCGTTCATCACCGTCGGACGCACGGTCGCGCTGGCCAACGAAGCCGGGCAAGCCCAACAGCTCCTGCAAATCAGCCGCCTCTACCGGGCGCTGAACAGCGTTCCATCGAACCCGGCCGAGGCCATCGCCGCAATGGAGAACACCTTCGGCATCCGCATGGCCGTGGCAGACCGGGTCACGGGTGCCCTCATCCTCCCCGGAGCGCTGGACCCCTCCCCCGAGACCGTCCGGGCCCTCTCCCGGCCGGCAAAAGAGCGAGAGGCAACGAACTTGGGGGACGAGTCCGGGTCGGCCCGCAAGACCAAGGCATGGGAACTGGCCGCGGTTCGCAGCTCAGTACTGCTGGTCGAGGAATCGGGCTCGCGCATGCTCGACGCATTCGCTCTGACGCACCTGAAGCAGGCGGTCACCGTCGCGGTGAACAACCTCCACACGACCTACATGCTCACCGTCGCCCAGGGTGAACACCTCACCTCCCTCGTACTCGCCGGGCAGATGCCCATCGACGTACTGGCTGAGCAATGCCAGGAACTGGGGCTGACCGAGGACGCGATGGTGGTCATCGCCGCAGCCACAGACAAACCCAACGACCTGCTCACCGTGCTTCACGCAGCCGGCGTCGCCCACCTGCCCAGACGGACTCCCGCCCAGCTGATCTGCTGCGTCGGCCACAGCGCAGTGGACGCGGCCGTCAGCGCCGTCAAGCCCCTTGCCCAAGCAGTCGGGGTGTCAGAGCCCTTCAGTGCCCTGACCGATCTCGGCCGGGCCATCGACAAAGCTGTCTGGGCACTCGCCGCCGCTCCCAGACAACCAGACGGCGTTGCCAAGTACGAACAGGTGCGCGGCTCGGTACTCCCTCGGGACAACGAGACCGCACACGAGATCATCGAGACCGTCCTCGGCCCACTGATCTCCGCCGATGCACGAAACGGCCGCCTTCTCATCACATTGATCCGCTTCCTGGCCAATGATCGCAGCTGGACCGCTACAGCTGAGGAGCTCAACATCCACCGTCAGAGCCTGGGTTACCGACTCCGCCAGATCGAATCGGCGACCGGCAGAAGCCTCAAGGATTCCCGGGACATCGCCGAGCTCTGGGTCGCCGTCACGGCCTGGTCGATTTTTCGAGACAAGAGGCCGTCCCGTTCAACTGGTTAGTCCCTGCATTCCCTGCATCGCTGGTGACGCGGCGGCCAGCGCCGGTGGGCAGACCCTCCCAGTGCCCCTCGTGCGCCGCCTGCGCCTGGCTCCCGCAACCGTTCACTCCGCGCGCCCGTTACGTCTCCTTCGCCGGCGCTCTCTTCGCCGGCACGCTGATCCCTTTCGTCGGTGCACAACTGGTGTCCGTCCCTGCAGCGGCGGGCGTCGCAAGCTTCACTGTCGCGCCCTGCATGATCAGCCTGTACGCACTGACCGAACGGCGCGCCCCCACGGAACGGGCCGCAGTCGCCATGACCATCCTCTGCGCCGGCGGCCCCGTCGGAACAGCAGATGGACAAGTCGTCTCAGGCAACCTGGCCCAGGCTCATGGCGACGAAGGCGCTCCTGGTCGTTCTCATCGTCGCAACGGGAGCACTCCTGCTCGCCGTCGCGGCGTTCCTGGGCGACCGACGGCGCGATATCTGGATCATCGACGCCGTGCCCGCGAAGGACCTGGTCGCCCAAGAACATCCAGGACAGCAACAGAACGCCCGCTGAACCAGGAGGAGGCATACCCGCACACGCCCTTCCGCCTCAGGGCATCCACCACAGGAGACACACGAGCCCACCCTCCCGGGGCCATGGCGTCGTCGTTGACGAAGAGTGGTCGACCTTGGCGGGAAGCCTTGGACCGGACGCCTGCGATGTTCGTTCACGCTCGCCCGGCTTCGCCGGGACGGCAGCTTCCGCGACCCCGCGGGCCCCGGTCCGGGTGTCAGGTGCCGGACCGGGGCCCGCAGGAGTACTGGGCGGATTCAGACATTCACCGTCACGGAGATCCTGCGGTCGCTGACGGAGCGGCCGGCCTGGATGTGGTACGCCCCGCGGGCTGAAGCCCATGAGCGGCTCGCCTCGTCCCAGACCTCGAATGCGCGACGCGAGATGTCGACGACGGCCTCGCAGGATTCGCCGGGCCGGGCCTCCACGACGGCGAAACCGGCGAGCCATCGTGCGGGGCGGTCGGCATCGTGCTGTGCCGGAGAGACGTAGACCTGCACCACCTCGCGCCCCGGCCGGTCGCCGCTGTTGCGCACGCGGACCTTGATCACGTTTTGGTGCACGTCGACGGACTCATAGCTCCAGGTGGTGTAGCCGAGTCCGTGGCCGAAGGGGTACGAGGGCATGCGACCGGCCCTTTCCCAGGCGCAGTAGCCGATGAACACGCCCTCGGTGTACCGCAGTTCGCCATTCTCCGGAACGACCCGGGTCACCGGGGCGTCGGCCAGACAGCCCCAGGTGGTGGGCAGGCGCCCGCCGGGCTCGTGGGTGCCGGTGAGAACGTCGGCGAGGGCGGCGCCGCCCTCCTGGCCGGGAAACCAGCTCAGCAGGACGGCGGCGACCTCGTGTCGCCAGGGCAGCTCCACCGGGGAACCGGAGTTGACGACCACGACCGTGTTGGGGTTGGCGGCCGCGACGGCATGGACCAGGTCGTCCTGGCGGCCGGGCAGGTGCAGGTCGGTGCGGTCGAAGCCTTCCGACTCCACGCGGTCGGTGGTGGCGACCACGACGACGGCCGTGTCGGACGCGCGTGCGGTTTCTACTGCCTCGGCGATCAGTTCGTCGGGGTCGCGTTGCGGCTCCTGGTGAGCGAGGCTGATGGTGATGTCCTCCCGGAGGTAGTCCCCCACAGCGACGCGGTGCGTGAGAGCGACCTCGACGGGCTCTCCAGCGGCGAGTTCCACCTGTGCGCGCGGGACGGGGGCGCTGAAGAAGCCCTCGAAGGGATCGTCCTCGTCGGGTGCCTGGACGCCGTCGAAGTACGTCACTCCGTCGACGGCCAGTCGGAACCCGCCTTTGCCCTTGATGCCCAGGGTGTGCCGGCCGGTGCTGCGCGGCGTGAAGATTCCGGTCAGTTCGAGTCGGTGGAGATTGTCGAACGAGACACCTTCCGGAAGGTCCGCGAACGACCAGTGGATCTGCCCGTTGGGCAGTTCGCTCGTCGCCAGGACCGTGCCGTCGGCATCGCGGCAGACGGCACGCAGGGCGAATCCCTTGTCGGCCGTGACCAGTTCCGTGTTCGGGTCGGCTCCCATCGTGTAGCGGAGCGTGCCCTCGGGCAGGACGCGGGTGAGCCCGTCGAGCGGGGAGACGACGTGGTCGGGGAAGACGGTGGCGGAGCCGCCGCCGAGAATGCGGGCGTCTTGGGCGGCGGCCCCGATCAGGGCGACCGTGCCGCCCGGTTTCAGCGGGAGGGCGCCCTCACTGTTCTTGACGAGAACGAAGGAGCGCCGGGCGATCTCCCGCGCCAGCTCGGCGCCGTCGACCGTCTCGGCCACCTGCCGGACGGCCGGTTCGGCGTCTTGCAGGGCGCCGACGCGGGCGGCCAGCCGCAGGACGTTGCGCACGGCCGCGTCGACGGTTGCTTCGGCGACCTCGCCGTCCTTGACCGCCTGGGCGAGGGCCTCGCCGTAGACGGTCCGCGGTCCGGGCATGGCCACGTCGAGGCCGCCGTTGACGGCGGCGACGGTCGCCCGGGCCGCGGTCCAGTCGGAGACGTTGACGCCGTCGAAGCCCCATTCGCCGCGCAGGACCTCGTTGACGAGGTGGTGGTGCTCACTCATCGTCGTGCCGTTGACCGAGTTGTAGGCGGTCATCACGCCCCAGGGGCGGGCGTTCTTGACGATCGCCTCGAACGGGGCCAGATACAGCTCACGCAGAGCGCGTTCGGGGATGAGGTTGTCGACGGTGAAGCGTTCGGTCTCGGCGTCGTTGCCCACGAAGTGTTTGACGGTGGTGGCGACGCCGCCGGACTGCACGCCGTTCACATAGGCGGAGCCGATCACTCCGGTGAGGTACGGGTCCTCGCTGTAGCACTCGAAGTGCCGCCCGCCGAGGGGAGAGCGGTGCAGGTTGACCGTGGGCGCGAGCAGGACATGGACGCCCTTGCGCCGGGCCTCCTGGGCGAGCAGCACACCGGCGCGGCGGGCCAGGCCGGGGTCCCAGGTGGCGGCGAGCGCAGTCGGTGAGGGCAGTGCGACGGACGGGTCGTCCGCGCTCCAGCGCACCCCGCGCACGCCTACCGGACCATCCGACATGACGAGCGAGGTCAGTCCGATCTCGGGGACGGGCGGCAACGACCACCGGTCCTGCCCGGCCAGGAGCCGGGTCTTGGTGTCCAGGTCGAGTCGGGCAAGGGCCCTCTCGACGGCCGTTTCCGTAGGGGCGTGGGCCTGGCTCACCGCGGCTTCTCCTCGGGGAAAGTCGTGGGCAGTGTGCATCTCGTGGTCAATCCGTAGGGTGCGCCGAAGGGGCGGGAAGAGACGTCCGGGGGCGTGTGTCAGCCCTTGACCGCGCCGGAGAGCATGCCGCGGATGAACTGCCTCTGGAAGAAGAGGTAGAGGACCACCACCGGCAGGCAGATGAGGACCGCGGCGGCCGCGAGCAGGTTCACGTGGACGAGGTAACGGCCGGAGAAGGCACCGAGTCCCAGCGTCATGGGCTGGTGGGAGGGATCCGAGACAAGGATCAGCGAGAGGAAGTAGTCGTTCCAGGTCCACATGAAGCTCAGCAGGACGAACGTGAGGACCGCGGGGCGGGCGATGGGCAGGTAGACCCGCCACAGCATGGTCCAGCTGTTGGCGCCGTCCATCTGCGCCGACTCTCCGATGCTCGGCGGGACGGCACGGAAGGCCGCGCGCATCCAGAACGCGCCGAAGCTGACGCCCATGCCGACATGGGCGAGGATGATGCCCTGGTAGGTGTCGGTCAGTCCCTGGGCCTGGAAGTCGTAGTAGAGGGGAACAATGATCGCTTCCATCGGGATCATGATGCCGAACAGCAGCACCGGGAAGAGGACCCTCTCCCCCACCACTCCCAGCACGCCGAAGGCGTAGCCGCTGAGGACGGCCAGAACCGTCGAGGCGGTCACCGCCGTGCCGGTGATGACGAGGCTGGACTTCAGGTACCCGGTGAAGCCGGCCTGCCGCCAGGCCTCGGCGAAGTTGGACCACTGCAGGTGACGGAGGTCGAGTGTGCCCGCGATGTCCGGGCTCACCGCGACTCCGAGGATCCACAGCACGGGGAAGAGGACGCCGACGGCGAGCAGGGTGAGGAACGTGTAGTTGAAGACCTTCTCCCGCTTGGAGATCATCGGTCCGCTCCTTCCGCCAGCTTGACGACGACGAGCGACACCAGCAGGGAGACCAGCGCCAGGACGACGCCGATGGCGCAGGCGGCGCCGACGTCCGGATTGGTGAAGGCTCGCTGGTAGAGGACCACGGTGGGGGTGATGGTGGACGTTCCGGGTCCTCCCTTGGTGGTGAGCCAGACGATGTCGAAGACCCGGATGGCGCCCAGCAGGGTGAGCGTCAGGACCACCGCGAGCTGTCCGCGCAGTCCGGGCAGGGTGACGGTGAAGAACTCCCGGACCGGGCCCGCGCCGTCCATGCGGGCGGCGTCGTAGAGCTCGCCGGGGATGGTGTGGGTTCCGGCGACGAACAGGACCATGCACAGTCCGTACGCCGCCCAGGTGCCGGCCAGGCCCAGGGCGGGCAGTGCCCAGGTGAAGTCGCCGAGCCAGCCGCGGGCCAGTCCGCCCAGACCCACCGCGGTGAGCACCGAGTTGAGGGGGCCGTCCGGTGCGTAGATCTGTTTCCACACCACGGCGACCACGGCCGGGGTGAGCACCTGGGGCAGGAAAATGACCGAACGGTAGAAGCCGGCGCCCCGTACGTCCTTGCGCGCCGTCAGGGCGGCACTGATCAGGCCGAGGATGATGGGCAGGACGGAGAAGAACAGGATGAAGAACAGCGTGTGGGTGACGGCCTGGCGCAGTGTTGCGTCCGTGAGGAAGCCGGTGTAGTTGGCGAGCCCGGCCCAGCTCGCGGACGTCACTCCGTCCCAGTGGTAGAACGACAGTTGCAGTCCCTGCCCCGCGGGGAGCAGGACGACGTACGCGTAGATCAGCAGCGCGGGTGCGAGGTAGGCGAGTCCCAGCAGGCGCCGGCGTCTGCGCGGGGAGCGCAGCCGGATGCCCGGCCTGCTCGGCGCGTCACGGTCGGCCGCGCCAGTGTCGGGGAGGGCCGTCCGGCTGGAGGATCTGTCCTTGACTGTGGCCATGCCTATTTCCCCAGGGTCTTGACGTAGGCGCGGGCGTCCCGGTCCGCGGCGGCCACGACGGCTTGCTCGCTGGTTTTACCGGCCAGCAGGCTCTGCATGGTGGTGTTGACGGTGGTGTAGAGCGTCGGGGTGGCCCAGTCCAGGTAGGGAACGGACGTGCCGTTGGTCGAAATGCCCTGCGCGATGGCCACGTCATCGGCCAGGAGGGGGTCCGCGCTGGGCGCTTTGACGTCCGGGTGCAGCAGCGGCATCGTCCCGTTCTCGACGGCCAGCTCGGCCGCCTGCTGTCCGGCGGCGAAGTTCAGGAAGGCTGCGGCGGCGTCGGCGTGCCTGGACTTCGAGGAGATGGAGAAGTTCGCCGCGGAGGAGGCTGTGGCCACCGGCTTGCCGCCGTCCGCGCGGGGCAGGACGAAGGAGCCGAAGTCCTTGGACTGGCCGGCCTTGAGGGGCAGCGAGCCGGAGTAGTCGAAGTGGAAGAGTCCACGGCCGTTGACGAAGGACTGGGCCGCGTCCGCGGAGGCTACACCGGCGAAGTCCTTGGCCAGATAGCCCTTGTCGAACCACTGCTTGAACGTGGACACCGCCTTGGGGAACCCGGTGCCGGTGATGGCGACGTCGTTGCGCGAGTAGACGAAGTCGGAGATCCTGCTCTGCTCGCCGAGGGCGTTCATCAGCGAGTAGAGCGTCTGGGTGACTCCGTTCTGGTCGGAGTTGCCGGCGACGATGGGGGTGATGCCGGCCGACTTGGCTTTGGCGAGGTCGGCTTGGAACTCGGCGAGCGTGGCCGGGACCCGCGCTCCGATCTTCTTCAGGAGCGAGCGGTTGTAGTAGACCTCGATCAGGGAGGCACGGGCGACCGGGGCGCCGAACATCGATCCGGTGCCCATCTGCTTGCCGTCGGCGGTGAATTCATGCTCGCTGAGGATGGACTGCGGGATGGACTGCTTCCATCCGTATGCCTTGGCGTAGCGGTCGAGGTTGAGCAGCAGTCCTCCGCGGACCAGGGTGCCCATGGACTGCCAGCCGTTGTTGGCCGGGACGATGTCCGGTGCGTTCGGGGACTTCAGTTTGAGCGGGAGAGCGGCCATCGCGTCGCCCCAGGCCATCGAGGTCCGCTTGACGGTGATGTCGGGGTATTGCTTCTCGAAGGCCTTGACCACGGCGGTCATCCATGCGTTGTCCGTGCCGCCGGAGAAGGTGTCCAGCACGTTCAGGGTGACCGTGCCCATGGCGGCCGGATCGGTGACGGCCGCGCCCTTTCCGGCACTGTTGGCTGAGCTTGCTCCGCTGGTGCCCGGCACACAGGCGGCGAGCAGCCCCGCCGCGGCCAAGGCCACGGCTCCGCCGGTGATCCGTCGGGTTCTCCTACTCGAGACCACGGGTGTCTCCTGTCCTCGATGTGTGCCCGAGAGCCCGGGTGGACCGAGCGTAAGCCAGGGCAGACCAATTAGTCCAGATTCATAAAGCTGGTTTGTTCATTCCACTTGTCAGACCAGTTTTGGTAGCGTTGAGGGTATGACGAGCGTGGAAGACACCAGGGCGGGGGCCGCCGTCGATCAGACCTACCGCCGGCTCAGCGACGCACTGCGCCGCGGGGTCTACAAGGCCGGAAGCCGGCTACCCGGAGAGCGTGACCTCGCCGTGGCCCTCGGCGTGAGCCGGTCCACCCTGCGCCTGGCGCTGAGCCGTCTCGCGGAGGAGAACAAACTCGAGCGGTCCTCGCAGCGCGGCTGGTTCGTCCGGCGCAATGTCGTCGGAGAACCGCCCAGCACGCTGCAGAGCTTCACCGAGATGGCGCAAGCCCGCGGACTGCGACCGCAGTCGAAGGTGCTCGAGCAGCGCGCCCGCTCCGCGACCTTCGAGGAAGCCGAGCAGCTGGGCATCGCCCCCGCCTCCCGCGTCCTGGACCTGCGTCGGCTGCGCAGCCTCGACGGGGTCCCGGTGTGTGTCGACTCCAGCGTCGTGGCCCTGACCGTCGCGCCCGGCCTGGCGGGGATCGACCTCACCGACCGCTCGTTGTACGAGACCCTGGAGCAGACGTGCGGCCTGCGCATTGCCCGCAGCTCCTACACCGTCCGCGCGGGCGCAGCTGACGAGGCCACCGCACAGCTGCTGGATATCGCAGCCGGGGACCCGGTGCTGATCGGAGAGGAACTCACCTACACCGACGACGGCTCACCGGTTCTGGCCGGCCGGATGGTCTACCGCAGCGACGCCTACCGCTTCCAGGCCGACCTGTTCCGCCCGCTCCCGTCGAGCTGAGGCTCGGTCAGCTGCCCTGGGTGTGCGTCGGGCCGCCGGGCGACACTCTCAGGTCGCCAGGAACTCCTTCGGCGGCAAGGTCGCCATGACCTGTTCCAGCACAGCGGCAGCCGTCTCCCGCTCGTGCAGCGCGACACCGGCTTCGCCGAGCGCGTCGAGCAGCGCACCCGCCACCGGTGGCAGTGATCCGCGTCGCAGTACCGCACCCGGGACGTGGGCGGGGAGTTGCGCGAGCAAGGCCTCGGCGACCGGGGACTCCGGCGCCATCAGCACCGATCCCGACAGCACAACACTCACCTCCCGGTCGGCTCCGATCAGTCCGGTGCGCCGTGCGGCCACTCCGGCGTACCGGGCGAAGTGCGCGCCCTGGGCGCGGACGATGTCCACGGCCACCGGATCACCCGCCGCGGCCACCGCGGTGACAACCCGCGCGCAACTGGTCCGCTCCCGCCCGGTGGCAGAGCTCTGACGTCGCGTCAGCCAGTGGTTGAGCGCTGCCACCGTGGGCCTGTCATAGTGCGCGAGCAGGGCCTCGGTCAGGGCGGTCCGCGGCCCGAGGTCCAGCTCCGCGAGGAAGACCGCGCGAAAGGCCTCGTTGGCCAGGCCGACGGCGCCCATGGCGTACTGCCCCCACCACCCCATGTCCCAGAGCTCGCCGGCGGCGCCGCGCGCTGCGATCGCCGCCGCCGTCCCTCCGGTCACCGAGATGCCCACCCCGGAGGGATTGCCGCACCGGATCGCGGCGTAGCCGTCGTTGAGGATGGTTCTCGCACCGAGAGTTCCCGGGCAGTGCCGTGTCAGCGCCTCGTCCCAGTACGCGCGGTCTTCGGGCCAGTCGATCCCGGCCAGCCGGAAGGCCGCGCCGGCGACGTCGGTGACGTCCGCCCCCGCCTGGGCGAGCGCGGTGCGCACCGCTGCCAGCACCTCCGCCACGGCGGCCTCGGGGGCGGGGGCACCGTAGATGTCTCCACAGCCCGCACGCCCTGCGCCCACCACCTCGCCCGAGGCGGTGGACACCAGAGCGGCGGTCTTGCTGTTGCCCCCGTCCACGCCCACATACAGCGCGGTCGGCGTGTGGGCCGTCTGTGCCCTGGTCACGGCAGCAGACGCTCCGGCAGCCAGGCGCGCTGGGCATGGGCCATCTCGGCGTACAGGGCCTCGGCGACCGGCAGCGACGGCACGAGCGGGTTGGCCGTCATCGCGCGCACGGCGTCCGCGACGCCCCCTTCCCAGCCGGCCTTGGCGGTGAGGATCTGGTACTCCGCCAGCTGTTGGGTGATGCCGAGGACGGAGTGCGGCAGCGGCTTCTGCGTCTCCGGGTGGAAGCCCTTGCCGTCCACCGTGCCCCACAGTTCGACGACGGTCGACTCCTCGAAGCCGGGCAGCCAGCCGCCCGTGTTGGTGATGTTGAAGGGCTGCCGGATCGGAGCGTCGTTGTAGTACGCGCTGATCGCGTCGATGGCCAGTTCCAGCTCGTGGATGCCACCACGGGAACGCTCCTGCTCCAACTGCGGGGCGTCGGAGTCCGCCTGCTCCCGGTAGTGGTCCCAGTAACCGGGCAGGGCTTCCATGATGATCTCCGAGCGGGTCTTCTCGGCCAGCTGCCGCTCGCGCAGGATCTCGTCGCGGAAGTAGTAGTAGTTGAAGTAGTCCGAAGGGATGGACTCCATCGCCACCGCCAGGTGCAGCGCCCGCAGGCCGTTGACGTCCTCGGTGGGCTTGTCCTTGAGCGCCTCGTAGCGTTCGCGCAGGATCGGGAAGGCGTCCTGCCCGTCGTAAGTGGCCTCATTGGACCAGCAGTTGTGGTTGATGCCGACCAGGTTGGCCTTGAGCTTGTCCGGGTCGAGCCCGGCGGCCTTGGCGACCACCGGAGGGAAGACGATCGGGCCCTCGCAGAAGGAGACGATCGGGATGTCGGTGTAGTCGGACACCGCCTGGGAGACGATGTTGACCGGGTTGGTGTAGTTGAAGATCCGGGCTCCCGGGGCGACCTCGGCGAGGTCGGCACAGAGGCTCTTGATGATCTGGATCGAGCGCAGCGCCATCATCATTCCGCCCGGCCCCTGCGTCTCCTGGCCGATGACGCCGTACTTGAGCGGGATGCGCTCATCCAGCGCGCGGGCCTCGAAACCGCCCGGACGGAAGCTGCTGAGCACCGCGTCGACGTCACGCAGGGCTTCGCGCTGGTTCGTGGACGTGGTGATGGTGACGTCGAGCCCCTGGTTGCGGGCCATGTTCCGGGTGAGCTTCTGGACCACGTCGAGCCGGTCCTGCTCAAGGTCGATCAGGACGAACTCGGAACCTTCGAACTCCTTGCCGTGGTGCATGAACGAGGCCATCGTTCCCGCCGCGCGGGAGGAGCCCCCGCCGAGGTAGGCGATCTTTACGCGAGCCATCGATCCTCCAGGATCTGTGGATGGGACATTGTCGATTGCGATGGGGGCGCGGTGTCAGAGCAACGCGAACGACGCGGAGGCGGCGACCGCCGACTGGTCCAGATAGAGCTGAGGTCGTGCGCATGCGGCGAAGACGGTGGCCGGCCAGTCGGCCTCGTATCCGGACGCCTGGGTGAGGCGGCGGACGGCCCGGCCCTTGTCACGGCCGTGCACGATCATCACCACGCGTCGCGAGAGCGAGCGGATGGTGTCCAGTCCGACGGTGACGCCGTGGTCGGGCACGTCCTCCAGCCCGCGGAAGGTCGGGAAGGTGGACAGGTTGTCGATCCGGGTCTGCTCCCCCAGCACAACCACTCTGGTGCGGGAGTCGACCGAGCTGCCGACCGGGTTGAAGGCGATATGTCCGTCCCCCGCCCCCGAGGCGAGCAGGAACAGGTCGATGCCGCCGGCCTCGGCGATCCGGCTGTCGTACGCCTCCGGATCACTGGGATCGGGCACCCACAGGCGATCCCGGGTGATACCCCGCCCCGGCCCCACGACCTGGTTCAACGGCTCCACTATTTCCTTCCGGCCGAAGCGGAGGCAGCTGTGGGGCAGTTCGGGGTCGATGAGCCGGTACCGCGAGCCGCGCGCGGGCGGCGCCACCGCTTCGATGTACTCGTCCATCATCACGATCACGACATGCCCGAGGTCGGTTCCCCGGGCCGCCACCACCTGTGTCAGCGCCCGGTAGGTGGTAAGCGCACTGCGGCCACCAGGACAGCCGAGGGCGTACGTGCGCCCCGCCTGGGCGGCCTCCTCGATCTCATCCGCGATCTCCACGGCGAGCCTGCGCCCCAGAGCCTCTGGGTCCGGGAAGACGATCGGCGAAACCCGCACAGAATGAACTCCTTCTCAGCCAGCCAGAGACTCCGGCGAACCAGTTACGCCAGCGATACTAGTGTGGTCTGACTGGTATGGGCAATGTCTCGTGCGGGCGCACCCCCCAGGGATCGCCCGGTCCGTCCGACCATCAACAATCAACCGATCGCACGGATGCACCCCTGACAGCCAGTACCGGCCGGTCACCGTCGCCCTGGCACCACGGGCCTCACCCCACCGCCCTGTACACGGGTCGGTGACGTTGGACGGTCTTGCAGGCCATACCCCCCGGGTGCAATAACCGGATCAACGAGCTCCTCTCGGTGCCGGCTCATGCCGTGCGTGAAACCGGTCACCGACGGTGGCGAAGCCGTGGACGAGATCGGCGATGACCATATGGGGCCCGCGAGTTCGCTCGACCACTCCATGCCCCACCTTGTGGTGGCGAGGTCCCCTTCTGCGACTCGCGGGATCCACACGGACCGGATGGCGTGGCTTGATAGGAGCGCGACATCGTTCGAATTGATGGGTGCCCGTCAGCCGGTCCTGCGGTTTCTCACTGAACGTGGAGGACCGGGCCAATGGTGATCTTCGGCGTCGACACCCACAAGCGCGACCACACGGCAGTCGCGGTTGACGAGCCCGGACACGAGCCCGGCAGTGACACAACTGGCACCACCAGCGCCGATCATCTGCGCAGAATCGTGGTCGTAGGAGGCGGGCAGTTGGGCTGCGGGTTGGGGCCGGTCTGACGGGCGCTCACGGTGACGCCTGCCCGGCCGAGTGCCTCGATCAGCGCGGTGCGGCCGAAGGCGTTGTGATCTGGACGGGGCAGGTCCTCAGGACGGGCTGCGTCCCGGCCGCGATCTGACCGGACACGGTGATCTTGGTGCCGTCCGAGGCCTTGACCGTGATGTTCGTCGTGGCGCCGGCGGCCACCGTCTTCACCTTGAAGTCGACGCTGTACGGCTTGACCTGCGGGCGCCAGAACATCTTGGCCGGGTGCCCGGCGGTGGTGGGGGTGGTGAGCAGGTCGATGAGGTTGTCGTTGATGATCAGCGGGGTGGGCTGCGGGTCCAGCTCCGGGGGCGTAAAGATCCTGGGATCGACGACGACGTCGCCCTGAACGCGGGCGATGCCTGCCGGGCGATCTGGTCCACACCGGCGAGCGGGTTCTCCGGGGTGAGCGTGGCGCCGGGCAGGTCGTTGGCGGACGTGTGGTCGACGTCGGTGTAGTCCACCGAACCGTCGGGCCTGGTCCGCCCGCCCATCGTCAGGTCGCCCTGGGCGACCAGTGCCAGGTTCCCCTTCAGTGTCGGTCCATGGGCCTGGCTGTGGTCCTCCAAGACCGGCGCCGCCCCGGCAGACGTGGATCTGTGGTGGCAGATGTTCCTCCGGAGATTCAATCTCGAGCACACCTTCAGGTTCGGAAAGCAAATCCCCGGCCGGACCACCCCGAAGGTCCCTACTCCCCAGGCCACAAACCGGTGGACATGGCTCGTGGTCGTCGCCCACACCCAGCTCCGCCTCGCCCGGCCGCTGGCCGCCGACCTCCGTCGGCCCTGGGAGAAGCCGGCCAAGCGCGATCGGCTCACCCCTGCCCGGGTCCGCGGGGGTTCAGGAACATCCGAGTCCACCTGCTCTGCCCGGCCCGTGTTCCCCAACCAAGCGGCACTGGTCCCGGACGACCGCCTGGGACCAAGAACCGCCATCCCGCACCCCGCTACGACGTCGGCAAGACCGTCAAACGCCCCGAGACCCTCAAGGCCATCGGCAAGCCCGGAAGATCTTGGTAGATAAAGAACAAGATCAGTGCGTGTTTCCGAACCCCGAACTGGAAGCTCAGTGGTTTGGTGGACGAACAGGATGGCTATGGGGCCGATCGGTGATGTGTCATGTGGCCGTCCGGCAATCAGCGCGCGACGCTGCGCATCAGTCCCTCAAGGTCGTGTTCGCCGGCCGGTGTTTGCGCGCCGTCCTGCAGGCCCCCGCTGATCAGGTGCTGAGCGGCCGGCCGGCTGAACGTGGAAGCCCAAGCCTCGTTCTCACGGAGGAGTCCTTCCTTGAAGTCATCGGCGGGCAGCGCGCTCTTGGCTGCTTCGATAACACCGTCGGGCAGCGCGGCGATATTCCGGGCGACACGGTCGACGTACCCGTCGAGCTCGTCGGCCGGCAGGGCCCGGTTGATCCATCCGTAGGACGCTGCGGTCTCGGCATCGAACAAGTCGGCGGTGAGAACCACCTCCAGTGCGCGGTTGCGACCCACGCGGTCCCGCAGGTACTGCGTTCCGCCTCCGCCGGGGATGATGCCCATCAGCGCTTCGATCTGACCGAGTCCAGCGGTCTCGATGGCGGCGAATGTCATGTCCGCTGCGGCCACGAATTCCGCCCCGCCTCCGCGGGCCTTCCCGGCGAGCTTCACGATGGTCACCTGGGGCTGGTGGCGGATCAGTTCGCCGATCGCCTGGAACACGTTGACGTCCGCTGGCGCGGAGGCGGCGAGTTCCTGTAGGACGTCCATCTCCTCCCCGATGTGCATGTCCACGTGAGCAATGAAGAATTCCGGGTCGGCGCTCGAGAAGACGATCACGCGGATGGAAGAATCGTCCTTGAAGCCCGTCAGCACCGTCCGCAGCTCGCGCATCATCGTCGTTCCGAGCGCGTTTACCGGGGGATTGTCGAGGACGATCCGGGCGACGCCGTGTTCGCTGCTCACGCGCAGGGTCGAGTAGGCATCGTTGGTCATGAGGTTCTCCGTTGATTACGGCTGGGCATGTAGGTTTGCGTGCGCCCAAAGATTGGATGACGTCGGCCTTTGCCTTGGGCGAGAAGTCGGGCACGAACAGGTGGCGGGCAGGCCTGCTTCGCGCGCTGCCCAGGCCACGGCCGCCCCGTGGTTGCCTCCCGACGCGCAGCAGACGCCGGGCTCGGGGCGCCATCTTCCGCAGCGCTCAGGACGGCGAGGGCGTTGGATGCGCCGCGGATTTTGAAGGAGCCGGTGTGCTGGAGGAATTCCAGCTTCAGCAGAACGGGGACGGGCACGCCCAATTCCCCGGCCGCCACCCGTATCACGGGTGTGCGGCGCACTATGTCGCGGATCCGGCTGGCCGCATCCGCGATGTCGTTGAGACGTCGGGCCGCGCGTAGCGAGCGCGCGGGACAGCCCCATGTCGAGGTCCGCGCTCAGCAGGACCTCCTTGTCCAGGACGGGCCCGGCCAGCACCTCGCCCAGCGGACCGATGATGCTGCTGCCACCCCGGGAGATGAGCTGCTCCGGGTCGTCGCCGTACGGCGTGAGGTGACCCGCCGGGAAGTCCCCCACACGCAGGCATTGGTTCGCCACCAGCACGAAGCACCGGCCCTCCATGGCGATGTGGCGCATAGTCGCGTGGTGGCTTTCCCTGCTGTCCGCTGTCAGCGCGCAGTACAGTCCGATGCCTTGCGCATACATGGCCATCCGCGTCGCGGGCATGAGGTTGTCCCAGCCGATCACGGCCCCGAGTCGGCCGAGCTTCGTGGGGTGCACATCAAGGGTTGTGCCATCGCCGAACCCCCAGATCATCCGCTCGGCGCCGGTAGGCATGCGCTTGCGCCGCTTCCCGCGGAAGGCTCCTGTGTCGGAGAAGAATAGGACCGTGCAGTAGAGCGTGCCGTATTCCCGTTCGACGACGCCGATGACCAGGTGTGTGCGGGCACCGGCCGCCAGTTGGGCCAGGCGGTCCGTGACCGGGCCGGGCACCTCCACGGCGCCGTTCCAGTACCGGGCGAACTCCTCTCGTCCGGCAGTGGTCCGGTCGCCCACCACTCCCCCGAACGCTGATCCCTTGGGGGACCCGCCGATGAATGCCTCAGGGAACACCACGAGATCCAGGTTCCGCTCGGCTGCCTCGGACAGCCACCGTCGCACGACGCGCAACGTGGCCACCGGATCGAACGGGACGGGGGCGGCCTGCACCGCGGCTGCCCGAACGACCCTCGCCGGGCCGGGGCCTGTGTCCGGGCTGTTGTACGTGCTGTCGTCACCGGTCATGGCTGTGAGAATTTGCCGGGTGCATGGTGAGCAGGTCAGCTAGGTCTACTCGGGTGAGGAACTCGCGGCGGATGCGGTCGGCGACGTTCGAGACCTCTTCGGAGCCGTCGTCGGCGGGGTCGATGTGGACCCGGTAGGGGCGCTGACCGGCGGGGAGCGCGACGATGCGGGCGATCTCGTCGGAGACCATGGAAGCATCCGCGCCCTGGGGGGCCAGGGCGGCCAGTTTCTGGGCGACCTGCTCCATGAGGCCGGGGTATTTCGTCTCGTACGCCGATTCGATCGCCTGGTCGGCGGGGTGGCCGGAGTGGGCGAAGTGGTTGGTGCCGCTGGTGAACGAGCCCGGCACCACGATGGAGGTCTCCACGCCCCAGCGGGCCAGTTCGGCGGCGTAGCTGACGGCGAGGGAGTCCATGGCGGCCTTGGCGGCGAAGTACGGAGCCAGGTACGGCGGGGTGCCGCCCTTGACGCTGGAGCTGGACACCCAGATCACCAGGCCCTTGCCCGCTGCGCGCAGGTGCGGCAGGACGGCGCGGTTGACGCGCTGGGTGGAGAGGACGTTGATGTCGTAAAGCTCGGCGAGCTGTTCGGGGGTGAACGCCTCGGCTGGTCCGGTGACCATGTGCCCGGCGTTGTGGATCAGTACGTCGACGCGGCCGTGTTCGGTGAGGATCTGGTCGGTCGCGGCGTTGACGGAATCCTGGGAGTTGACGTCGAGCTCGATGGCGCGTAGGTCGACGCCGTGCTGGGCACTGTAGTCGGCGGCGGCCCGGACCTGCGGAGCGTTGCGGGTGTCGGTCTGGCGCATGCCGGCGTAGATGGTGTTGCCGGTGTCGGCGAGGGCGCGGGCGGTCAGGGCACCGAAGCCGCTGGAGGCGCCGGTGATCACGACGATGTTCTTCATGTGAGTTCTCTCCTGGGGAATGGGTTCCCGGGCGAGGGGACGGGGGCGGCGAGACGGGTGTCGGGAGGCAGGGGAAGGGCTG
>NZ_WVUG01000479.1 GCF_017614965.1 Streptomyces griseorubiginosus | reverse complement strand
GACGTCCTCGCCGCCGAACGCAAGGAACGCGCCCGCATCCGAAGCGAGAAGGGCATCCGATGGGGCGGACGCCCCCTCACCAGCGTGGCCTGACCAACCCGGCGAACCAACGCGGTCACAGCACTAGAAGAGGGAGGGCACGGCATGACCACTGCGGCACTGGACATCGTGGAAGCCGACGACGAGCAGTGGCGGACGTACGACACGCTGGCCCGGCGCGCGTACGGCCACCCGGTGGAGGACATCCTGCGTCTCGGCGCGCACGCCGACCGCCGTGTCGCGGTCCGCAACGGGAAGGTCGTCGCCGGAGGCCTGGGACTGCTGATCCCGCAGTATTTCGGCGGCCGGCCGGTGCCCGGGGCCAGCATGGCCTGCGGATGCGTGGCCCCGGAGGAACGCGGTGGCCAGCTCGCGGGCGCACTGGTCACCGAGCGGCTGCGGCCCCTGCAGGAGCAGGGCGCGGTGGTGGCCACCCTGTGGACCGCCTCCACCGGATACGTCCGCCGCCTGGGGTGGGAGGCGCCGGCCCAGGTGTACTCGTGGACCGTCCCCACCGACGAACTGCGGCGCAGCTTCCGCGAATCCGGTTTCGAGATCACCCACGGAACAGACGAACAGGTCCGCCTGCTGTGCAACGAGCTGGCCGCGCGGTGGAACGGACCGTGGGAGCGTCCGCGCTGGTGGGAGGCCTGGCAGCAGCGACAGCACCACGACCTCGCCACCTACCGGTTCAACCGGCCCGGCCAGGCGCCGACCGGGGTGCTGTCCGTGGGCAGCGAGCGACACCCCTCCGAGGGTCGGCGCCTGGTGGTCTACGACTTCTGGGCGGGCGACCAGGCGGCGGCCGCCGCCATGTTCGCCTTCCTCGGCCGGCACAACAGCCGTATCCCCAGCGTCTTCTTCCAGCGGACAGGACTGCCGCCCATACCCGTGCTGCTGCACCACCTGCACCGCTCCAGCTCTCTCGCGGCACATGCCTGGCATCCATGGATGGTGCGCGTCCTGGATCCGGTGCAGGCCGTGCAACTGCGTGGCTGGCCTGACGAGCTGGACCTCGCCCTGCCGATCGAGGTCGTCACCGAGGACGGCAACGCCACACAACGGTTCGTCCTGCGGATCACCGGCGGCGAGGGGCAACTGGAACCCACCACTCGGACAGGACGACTCACCCTGACCAGGGGACAGCTCGCAGTCTGGTACGCCGGGGGATACCGCAGCGTGGCTGCCGCGGAGATCGCCGGAGTGCGCGGAGACCCGCGAGCGCTCGCCCAACTACTGACGGCAACCGCAGAGCGCGAACCGTGGCTGGCGGACTACTTCTGACCCCGCCCGCGCCACCACCCCGCCCTTGCGGCGGATCAGACGGACGCGGACTCCATGCCCGCCTGATCCCCAAGACGAGTGAACACGACAATCGAGAGGAGAACACCATTGCCCAGAACACGGTCCCCGGCACTGGCGACCCAGCCGGCACCGAGCCGGGTTCCCGAGGTCTCCGTTCTTCGGGCGCCGCCTCGCCGGACACGCCCGCCCCTCGCGGGTGGGTACAGTCAAGGCGTCGCCGCGGCCACCACGCAGCTCACCCAGCCCTTGCGGGCTGCCGCTGCTCCCACGCGATCCGGAGAAGAACCCTTCATGACCCAGAACACTCCTATCCCCTCTGACCTGCGGCGATGGGTATCCAGTCACCTGCCCGGCGCGGCACAGGTCACGGACGTGTCCTGGCCCCGGGGCAGCTCCAGGGTCTGGCGGGTGGCAGTGGGCGCGGACGCCGTCTTCGTGAAGGTGAGCCCGAGCACGAGGGACTACGAGCGGGAGGTCCGCGGCTACGCGTACGCGGCGCGTGCACTCGGCGCCCACGAGGCACCCCGTCTCCTGGCCTCGGACCCCGATCTCCACGTGCTCATGACGTCGCGGCAGCCGGGCAACGTCGTACGGGGTCTGCCCCTGGACGTGGGGGAGGAGCGGCACGTGTATGAACTCGCCGGGCACCTCCTCCGACGCTGGCACGATCACTCCCACCCCGCCTCGGACCAGGTCCGCGAGGACATCAGGACGTCCATGGCAAACCAGGCCGAGGAGGCCGCCGCCTGTCTGGAGAGCACCGCCGGACACCTCGATAATGACCAGCGTGATCTGGTGCGGGCTGTGTCCCGGGAGCTGCCGGAGCTGGCCGCGGGGATCTCCGCGGTGTACCGGCATGGTGACTACGCCACCCGCAACTGGATGTGGCACCCGGAACACGGCCACGGAGTGATCGACTTCGAGATGTTCGCCCCGGGCATCGCGGTCGAGGAGTTCGTGTGGCTGTGCGGCGCGGTCTGGGCCGTGCGCCCCGACCTCAAGGCCGCCTACTTCTCCGGCTACGGCCGCCCGCTGTCCGACCGCGAGGAGCGAGTCCTGCGCCTGCTGACTGTGAGGCTCGGCGTTTCCTACCTGGACTCCGGCCTCACCAAGCAGCAGCCGGAACTCGTCGAGCGCGGCCACCTCATCCTCACGCGCATGACGCGCGAGTACCGGTAGCCGTCCCAGGCGGACATGCCGTAACCGGGCTACAGCCGCAGGGCGGCGGCGTGGCCCAACCCCCTTGATCTACGCGTCGGCGTCATCCGTGTGACGCGTTCCGTCGGCGTACCCGCTGGCCCCTCGCGCATCACCCTTCTCCACGACAGGAGAGCAGCATGCCCCTGCACCGCGGCATCATCCACACCCCCACCCCGCACCCGCGCGCAGGGCGGCCGAACCCAACCTGCGCAGCCCTCACAGACAGTCCGGCTCCCTTCATTCGCCAGCGCCCGCCGGGAGAGCGCCGGTGAGAGTGACCATCGGATCCCTGCGTGACCTCATGGGCGAGGCATGCCGGGCAGCATCCGTTCCCCACGACAAGTCCGCGTACGTCGTCGAGCACTACCTGGCAGGTGAGCTGCAGGGCAGGCGAGCGCACGGCGTCGCGAAATTCTGCTTCGAAGCCCAATTCTTCCCACAGCGCGAAGGCTCCCCGCAGATCGTGCGGGAGCACGGGGCACTGGCGGTCATCGACGCCCACCGGGAGATCGGACCGCTCAGCGCGGCCTACGCCGTCGAGGTCGCGGTGGGCAAAGCCGCAGACTTCGGCGCCGGAATCGTCGGAATGATCAACACGCAGCGGTACGGCATCCTCTCGCAGTGGAGCGAGCAGATCGCCGACCACGGCTACCTCGGCATCGTAATGAACACCTCCCGGGCCGAGGCGACGATCCACGGCGGCCGGAGCCCCGTTCTCGGGGTGAACCCGCTCTCCTTCGCCATCCCCACGCTCAACGAGCCCCTCGTCGCGGACATGTCCACCACCCTGGCGCCCATGGGCATCCTGTGGGAGGCCCGGCGTACCGGCCGCCCGCTCCCGCACGGCTGCTTCGTGGACGAGTGCGGGAACCCGACCGACGATCCCGACGCCGCAACCTCGGCGGTGGTGTTCGGCGAGCACCGCGGCTTCGCCCTCTCCCTGCTCGTGCAAATCCTCACCGGATCGCTCTTCGCCTTCCCCATGAGCGCGGATGTGGACTCCACCTGGAGCACCGGCTACACGTTCCTCGCCCTGGACCCGTCCTTCGGCGGGCAAGTCGCGGGATTCCCCGAAAGGAACACCAAGCTCATCGACGCCATGAGCAGCGCCGTGACACGGGAGGGCACGCCCTTGCGCCTGCCCGGCCAGGTGAGCAGACAGCGGGCGGACCACACCCTCGCCACCGGCACCGTCGAACTGGACGACGCCGTCTACCGCCGGCTGCAAGCACGCGCTGCCGGCGACTTCGCCTCCGACTGACTGCCCCGCACCACCTCCTGGACGGAGTACGGCATGCAGATCCACTGGTTCCTTCCCACCGCCGCCGACGGCCGGTCCCTGACCGTGGGCACCCGCGGAACGCACGGCCCGGAAAGCGAAGCCGCCGCATCCCTCGCCCCCACCGCAGACCGGTTCCGGGCGCCGACCATCCGCTACATGACGCAGGTCGCCAGGGCCGCCGAAGAGGCCGGTTTCGACGCCGTGCTCACCCCGACCGGCACCTGGTGCGAGGACGCCTGGCTGACCTGCGCCGCGCTCGCGCAGGAGACCGAGCGGCTGAAGTTCCTGGTCGCCTTCCGGCCGGGCTTCATCTCGCCGACCCTCGCCGCGCAGCAGGCCAGCACCTTCCAGCGGCTATCCGGCGGCCGGCTGCTCCTCAACGTGGTCACCGGCGGCGAACGCGACGAGCAGGCCCGCTTCGGCGACCACCTGGCCAAGGCCGAACGCTACGCCCGCACCAACGAGTTCCTCACCGTGCTGCGCGGCGCCTTAAGCGGCGAGCCCTACGACTTCCACGGCGCGCACTACGACGTCCGCGGCGCGACCGTGCTCGCCCCGCC
>NZ_WVUG01000478.1 GCF_017614965.1 Streptomyces griseorubiginosus | reverse complement strand
ATCCTGCGCACCGCGCCGGACGCCCCCTCGCGTCCCCTCCGCGCGCACACTGCTCTGCGTCATTCCCCGTCCTCCCCACCCTTGCGCCATGAAACGGGCCTGTCGTGCGTCCTGTTAGACGCACGACAGGCCCCTCAGGTCACTTGGCGCACTCGACCTTGTCGGCCGTGGACTTCTGGACCCCCGCCGGTGCCGTCCCCGAGGAGGCGTTCAGCTTCACCCCGGCCCCCTTGAAGTCCTTGCCCAGGGTCAGTGTGATCGTCGGCAGTCCCTGGTCGTTGAGCACGCTCTTGCCCGGCTTCATCGCCGCGCCCGACAGGCCCATGATGTCGGCCAGGCGGCGCGCCTGGTCGGCCTGGTCCGGACCGTACTCCAGCGTCGTCTTCGCCAGCACGGCGTCCGCGTTGCCGTCGTTCGACGACTTCAGCACACCGGCCTCGTTCTGCAGGTAGTTCAGTTCCGCCTGGGCGCTGCCGGCGTCGGCACCGCCGTTGAGGATCCGCACCCGGACCGCGGAGGCGGCCGACTTGGGGCCCTTCAGGCGGGCGGCGACCGCGGCGGCCTCCTTCTTCTGCTGCGCCTTGACCGCGGTGAACGACACGTCGTCCTTGATCATCTGGAAGACCTGCTGGGCCGGCGTCTGGTTGAGGACGACGGTCGCCTTCACCTTCTCCGCCGGGTTGTCGACGACCGGCACGGTGGTGAACGTCAGGTTCTTCGGGTTGAGCTTGCCGAGTTCCAGACCGAGGTCCTTCAGCTTGCCGATGCTCTTGAGGTTGTCGTCGACGGTCAGCGCCTTGGTGCCCGCCTCGGCGACCTTGATCATCTTCGCCGGGTTGGTGAGCGTGTCGTTCGACTTCAGCTTGCGCATCAGGGCGCTGAGGAACTGCTGCTGCAGCGTGATCCGGCTCAGGTCGCCGCCGAAGCCGACGGCGTGCCGGGTGCGCACGAACGCGAGCGCGGTCTCGCCCTCGATGTGCCGCATGCCCTTCTTCAGGTTCAGGTGCGACTTGGGGTCGTCGATGTCCTTGCCCAGGCACACGTCGACGCCGCCGACCGCCGTGGTGAGCGTCTTGACCGCGTTGAAGTCGGCGACCATGAAGTTGTCGGGCGTGATGCCCGTCAGCTCCGTGACGGTGCGCGCCACACAGCTCGGCGTACGGTCGTCCTGGCCGAGGCTGGTGTTGAAACGGACGTCGCTGGTGCCGGCGATGACCTTCTGGGTGCCGTCGGCCAGGGTGGTCGGGCAGTCCGGGACGTCGGTGATCAGGTCACGGGGGATGCTGAGCGCGGTCGCGTTCGAGCGGTCCTTGGAGACGTGCAGCAGGATCGTCGTGTCCGCGTGTCCGACGCTGCCCGCGTCGCCGTACTTCTCGTTGCCCTTGCCGGTGCGCTTGTCGGTGCCGATCAGCAGGATGTTGATCGCCTTGCCCTTGCTGAAGCCACCGGTGCTCGCGCCGTCGTCGGAGACGGACGTGATGTTGCCGTTGAGGTGCTCGATGTAGAGGTAGGCGGCGCCGGCCGTGCCGACCAGGACGAAGGCCATCGTCCCGCCGGTCCACAGCAGGATCTTCTTGCCCCTGCCCTTCTTCTTCACCGGCCGGCGTCCGCGCCGCCCGGGCAACGGCTCCTCGGGCGCGCCACGGCGCCGGCGCGGACCCGGGACCTCACGGCCGGGCAGCCGGTCGGGCGCGACCGTACGGCTGCGCACGGTGGCCCCCGCGTCCCGCGGCGCGGATCTGCGCGGACCGGGTACCGCCGACTGCGGTGCGGAAGGGCTCAGTCGCAGTTCGTATTCGCCGGTGGTCGGATTGAGCACCCACTGGTCTGCGGGATCGATGTCGTCCGCCCGCCCACGGCCTGTCGCGTCCACGGTTGTCCGATTCCTCCGTCGGGGCGCGGCGCCTTTCCCCCCTCAAGGCGCTCGGGTCTCGGTCTCACAGTGCACAAGCCCATACGGCCGAGGGCACCGGATCGCTCACACTATCCGCCCTGTTCGGCACCCAATGACGGCGGTGAGAAATTCCACGCCCCGACGGGGGCCAATTCGTCCTTTTTCTCGGACATAAGTGCGACGATTTGGCAATCCCTTTACCCGCAGGTGTCTTCTGCCGCCGTGTTCCCCCGGAACGTCGGTGCGGGGGAAACCCCGTTCGACGGTTCATCCGCCCCCATTACCCCGGACTTTCCGTCGTCGATTCCGTACGCGCCGTAGCCGTTCGACCCCTCGGCCGAATCCGAATTGCCGCTCTTTGCGCCGGAATTCCCCGGGGTCGACCGGGCCACCGTCACCGGCTGGTCCGCGCGCAGCCGTTCGAACAGCTTCCGCGCCTCCGGCTCCACCAGCTGGTCCCGGTTGGCGTCGTACGCATACGACTCCCGCGGAACCGTGAGGAATTGCACCCGTTTCGTGGGGATGTCACGCAGCCCCCGCACGAGGTCGTACAGGCCCCGCAGGCTCGCCAGGCCCGGGTCGGTGGTCAGCGACGAGGTGGCCGCGTCCAGCACGGGATACAGCTTCACCGGATTCAGCAGTACGTCGTTGCTGCGCACCTTGTTGACGAGCGCGCCCAGGAACCGCTGCTGACGGTCCATCCGTTCCGTGTCGCTCCCGTCGCCCAGTGACTTGCGCGCCCGCACATAGCCCAGGGCCTGCTCCCCGTCGAGCGTCACCCGCCCTGCGGGCAGCCTCAGCTTGGCCTCGCGGTCGTCGATGGGCTCCTTCAGGCACACCCGCACCCCGTCGACGGCGTCGACCATCTCCTTGAACCCGTGGAAGTCGACGACGACGTGATGGTCGATCCGCACGTCCGTCAGCTGCTCCACGGTCCGGATCGTGCAGGCCGAACCCCCCGTCTCGAACGCGGAGTTGAACATCGTGAAGGCCGGCTCGGAGCGAGTCCCGTCGGGCCGCAGACAGGCCGGGACGTCCACCATCAGATCCCGGGGCAGCGACACGGCGGTGACCGTGTGGCGCCCCGCCGACAGGTGCAGCAGGATCGTCGTGTCCGACCGCTCGGTCCCCGAGTCGCGCCCGTAGCGGGCGTTGCCGTCCCCGGAGCGCGAGTCCGAACCGATCACCAGGATGTTCTGCGCGTCCTTGACGAGCGACGTGGGCCGCTCCTTCTCGAACCGGGCGAGCTCGGCGGCGGCGGCCTCGTCGGCCGTGATGTTCCCGTCCAGCTTCAGATAGACGCCCCATCCGACCCCGACCGCGGCGAGAACGACCACCGCGACACCGAGCCCGCCGGCCCGGACCCACCTGCGCCGGCGCCGCCGTACCAGCCCCTTGCCGGTGGCCGACGACCCGGCGCCTCGACCACGTGAGCTGACGCTGTCGTTCACGCGCGGGCCCACCCCTCATGGCGTACGGACGTGTGGCTCCTACGACCATGACCCGCTGGGGGAGGCGGGGGCGGGCGTTAGTGCCCCGTCCGGGTGACGGAGACCCGCTCGCTCTCGATCCGCCGGGCCAGGCCCTCGGCGTCCAGCTGCTCAAGGTGCCGGCACAGCACCACGGACCCGCCGACGGCGAGCGGCCCGTACAGCCCGGCGTTGAGGCCCTCCCAGGTGTCGTAGGGCAGCCCGGACAGGATGCGCGACCCCGGCCCGGTCAGCCCCAGCCCCGTCGCCTCCTCCCGCGCCCGCTCCACGACCTCCGCCCCGCTGAACTCCCGCCCGGCCACGATCAGCGCGGGCTCCTCGGGATCCACCGGCGCGAACGCCGTGAACCGGTCCCCCTGGCTCGGCGCCTCCACGGCGTAGTCGACGAAGCCGTCCGGCACCTGCGGGAACCGCCCGCCCAGCGGCCGCAGCGCGAGCGCGACCCGCTCCCCCTTGCAGGCCCGAGCCGCCTGAAGGGAATCCGGCCCGCTCACCACCACGTCGGCCGCCGCCGCGTTCCCGTCCACGTCCGCCAGCACCCCGACCGAAGCGCACGCCAGCAGCCACACGGCGGTCTGCCAGTGCGCCGGCAGCAGCAGCGCCACCCGGTCGCCGGGCCCGGCGCCGAGGTCGCCCTGGAGGAGGTTCGCGGTCTTGGCCACCCAATTGGCGAAGGTGGCCACGGACAGTTCGACCCGCTCGCCCGTGGCGTCGTCGTAGAAGGTCACCAAGGGGCGTGAGGGATCCGCGGCGAGCGCGGAAGACAGCAGGTCGGCAGGGGTGCGATCACTGGCGTTCACCCGCGCAAGGGTACGCGCGCCCCCGCCCGCGCACCCAGCGCGGGCGCCACCGGTTCGGACGAACGGGAGCCGACGAACCGTCAGTTCCGCAATAGACATATATGTCTGACTATGTTCAAGATCAGGGGCATGCGTGGATTCCTTGCTTCTACGATCGCCTCCTCGATCGGCGTCAGCTGCGCGGCCGCCCTCGTCCTCCCGCTCTCCCCG
>NZ_WVUG01000477.1 GCF_017614965.1 Streptomyces griseorubiginosus | reverse complement strand
GGCTTCAGGGTGGGCAGCGCCACGTTGAACAGGACGCGCAGCTCCCCCGCGCCGTCCACGCGGGCCGCCTCCAGCAGTTCGTCCGGCAGGGACTCCTGCACGTACACCCGCACCAGGTAGACGCCGAACGGGTTGAGCAGGGAGGGCAGGATGACCGCCCACATGGTGTTGGTCAGCGCCACCTTGCTCAGCAGCAGATAGGTGGGGATGGCCAGCGCGGTCGCCGGGACCATGATGGCGCCGAGCAGGCTGGAGAAGAGCAGGTTGCGGCCGGGGAAGCGGTACTTGGCGAAGGCGTACCCGGCGAAGGTCGCCACCGCCGTCGCGCCGACGCCGCTGACGCCCGCGTAGATCGCGGTGTTGCCCATCCAGCGCAGGTACTCGCCGTCGTTGTAGGTGAACAGCTGGCGGAGGTTGTCGAAGAACGAGGCCGGCGAGTGGAACCAGAGGGCGGCGGTGGAGAACAGCGCGTCGTTGTTCTTCGTGGCCGCGACGACCAGCCACCAGAACGGCAGCAGGAAGTACAGGATCATCGCCACCATCACCGCGTTGACGGTGACGCGTCCGCGGGCGGCGGAGGCACGGCGGTGCGCCCGGGCGGTGACGGCGGGGGCGGGGGCTGCGGCGGTCGTCACTTCAGTCCGCTCCTTTTGCGCGTGGCGAACAGGAAGAGGTAGGAGCCGATGAAGACCACCGCTCCGAGCGAGAAGGAGATGGCGGCGGAGTAGTTGAACTCCGAGTACTGGAAGGCGAGGTTGTAGGCGTAGAGGTTCGGCGTGTAGTCCGGGCTGATCACCGAGGAGGCGGTCGGTTCCAGGACGCGCGGCTCGGTGAAGAACTGCAGGGTGCCGATGATGGTGAACATCAGGGTCAGGACGATCGCCGAGGAGACCATCGGGATCTTGATGCGCAGGGCCGTCTGGATCTGCCCGGCGCCGTCCAGCTTGGCGGCCTCGTAGACCTCGCGGGGCAGGCCCTGCAGCGCCGCGTACAGGACGATCATGTTGTAGCCGGTCCACTGCCAGGTCACGATGTTGCCGAGTGAGGTCAGCATCAGACTGTGGCCCAGCAGGTCGACCTTGCCCATGCCGAGGGCGTGGCTCAGGGAGTTCACCGGGCCGAAGGTCGGGCTGTAGAGGAAGCCCCACATCAGCGCGCCGATCACGGCGGGCACGGCGTACGGCATGAACAGGGTCATGCGGAAGACCTTGGCGAGGCGGCTGGTGACCTCGTCGATGATCAGGGCCCCGAGCAGCGCCAGTCCGAGCATGAGCGGGATCTGCACCAGTCCGAAGACCGCGACCCGGCGCACACCGGACAGGAAGTGCGGGTCGGTGAAGGTCTGCTTGTAGTTGGCGAACCAGCTGAAGTGGTCGCCGCCGACCAGGGTGGAGGTCCGCAGGCTCAGCCAGAAGGCGTACGCCAGCGGCGCCACCAGGAAGGCCAGGAAGAGCAGGGTGAACGGGGCGACCAGCAGCAGCCCCATGCCCCGGTGCCGGGTACGGGCGGACAGCCCCCGGGAGCGCCGGCCCTTCCTTCCGCCGGCCGTCGGGACCCCGATCGCCCCGGCGGGCGCGGGACTTGGGGGCGCGAGTGCTGGTCCCTGCTGTCGGAGCAGGCTCATCACATCTCCTTGCGCGTCGTACGGGCCCCCGCCGACGGCGGACGGATGACGCGCGGGGCGTCGGCGGGGGCGGTGCGGACTCGGGAAGCCGGGCCGGTTACTTGCTGACCTTGAATCCCTGCTTGGACGCGTAGGAGGTCACCTGGCTCTGGACGTTGTCGTTCACCGCGGACCAGTCGGTCTGGCCCTGGATGGCCTTGCCGACCTCGCTGGTGTCGGTGTTGTAGGCGAAGTCCTGGAACGGGCTCCAGTCGAAGGTGGAGATGCCGTTGGCGGCGGGCACGAACACGGAGTTGATCTGCTGGCCACCGAAGAAGGCGTACTTCTTCTGCTTGAAGTAGGTGCCGTTGAGGATCGGGTTGGACAGCGGGAAGAGGTAGGCCTGGTCGATGCCGATCTTCCAGGCGGCCTCGGAGGTGCCGAAGAGCTCCCGGGCGACCTCGGTGGCCTCCTTGGGGTGCTTGGTCTGCGTGGTCACCGCGAAGCTCGAACCGCCCCAGTCGCCCTGGTCGCTGCCGCCCGCCGTCCACTGCGGCAGCGGGGCCACGCGCCACTTGCCGGCGGTCTTCTTGGCGACGCTGGAGAGGTAGCCCGGACCCCAGCCGGCCGCGATGTAGGTGGCGTACTTGCCGGTGCTCAGGCCGTTGTAGAAGTCCGTCGTGGCGTACGAGGTGGTGTCGACCAGCTTGTTCTTGACCAGGTCGCCCCAGTAGTCGTACACCTTCTTCGCCCCGGCGTCGTTCAGGTTGACCCCGATGTCGGGCAGCTTGCTCGCCGAGTAGGTGTAGGGGCGGGAGCCCGCCTGCCACATCAGGCCCTGGCGCCAGCCGGCGGCGGTCTCGTCGCTGCCGAAGTCGGTCAGGTAGGCGTTCGGGTCGGCCTTGTGGAGCTTGACCGCCTCCTGCTTGAACTCCGCCCAGGTGGTCGGGACCTTCAGGTTGTACTTCTTGAAGAGGTCGGCCCGGTACATCATCGCCATCGGGCCGCCGTCGACCGGGATGGCGTAGACGTGGTCGCCGTCGGAGGACTGGTTCCAGGCCCAGGAGACGTAGTTGCCCTTGTCCGCGTTGGCGCCGTACTTGCCCATGTCGAGCAGGCCCTTGGTGAGCTGGATGGTCGGCAGCTCCTGGAACTCCAGCATGACGACGTCCGGGGCGCCCTGGCCGGCCTTGAGCGCGGTCTTCAGCTTGGTGTACTCGTCCTGGCCGACGCCCGCCTGCACCCAGTCGACCTGGACGTCCTTGTGGGTCTTGTTGAACTCGTCGACGACCTGCTTGAAGTCGGGGTACCAGGCCCACACCTTGATGTGCACCGGTCCGCTGGAGGAGGAGCCGGAGTCGCTGCCGCCGCTGGAGCCGCAGGCCGCGAGGAGCACACCGGCGAGGGCGGCGGAGGTCGTCGCGACGGCGGTCCGGCGCAGGGAGCGGGGCAGTCTGGTGGACGACATGAGCATTCTCCTGGGTGAGGGTGCCGAGGGGCAGGCATCGGTGAAGGGTACGCGGTGGTATGTGCCGGAAAGCGGGTGCACGGGATCCTGATCTCGAACGTCGTTCGAGATTTCGGACATGAAGGACCGGGTGTCGTCAGGTCGTGGCGGATAACGAGGTGCGCCCGGTCCGGGCGCGGGCGGCTGCCCACCCGGCAACGGTCAAGTGCGTCACTGCGGCTCCTACCGGTCGTCCTGGCGCGCCAGGGCCGGGCAGGAGGCGGTTCCCGATCATCCCTTCCGGGGGGCCTCTGCTAGGCTCTGCAGCGCTGCAAAAGTGTTAACCGAAGGATTGCCACGCTGCAAGAGCTGGGGCGAAACTTTCAACAACGACCCCATCCGGGATGAAGGTGACCTATGGCAAAGGGCGTCACGCTCCGCGACGTCGCGGCGTTGGCCGGCGTCTCCAGTCGTACCGTGTCCAACGTGGTCAACGGTTACGCGCCGGTCGCCGAGAGCACCCGGGCGCGGGTGCAGCAGGCCGTGGACGAGCTCGGGTACCGGCCGAACGTGCTCGCCCGCAACCTCGCCTCCGGGCGCTCGGGGCAGATCGCGGTCGTCGTGCCCTACCTGGACACCCCGTACTTCGCCGAGCTGTTGCAGGGCATCATCCGGGCGGCCCGGGTGCGCGGGTACAACGTCCTGATCGACCAGACCGACGGCGACGCCGAGCACGAGAAGCTGTTCCTCAGCCGTGGCTCGCAGCAGCTGCTCTTCGACGGCGTGATCTTCAGCCCGCTGGGCCTGGCCCAGTCGGACCTGACCGAGCGTGACGCGAGCCTGCCGCTGGTGGTGCTCGGCGAACGCGTCAGCGACGGCAGCTTCGACCACATCGGCATCGACGACGTCAGCGCCTCGCGCGAGGCGACCGAGCATCTGCTCGACCTCGGGCGGCGGCGCGTCGCGGCGATCGGTGACCAGCCGTACCGCACGGGTGAGGCCGCGCAGCTGCGCACCCGCGGCTACCGGCTGGCCCACGAGCGGGCCGGTCTGCCCGTCCGGGAGGAGTACGTCATCTCCACCCCGCGCTTCAACCGCTCCGACGGCGCCACCGCCATGGCCCACCTGCTCGACCTGGAGGAACCCCCGGACGCGGTCTTCTGCTACAGCGACCTGGTGGCCCTGGGCGCCCTGCACACCCTGGCCGCCCGCGGGCTGCGGGTCCCGGAGGACGTCGCCATCGTCGGCTACGACGACATAGAGGACGCCCGCTACTCGAACCCGCCGGTGACGACGATCTCCCCGGACAAGCAGATGATCGCCGAGACGGCGGTGGAACGCCTGCTCAAACGCATCGCCACCCCGACCCCGGTCCCCGGCATGGAGATC
>NZ_WVUG01000476.1 GCF_017614965.1 Streptomyces griseorubiginosus | reverse complement strand
GCCTCGCCCCGCGCCCACCTTCCCGCCTGGAGGACCCGCCCCGCCGCCCCGCGGCACCCTGGGCCCGCCTCCTCGTCGAACTGCCGGGTTACCGCCAACCCATACCGTCTTGATCTGTGTCGCGCTCCCGGGCCTTGCCATCTCCTCAGAACAGGGACAGATGACCGGTCAGGGACTGGAAGGGTTCTACTGCGCGGGCAGACGCGTGCTCTCCCGCTGCCAGGTCCGCGTGGCCGGGCGGGAACCGCTGGCGTTGCAGGCCCGGATGACCGCGGCCGACCGGGCCCGCTTCGTGGGGGCCGTGCACGTCTCCCCGCACTCCGGTCCAGACCCGGACCTCGTGGTGGAACGCGTCCGCCAGGCGGACGGCACGGAGCGGATCACGCTGCACAACGCGACCCCACGCGCCCTGCGCCTCCCGGTCGAGGTGTCCCTGGGGACGGACCTGGCGGACCTCGGCGCGATCGCATCCGGCAGAGCGGGGCCCGAACTCCCCGCCACCGTCCACGACTCGGGACTGCGCTGGTCCAGCGCCGGCGGCAACTCGTCGGTCACGGCGGATCCACCGCCCGCGGACGCGCTGGCCTCGGCTGGGCTGCTGCGCTGGGAATTGGATCTGCCTCCCGGCGGCAGCACTAGTGTGGAGCTGAGAGTACGGCCCGACAGAGTGGGGGGCGTCCGAGCCGTTGGCCGTACCGCGGCCGGCCCCTTCGCCGTCGCACGGGCGTCGGGCGACGATCCCAGGCTCCAGCCACTCCTGCGGACGAGCGTCGAGGACCTCCAGGCTCTCCTGCTGCGCGACCCCGCCCGCCCTTCAGACACCCACCTCGCCGCCGGCGCTCCCTGGCGCTGTGGGTCGGCCCCTGCCGAAGCGCTCGCCGCGGCAAGGATGACGCTGGCGCTCGGCACCCGGCTCGCCGCGGGCACGCTGCGTACCCTGGCCCGCACCCAACTCACCGGCCCAGGGCGGCAGTCCGGCCTGATCCCGGGAGCCCGACGGGACGCGGGCCCCCATCTGCCACCGGGCTGCACGGCCACGGAGGCCACGCTGCTCTACCCCGTGCTCCTCGCGGAGGCCCGCCGCTGGGGGCTCCCAGAACAGGAGACGGAAGAACTGCTGCCCACGGCCGAACGCTGTCTGACCTGGCTGCGGACGACCATCGGCGACGGTACCTACCTGAACGACCCGGAACCAGGCGGCCTGGCCCGCTGCGAGACACAGGCCCACGCGCACCGGGCGGCACTGCTCGGTGCCGATCTGCTCAACGTCTGCGGTCGGCCGGGCGGGGAGGAGTTGCGGCAGTGGGCGCGGGCGCTGCGGACGGCGTTCCAGGAGGAGTTCTGGATCGACGATCACGGCGGAGGCCGGCCCGCGGCCGCGCGACTCCCGGACGGCAGCCCGGTGCCGTACCTGGGCGCGGCCGCCGTCCATCTGCTCGACACCGGCCTGCTCGGCGGGGGCGAACAGGCACCGGGACTGCTCGACAAGGTGCGGACGGAACAACTCGCCAGGCTGCTCGGTGGCCCCGCCCTGGACTCCGGCTGGGGGCTGAGGAGTCTGGGCACGAAGGAGCCGGGACACAACCCGTTCGGGCACCGGAGCGGGGCCGTGCGTGTACACGAAACGGCCGTGGCCGTAGCGGGCCTCGCCGCCGCGGGCTACGAGAAGGAGGCGGGTTCGCTGTTGCGTGGCGTTCTTGCGGCGGCCGAGGCCTTCGGCCACCGGCTGCCCGAGATGTACGCGGGGGAGCAGCGCACCGAGGCGAGCACCCCGCTCCCGCACCCGGCGGCCTGTCGTCCGGCCGCCACCGCCGCGGCCGCCGGCGTGCTCCTGTTGACCACGCTCGCCGGGATCCGCCCCGACGCCCCCGCCCGCTCGGTCACGCTCCGACCCCTGCGCAGCGCGCCCCTGGGCGAGATCGTCCTGACCGGTCTACGGGTGGCCGGCGCCCCCTTCTCCGTACGGGTCAGCCGGCTCGGACTCGCCATGGTCGAGGAGGCGGCCGAAGGGCTGTCACTGGGAGCGTGACCTCGCACGACGCACCACAGCACAACACCAGGGAGGAGACGGTGCGCGTGCTTGGCGTCCGTCACCCCCTGCTTCCTTCCAGCTCATACCGCACCGAAATGACCGAAGTCGATCAACCATCGAGGCGGCCGACGAATGGAGTGTTTATCGTCAGGCAGACGACTATGATCGCCGCATGCCCTACGACCCGTCAGCCTTTCCGCCCTTCGCCGTCACCGTGGACCTGGTCGTGCTGACCGTGCGCCGCCATGCCCTGTGCGCGCTGGCGGTACGCAGGGGCGAACCGCCCTTCCAGGGCCGTTGGGCGCTTCCCGGTGGGTTCGTACGGGCCGACGAGGACCTGGCGCAGGCGGCGGCGCGTGAGCTGGCGGAGGAGACCGGACTGCGCGCCCATGACCCGTCCGTCCCCGCCCAGGACAACGGCGCGCATCTCGAACAGCTCGCGACCTACGGCGACCCCAAGCGGGACCCCCGGATGCGGGTCGTCAGCGTCGCCCACCTCGCCCTCGCCCCTGACCTGCCGGCACCCCGAGCGGGCGGCGACGCCAGCAACGCACGCTGGGCACCGGTCGACGAACTGCTGCAGCAGGGCGGTTACGGCCGGGACGGCGAACCGGTGGCGCCGCTCGCCTTCGACCACGCCCAGATCCTCTCCGACGGCGTGGAGCGCGCCCGCTCCAAGATCGAGTACTCGTCCCTCGCCACGGCGTTCTGCCCCACCGAGTTCACGGTCGGCGAGCTCCGCCGCGTCTACGAGGCGGTGTGGGGCGTGGCGCTCGATCCACGCAACTTCCATCGCAAGGTGACGGGCACCCCCGGATTCCTCGTGCCCACCGGCGGCACGACCACGCGCCAGGGCGGCCGCCCGGCACAGCTCTTCCGTGCCGGTGGCGCCACTCTGCTCAACCCCCCGATGCTGCGTCCCGAAGTGTGACGGCTCGTTTCACGGAGCGCGGTGGAACCGGGTCCGGGAGATAACGGCGAGCAGGCTTCCGGAAATGTGGGGCGACGGGCCGCGAACTGACCCTGTGCTGCCCGAAAAAACGGACAAAGCGCGCTATCTTGCTACGAGTGATCCAGGCCTTCGGACTGACCAGCAATCCCCGCAAGGACCTCCCGCCCGCCGTCGACGACGTCTCCTTCGACGCGCGAGCGGGCCACGTCACCGCGCTGCTCGGCGCAGCGGGAGCGGGCAAGACCACGGCGCTCAGACTCATGCTCGAACTGCAACAGGGCCGTGGCATCACCTACTTCAGAGGCCGTCCCCTGCACCGCGTCGCCCACCCCTCACGCGAGGTCGGCGTGCTCCTCGGAGACGTGCCAGGACACCCGGCGCGCACGGTCCGCGGCCATCTGCGCATGCTGTGCGCCGCCGCCGGGGTCCCCGTCCGCCGGGCCGACGAGGTCCTCGAAGTGGTCGGCCTCGTCAGCCTGCGCGACGAACGCCTCGGCACCCTCTCGCGCGGCATGGACCGCCGGCTCGGCCTCGCCTGTGCCCTGCTCGCCGACCCCCACACGCTGGTCCTCGACGACCCCGCCGACGGCCTCTCCGCGCGTGAGAGCCGTTGGCTGCACAGCATGCTGCGCGCGCACGCCACGCAGGGCGGCACCGTCCTGGTCACCGTGACCGACCCCAAGGAGGCCGCCCGCAACGCCGACCGGGTCGTCACCCTGGAGCGGGGCAGACTCGTCGCCGACCAGGACGCCGCCGAGTTCGCCCGGACCCGGTTGCGCCCCCGCGTCGCCGTCCGCAGTCCCTATGCCGCGCGCCTGGCCGCTCTCCTCACGAAGGAGGCCCGCGCCGCCCAGCGCTCGGTCGAGGTCGTTCGCGAGGGCGGCAACCGCCTGTCCGTGTACGGCAGTACCTGCGCCGACATCGGCGAGGCCGCCTTCCGTCACGGCATTCTCGTCCACCAACTCGCCGACGAGGTGGGTGACATGGGTCCGGGAGCCGGAGACGTTCCCCGCACGGGGCCGACGGCTGAGGCAGTGCGGCTCGGCGGGGCCGTGAGGGCGACCGCGCAGACGCGCGACGAGCCGCATGCGACGGGCCGGGACCGGCACGCGGAGGTTGGTCAGGTTCTTCAGCGGCGCGACGACACGAGTGCGGCGGGCGGGAACGGGCATGCCGATGCCGGCCACGTTCCTGCGGCGCGGGATGACTCGACTGTGGCAGGTGGGGACCGGGATGCCGACGTCAGCCAGGTTCCCCAGACGCGGGACGACTCGCCTGCGGCGGCCAGGGATCGTGCTGCCGACGCTGTTCAGGATCACTGGGCACCAGACGTCACGCGCTCGGCAGGCTCCGACCGGCGCCCCGAAGCCGCCGCGCACGCCCCCACAGCGCCCCCCGGGCACTCCCGTCCGGAATCGACCCCGCCTGTGCCCGCGCAAAATTCTCGCCCCGCCGAAGCTCGCTGCGCCGACCCGCTCTCCCC
>NZ_WVUG01000475.1 GCF_017614965.1 Streptomyces griseorubiginosus | reverse complement strand
CCTTTCCGCCCCCGGACGCGGTCGTCGTCGCCCCGGCCACCTTCAACACCGTCAACAAGTGGGCGGCCGGCCTCGCCGACACCCTCGCCGTGGCCACCCTCTGCGAGTCCTACGGCCTCGGCGTCCCGGTCGCCGTCCTCCCGTGCGTGGCCGACTCCCTGGCCGTCCGCCCCGCCTACCGGGACAGCCTGGCCCGGCTGCGCGGCATGGGCGTCCGGTTCGGCGAGCCGTACTCCGGCGAGGCGGGAGAGGACGGCGCGCGGCCGGAGTTCGGCTGGGAGACGGCGCTGGACCTGCTCGGGCGGCGGTGACGTTCAGCCCTCCGGCACGAGGACGTACGCTCCCTTCGGGTACCCCCATACCGAAGGCAGGAGCGGCAACGATGCAGTACGTGAAGCTCGGTTCGACGGGCATGGACGTCTCGAGGATCTGTCTGGGCTGCATGACCTACGGACTGCCCGACCGAGGCACGCACGAGTGGACGCTCGACGAGGAGGCGTCCCGGCCGTTGATCCGGCAGGCGCTCGAAGCCGGGATCAACTTCTTCGACACGGCCAACGTCTACTCGGACGGCACCAGCGAGGAGATCGTCGGCAAGGCGCTGCGCGACTTCGCGAACCGCGACGAGATCGTGCTCGCCACGAAGGTGCACGGCCGGACCCGGCCCGGCCCCAACGGCGCCGGCCTGTCCCGCAAGGCGATCCTGAGCGAGCTCGACCACAGCCTCAGCCGGCTCGGCACCGACTACGTCGACCTGTACCAGATCCACCGCTTCGACCCGCACACCCCGGTCGAGGAGACCATGGAGGCCCTGCACGACGTGGTCAAGGCGGGCAAGGTCCGCTACATCGGGGCCAGTTCGATGTTCGCCTGGCAGTTCTCCAAGATGCAGTACGTCGCCGAGCGGCACGGCTGGACGAAATTCGTGACCATGCAGAACCACTACAACCTCCTCTACCGCGAGGAGGAGCGCGAGATGCTGCCGCTCTGCGCCGACCAGGGCGTCGGCGTGCTGCCCTGGAGCCCGCTGGCCCGTGGCCGGCTCACCCGGGACTGGGGCACGGTCACCGAGCGCAGCGCGGGCGACAACTTCGGCAGCCGTCTGTACCCGGACAGCGACCGCACCGTCGTCGAGGCCGTGACCCGCATCGCGGACGACCGGGGCGTCCCGCGTGCCCAGGTCGCCCTGGCCTGGCTGCTGCACCAGGACACGGTGGCGGCCCCGATCGTCGGCGCCGCCAAGCCGCACCACATCGAGGACGCGGTGGCCGCGGTCGACCTCGAACTCAGCGACAAGGAGATCGAGGAACTCCAGCAGCCCTACACCCCGCACCCGATCGTCGGGCACAGCTGACCGGTGCGGATCCGGCCCCTGGGATTCGCCTAGTGGGGCCCCTGAGGCGCGAACTCCGTGCCGCAGGGGCCCGCTCCCTCGCTCTCGGCGAGCCGCACGGGCTCGCCGCTCATGGTCAGCGTGCGGTAGTAGACCCCGATGCGTTCGGCCGAGCGGCCCACGTAGTGGCCGATGAACGAGCGGCGGAACCGGTCGGCCGTGCGGTTGGGCCGGGAGCCGTGCACCAGGCTGCCGTTGAAGAACAGGACATCCCCCGGCGCCATGTCGACCGGCACGGCCGCGAGACCCGGCGGCGGAGGGACGTACTCCCGGGCGAACGACACCTCGCGGTCCGCCTCCTCCGGACAGAACAGGTCCATGAGGTGAGTGCCGGGTACCACCTCGAGGCCGCCGTTGTCCCGGTCGATCAGGTCGCAGGCCACCCACGCCGCCACACAGGTGCCGGGCTCCACCCGCAGATAGAAGTTGTCCTGGTGCAGCGCCTGCCCCCGGGCGCCCGGCGGCTTGAAGTAGAACATGCTCTGCGCGGCCAGCACCTCCTCGCCCAGCAGGGCCTCGAGTACCGTCCGCAGCCGCGCGTCGAGCAGCACGCTCCGCGCGAGGTCGTCGATCTCGTGCGGGTGCATCACCCTCGGGTACGCGGCGAGCGGATCCTCCGACTCCCGGGGCTCGAAGTGTCCCGGCACCCGCCCGCCCGCGTGCAGCGCCGCGAACCGCTCACGCAGCCGCTCGATCTCGTCGTACCCGAACAGCCCGCGCACCACCGTGAAGCCGTCCTCCGCGAACCGCCGCAGTCCGTCCTGGGTCAGGATCTCCGCGCCGGACGCGTCCTTGTCCGTGACTGTCATCAGTCCCCTCCTCGGTCGGGTTCCTCCCACTGGTCACGTTAGGCTGCGGCCCTCACCAGGAGGATGCCCGTGAACGCTGACCACTTGCCCGGGACTGCTGCGCCGCCGCCCGGTCTGGTCGTGATCGGCCACTACGACGAAGGCCCGGGCTACGCCATCAACCGCCCCCGCGGCGCGCGGAGTTGGCTGTTCACCTGGACGACCGGCGGTAGGGGCCGGCTGCGCCAGGGCGACGCGGAGGCGGGCGCGCGCGCCGGGGACCTGGTGGTGCTCGCCCCGGGCGTCGGGCACCAGTACGGCGTCGAACCGGGCGCCCCCGGCTGGCGGTTCTGGTGGGCGCACTGCCAGGCACGGCCCTCCTGGACGCCGTGGCTGCGTCCGTACGGCACCGGGGACGGGCTGTACGCCGTCACGCCGACCCCGGCGGCACTGCACGGCCGCGTCGAGGCGGCGTTCCGCCGGATGCTCGCCGACGCCCGCTGGACGGGAACCGAGGCTCCGCCCGCCGCCGCGCCGGACGACGACCGGGTCGCCGTGGCGCACGGCACCGCCGCCCGGGAACTCGCCCTGACGGCGCTGGAGGAGGTCGTCCTGCTCACGGCCGCCGGCGCGCGCCCGGCGCCGCCCGCCGCCGGTGTCGACACCCGGGTACGCCGGGCCGAGGCGCTGATCGCCGCCGACCCGGCCGCCCCGCACACCGTCCGCTCGCTCGCCGCGAGCGTCTCCCTCTCGCCCTCCCGCCTCGCGCATCTGTTCACCGAGCAACTCGGCCAGTCCCCGATGCGCGCGCTGCGCGAGGCACGGCTGCGGCACGCCGCCCGGCTGCTGGAGGGCAGCGACCTTCCGGTCGAGCGGGTGGCCGCGGTTTCGGGGTTCGCGAGCCCGTTCCACTTCAACCGCGTCTTCCGCGCCCGCTACGGGGTACCGCCCGGCGCGTACCGGGCGGGCGGCTCAATGGTTGGGGAGTGAACCGGCGTACGCCGGCGCGACCGGCAGCGCGTCTGGTGGGCGAGGTCCCTCAATGGTTTTCGTCCGGCGTCCCGGCGCGGCGGCGGGAAATTTCCTCCCGCGGATTGACGATTCGTCAAAGTCCGGCGCCCCGCGCGCAATGCACAAAACCGCGAGATCCCTTGTTCCGGTTCGCTGACCTGTGAAAAGGTGTGCGTCGTCGGCGCACAGAAAATGCACGTTTTCACTGTGCGCGCGAGGCCACTCCCGTTCGTTCCCGAGCTTCAAAAGAGCTGTCCCCGGCGGACGTTCGAGATGCCGAACCCGTACGAGTGGACTCGTCGCCTTGCCGACGGGTCCCCATGCCAATTGGTATGGACTTTATGCGCATGCCCCGAGAGGAATGCAGCCGTGAAAGACGTCGGCCTGTCGAATTCCCCCACATCTGCCCGTCGGTTCGAGGTGACGGACGAGCAACTGAGTGCCGAACTCAAGAAGTGGACGGGAACGACGCCCGCGCTGCAGCCCGTCGGTGAGCTTCTCGACCGGCACTGGGAGGCCGGGTTCGCCTACGCGCGGCTGTGCACCGACGGTGCTCCCGCCGCGGGCATGCTGACCACCGCGGCGTTCACCCGCCTCTTCGGCGAGACCCTGCGGCAGAACGGCCCCACCTCCGCCTGGCGGCCCCAACTCCTCGTCACCGTGCGCCGGATCGCGGCCGAGTGGGACAACGACCACCGCCGCGAACACCTCCACCCCGAACTGCGCTCCGCGGCCGAGGGCGGCGACCGTGTCGTCGCCCATCTGCTGCCCTCGGCCGAACGGCGCCTGCTGTCGGGGGCGTTCCAGCGGCTGCCCCAGTCGCTCCGCTGCGTGCTGTGGCACGTGGAGGTGGAGGCGGAACCGCTGGAGATACCCGGCGGGCTGCTCGGTCTGGAGGTGGAGGACGCGCGCGTCGAGCTGGGGCGGGCCCGCGACCGGCTGCGCGAGGAGTGCCTCCAGGTCCACCGCGAACTCGCGCCCGAGCAGGAGTGCCGCCGCTACCTGCGGATGCTGGACGTCACCTACCGGCGCGGCGGCATCGACGTCGACCCCGACCTCGCCGAGCACCTCGCGCGCTGCACGCACTGCCGGCACACCGCGGAGCAGCTGGCCCAGTTCAACCACGGCCTCGGCCTGGCGCTGGCCGAGGCGGTCCTGGGCTGGGGCGCCCAGGCCTATGTGCAGTCCCGGATCGCGGGCCCCCTGCGGGACGGCACCCCGCCGCCCGCCGAGGCCCGGCCGCCCAAACCCCAGGGGATCGTGGGCGAGTCGTTCACCATGGCGGGCGAACCCTTCACGACACCGGGCACGCCGTTCATGCGGACGCGCGAGGCATCCCCGGC